>JAWXCN010000263.1:0-27875 GCA_034408725.1 Candidatus Hydrogenedentota bacterium
CTTTACAAACCGCTGCATCAGGCCCAGCATCAACAGAGAACTCGCGCCAACGGCAAGGGTTGCAGGTTGAAACGTGTGCGCCGCGGCCGCGTACGCCCCCCATTTTGCGACGAATTCCGCAGGGATCGCCTCGATCCGCAATCCGAAAAATTCGCGCATCTGCGTCGAAAAAATAATGATCGCAATGCCCGAAGTGAAACCCGTCGTCACCGGGTACGGAATGAACTTGATCATCGCGCCGAACCGGGCGAGCCCCATGACGATCATGATCGCGCCCGCCATCAGCGTCGCCGTTGCAAGGCCCGCAAACCCGTGGCGCGCCGCGATGCTGTACACAATGACGATGAACGCCCCTGTCGGTCCCGCCACCTGGACCCGGCTACCCCCGAACGCCGCTACAATTAACCCTGCGACGACCGCGGTGTACAGGCCCACCGCGGGCGGGGAGACGCCCTCGCTCGCCGCAACAGATTCGGGAATCGACGCAATGCCAAACGCCACCGCCAGCGGCAGCGCGATGATCCCCACCGTTACCCCCGCAATGATGTCCTTCGCAACCAACGCGCGCGTGTAGCCTTCGCGCCAACAAATCACGGACTTGGGAAGAAGACGCGGCACAGCTAAACGCCCAACACTGCGGGTGGTACGGGCTGATCACTATGGCGGTGCGCGCTCAAGGCCGAGAGCATACCCCAAATGGGAACGCATCCTGAAACCGGCGGCCAATGCAAAAACGCCTCCTCGGGTAGTGCGACAGATATGGTCGCTACGGATGGGGCCGCGGTTTTGGTCTAAACAGGGTGCCCGCTTCGACGCAGGTTTGGCGAGTACGCAATCGTGTTATCAAGAAGTTTCTGTCTGACCTGGGCCAGCAAAATCGCACCCGTGCCCCCGAATCTAATACCACTCAGGCACGCATTGGGATTCCGCAGCTTATGGGTGTTAAACTCATTGCTAATCACTCGAAAAATCTCCGTTGCAATTCCACGTGAGGTGGCAAACGGCGTACAAATTATTTTGAGAATCGTGAGGAAGGTTGCAGGTTAATCCGCATGGGAAAATCCGATAAACATATCGGGAAAGTAATCTCCGAGGCAAATAGAAATCCAATTCCGATTCTCTACCCTCCCTCTGGTCGTTTAAAGAAATCGGCTCTTGCCATTGCAAGGTGTATCACCGGTCAAAAGCGGAGACAGGATAGCACTAGTTTCTCGGAAGCTCCTCGCTTTTTCATTCAAAGTCTGGGCGGAATTGGAAACACGCTCATGGCGACTCCACTGATTGCTGAAGTAAAAAGGATTTATCCGCATGCAATGATCGACGTTTACACGACTTCGGCCGCAGCTACGCTTTTGCGACATAATTCAAATGTAAATGCAATTATGGAAGATCGTTCCGTGCAATCCAATTGGGGCGGTAGATTTGGAAAGATAATGGGCTCCAACTATCTATCTGTCATCGTGCAATTACGAAAAGCTCGGTACGACATCGCGCTACTCGCCGTTAATTCAATTGACATTAAAAGTGGATTGCGCCCTATTCTGTCGAAGATTCCAACTACAGTGATTCACGGCTATCCGTTTCGGCGAGAAGATGATTATACGTTTTTATTTAGTCACATAGTTCCTTATTTGCATCAACATGACTGTGTGTCAAACCTTGATTTGTTAAGAGCCATCACAAATTCTCCCGTATGCAATGCCCGAATGGAACTCAATATTCCTGCTCAGTACATCATGAGAGCACAAGGAATTCTGAAAGATAAACGAATAGACGAGAAAGTGCCGATAATAGGGATTTGTCCTGGTTGTCGCGATTGGGCTCGTGACAAAAGGTGGCCAATCGAAAAATTCGCTCGTTTAGTTAAAGAGGTGTTGTCGATGGATCGCGCCGTACAGATCATGGCGGTGTGCGGCCCGCACGAAACGGCGGAAGCCAATGCATTGCAGAAGGCGGTTGTCGATGAACGTTTCGCCGTAGTCAATGATATTGATATATTGGATTTTGCAGCTGTATTGCAGAGATGCGCCGCAGTGGTTACCAACGATAGTTTGCCGATGCATCTTTGCTCATCGTTGAGTGTCCCTGTCGTTGCGCTTTTTGGTCCTACTGATCCCATTCGAGTGGGGCCGTGGTTATGTCCGTCGTCGGTTCTGAGTTCCACGGCAGAATACGCGCCCTACTTCAACATGCCTTACTTTAGCGATTTGGGAGTAGGTGATAATTGTATTGATACGATAGAAGTGGAGCATGTCTTGAGTGCCGTGATGAAATTACGCGAAGACCACGCGGCTTTAACTGAACGTGAGGTAGGTATATGAAATTGAAGAATAGACTGCAAGCGATCTATTGGCAGACGTTCCCGCATTATATTTATACGGTTTACAAGGCATATCGAGCTGGCGTCGGCATACCCGTGCCAAAAAAACTAAAAATACGTACAATTGAAGAATATGCGCGTCGGTTTGAATTGAAGGTTTTCGTTGAAACTGGAACGTATAAAGGCGATACGATTCAGGCAACAAGGCACCTATTCGATGAGGTACATTCCATCGAACTCAGCGAGAGACTTGCATCGGATGCGACTCTGCGATTCACTCATGATCCGCGAATAACGATTCATCAAGGTGACAGCGGGGAAAAGCTTAGTCAAGTTCTCAGCAATCTCACCAGGCCAACACTGTTTTGGCTTGACGCTCATTATTCGGCAGGCGTAACCGCCCGGGGCGAACTTGATTCACCTATTATGCAGGAATTAGATGCAATCATTAATCATGGCGTCCATGGCCATATGATCCTAATTGATGATGCTCGAGAATTCACTGGCGACAATGGCTATCCGACAATTGACCAGTTGTACGATTTTGTAATCGAAAAAATGCGTGGCTGGCGCATTCTTGCATACAACGATGTAATTAGAATCTGGCACCCGGATCCAGAATAATAGGAGCCTTCTATCAAAATTGAGAACCTATCACCGCACCATCTCCATTTGCGGTCGGTAGAGTGGAATTGACCTTTAAAGTGCCGTCATCCTCGACGAACAGATACCAAATTGTCCCATTCGGCGACGCAAGTTTTATACTGCCAGGCGTATTGCCCCCGTCTCCTCGCGTCAGTGTAAGAATTCCTCGTGTAATGCTATCTTCTCCTGCAGTAACATCCCCGCCTTTTATTATGGCATCGCCAGAAGAAACCGCGTTGCCGGAGTTGTGATCAACTTCAAATTTGCTTGCACCGCTACTGTTGCGAAGATAAGTAGTCGGGTTTGTTCCAGCTTTAACTTCAAAAACACTGGTTGCCGTTCCGTCTCCGCGTCTAAGCAGAAAGCCAACATATCCTGATGTGCTTGTTGATCGGAAAAAATCGACCGAAGCTTGACCAACACCATCTTGTGGAACCGGTTGAAAGCGAACGCTTGCATTTCCGGACGAACGTGTGTGAAAAAACTGTAATTGTGCTGCTGTTCCATTCGCGTCGAAATTTGCATTGCTGCCTGACATAAATATTGATCCGGTGAAAGTGCCATTGGTAAATGTGCCGGAGTTCGGTGTTGTGGAGCCGATGGCGCCGGGTGTATTCCAGGGGATGGTGCTATTGGTGAGCAGTGGTCCGGTTGTGGCGCCGTTGATTTGGGCGTGGACGCCGGTGGTGGTTGTCCAGAGATCGCCATTTACCGGGGTGGTGGGAGCAGTGCCGTGGGGCAAGGAGATGCTTGCGCGCGCGGTTGAGGATGCTCCGGTGGTGAGTTTCCCGGTGGTTTGGATGTTGCCGGATTTGTCGATGTCGGTTCCGCCGTCGATGGAATCTGCGATGCCGCCGCCTATGACGAGTTCTTCGATGTAGCGTGGGGTTGGGCCGACCGCGGCAAGGGACACGATTGCGACGAGTGTTACAGCGGCGGCGGCAATCCATTTATTGGACATGACTGGGGTTCCTCCTGGGCTGGTTGGGCGTTGGGCGCCGATAAAAGCCTTCAATGATTAAGGGCAGGGTGTTGCACTGTGGGGAAGAAAGGGAGTGAGGAAGTGAGGAAGTGAGGGAGTGCTTCCCGGCGGTGCTTGCTCATAGGGGTGTACGCACAACAAGGGTTGACCATCTGTGATGAGCAGCCAAAGCGGCGCCTTGGGGGCCGCCGCAGTCTAAATAGGCTTTCTACTAAAACCTGGTGTTTGGAATGAGGACTATTTGGACTGCGGTGGCGGAGCGGATAGCGTAGACACCGCTTTGGCTGTTTATGGTCTATGACTTCGTGCGCGCATGGTAAGGGAAGGCCATCTGTGATGAGCAGCCAAAGCAGCGCCTTGGGGGCCGCCGCAGTCCAAATAGGCTCGCAGAAAATTGAAAAAGGCCAGCCGGGTTGCGGGCTGGCCTTTTTCGCGCACGAATACTTTTAGTTCGATGACGCGCTGAATGAGCTGCCGCGGTTTTTGCCTTTTTCCCCGCCGGCTTTCCCGATAGTGTCTTCAAAGAGATCGACGATTTGGCAGTTTGTGCCGCCGGAGTCGCGGCATTCGCGCTTTGCTACGCGCTTGGCTTTTTTCTTTTTGTTGTACCCGAGCGAACCGCCGAGCCACCATGCTCCTCCGCCTTCATCGGAGAAGGCCACCGCGCCCCAACCGCCGTTCTCGTTCCCGAACCAGAATTCGGGATTGTCAGAACCGTTGCTGGCGCAGTCCGCAATTGCCGCGGCGCTTGCAGTCGCTTCGTCAACGCCGATGCCGTGGCCCGTCACACCGCTCTCGGGGTCCAGCGCGAGCGCGGCAGCGGCCCAGACTTCCACGCACACGAAGCACAGGCAGGTGATTACCGCGAGCGATTTCCACCAACCAGTTGCCTTGCCCGTTTCAATTTCATCGTGATCGTACGCCATTCCGAATTCCTCCTTGCTAAAGATGGTTTCCCCGCTAGAACCGCACATTGAATACCGCAACACACATTTTGCACTACCAAAACCCATTTGTCGAGGGTGCAATTCCCGAATGGGCAGCCGGCAATCAAGCGACGATGGCGGCGTGGGGGACGAGGGAAGTCTCGATGAACACGAGTGCGAACTGGGCGACCATGAGACCGTCGATCAGCATTTTCTGGGCGGAAAGCAAGGGAACGCCGGAGATTACTTTGCGCACGGCCCATGCGCAGGCCCCCAGGGAGGCCAGCAGCGCGAGCGCCGCCGCGACGGTGTAATGGCCAAACACGAGATTAAGGGCGACGCAGGCCGCTGACACGGCAAGCGCGGCGTCGATGGCCTGCAGCGTCCGGTGTTTGCCGAAACGCGTGGCGACCGTATGGAAGCCATAGCGCCGGTCGTCCTCCCGGTCGCAGAGGTCGTAGGCGAGTGCGAGAGCGGCAATGAACGAGGCGCGGCCGATTGCAAGTACGACGGCCGTGCCCCAAAGTTCGATGGGCAACGGAAGCAGGACCGTCACCGCGGACCACGCGAGCGCGATTGCAAGCGGCTTTATCATGAGCATCGAGCGCAACCCGGTATTTCCTGGGGTGTGCGCCCCGTAATAAAGTGCCCATATCCCGGCAGGCACGAGGGCTGTCCATTGCGCGGCGGCGGGCATGTTAAGAAAGCAGAGCACGGCGGCGAGGCCCGAAATCGCGGCAAGCCTGCGCGAGACGGGGCCCGTGCGAATGACGTTGTAGGCGAATACTGCGCCGCTAAACACGGCTCCCTCGACCCAACCCAGTTCAAGAGATTGCCCGAAGAGGAGCCGGGTTTGTTGCACGAGGGCTACGGCGCAACACCCGATCCAGCAGTAGCGGGCAAGGAGGAGAAAGATTGTCATCGGACTACCAGGTTGGACTCCATTTCGTTAAGAGGATATTATAGGCCCTATTTAGCGGCAGGGCAACGGTGAAGGACGGAGCAATGGCCTTTGATTTGGAGATGATTCAGCAGGTGTACGCGGGGTTAGCGGATCGCGTGGCCAAGGCGCGCACGCTGTTGGGCAGGCCGCTAACCCTGACGGAGAAGGTGCTGTACGCGCACCTTTTTCATAATGCGTTTCCGGCATCGCCGTTCACCCGCGGCGATTCCTACGTCGATTTCGCGCCCGACCGCGTCGCGATGCAGGACGCGACCGCGCAGATGGCGCTGCTCCAGTTCATGCAGGCGGGCCGTGCGAAAACGGCGGTGCCTTCGACGGTGCATTGCGACCACCTGATCCAGGCCAAGGCCGGCGCCGAAGAAGACCTCAAGGCCGCGCTTGGCCAGAACAAGGAAGTCTATGATTTCCTTGCCTCAGTCTCGAATAAATATGGCATCGGGTTTTGGAAGCCTGGCGCGGGCATCATTCATCAAGTCGTGCTTGAAAACTATGCGTTCCCCGGCGGCATGCTGATCGGCACCGATTCGCATACGGTAAACGCGGGCGGACTCGGCATGATCGCGATTGGCGTCGGCGGCGCGGACGCAGTGGACGTGATGGCCGGCATGGCGTGGGAACTCAAGTTTCCAAAGCTGATCGGCGTTCACCTGACGGGCACACTCAACGGTTGGACCTCGTCGAAAGACGTCATACTCAAGGTTGCCGGCATTCTCACGGTCAAAGGCGGCACAGGCGCAATCCTCGAATACTTCGGGCCGGGTGCGGAATCGATGTCATGCACGGGTAAGGGCACGGTTTGCAACATGGGCGCGGAAATCGGCGCCACGACTTCGATCTTTAGCTTCGACGATTCCATGGTGCGTTACCTGAACTCGACGGACCGGGCCGACGTGGCCAAGGCAGCAGAAGCCGTGCGCGAGCACCTGCGCGGCGATGCGGAGGTGTACAGCGATCCGGGCAACTACTTTGATCAGGTCATAGAGATCAACCTGAGCGAACTCGAGCCACACGTCAACGGACCGTTCACTCCGGACCTTGCGTGGCCCATATCGAAGCTGGGCGCGGCTGCGAAGGAAAAAGGATGGCCGGTCGAGATCGAAGTGGGCCTCATCGGCTCATGTACGAATTCGTCCTACGAAGACCTCACGCGCGCGGCATCCGTGGCGCGCGAGGCGCGCGAACATGGTGTGAAAGCGAAATCGGAATACACGGTTACGCCGGGGTCCGAGCAGGTGCGCTATACCGTCGAGCGCGACGGAATTCTGGAAGAATTCGAGAGTATCGGCGGGGTAGTGCTTGCGAATGCGTGCGGCCCGTGTATCGGCCAGTGGGCACGGCATCGAAGCGGTGGCGACGATCAGCCGAATACAATTGTGACATCGTTCAACCGGAACTTTGCCAAACGAAACGATGGCAACCCGAAAACACATGCGTTTGTCACGTCACCGGAATTAACCACGGCGCTGGCGCTGGCCGGACGTCTCGATTTCAATCCGTTGACCGACACGCTGACGGGCAGTGACGGAAAACCCTTCAAGTTGACGCCACCGTCGGGTGAGGAACTACCGAAGAAGGGATTCGCATGCGAGGACCCTGGCTATGTCGCGCCCGCAGCGGACGGGAGCAAAGTGGACGTCAGCGTTAAGCCAGGCTCGGACCGGCTGCAATTGCTTGATCCATTTGCGAAGTGGGAAGGCGGCGACATCAAAGGGCTCAAGTTGTTGTTGAAGGCGAAGGGGAAGTGTACGACCGACCATATTTCGATGGCGGGGCCGTGGCTGAAGTATCGCGGCCATCTCGACAACATCTCGAATAATATGTTCATCGGCGCGATCAACGCCTTCAACGATACCGCGAATTCCGTCAAGAACCAGCTTACCGGCGTGTACGGTGAAGTGCCGGCGACGCAGCGCGCATACAAGGCGTCGGGAATTGGTTCGATTGTTGTCGGCGATGAAAACTACGGGGAAGGGTCGTCGCGTGAACACGCGGCGATGGAGCCGCGGCATTTGGGCGTGCGCGCGATCCTCGTGCGGTCGTTCGCGCGCATCCACGAGACGAACCTGAAAAAACAGGGAATGCTCGGACTGACCTTCGCGGATAAAGCGGATTACGACAAGATTCGGGAAGACGACGTAATCGATATCGCGGGCCTGAAAACGTTTGCGCCGGATGAACCGCTGACCGTCGTGCTGCACCACAGCGACGGCACGACGGATTCGTTTCCCGTGAACCACACGTATAACAGGAACCAAATCGAATGGTTCAAAGCAGGCGGCGCGCTGAACCTGATCCGCGCGGGAGTGAAGGCGTAGATGCTGGTCCGCCGGATACGCACCGATGAAATTCGAATGGGATTCCAAAAAAGTGAAACGGAAAGATATATGAAGAAGCGTAAGGAAAATATGCCAGACGAGCTGCGGCCGAGCTATAAACGCTCTGATTTCACATCTGTAGAGCGCGGGAAGTACGCATCACGTTTGGCGAAAGAGTCCAATATCATCGTCCTTGATCCCGAAGTGGCAAAGGCGTTCCCCAACTAACGCGCGGTAAACCATGCCCTAAAGAAAATGATCGAAGTCGCCCGCGGAATGGCGCGAGATTCGGTAAAAAGAAGTTCCACGCGCAAACAGTGATTGCCCGCGCCATCCAGCGTGACTAGGGCATTCTTCACGCCCCCTCCGGCAAATTCGCCGTATCGTTTATCATCGCTCACCGCCATTGATCCCCAGGCGGCCAAGACCGCATGATAGCCGTCCACTCACAAGGAAGGGGGCGTGCATGGCTAAGAGCGCAGTTCGCCGGGTCGCGAAATGGCTGTTTGGAATCTGGTTGGTATTGATGATCGCGTTGGGCGCGGTGGCAGTCAACGTCATTTGGTTCAAGCCGTTTTCCATCGGCATTTTTTTCGAGCGCGTATTTCTGGAATACGCATTGATGAACCCCGAACTGCTGACCGACGTGCGGCTCCTCGAACCCTATGGCATTACAGGACACAACGCGAAACTAAATGACGCGTCGCCCGCGTTCGGCGAGCGCATGTGGGAGAAGGGCAAGCGCGACCTCGATACACTGCACCGGTACGATCGCGCGAAGCTCAACGAGAACCAGCAGCTTTCCTATGACGTGCTCGAGTGGTACCTCGACGATGGCGTGCGGGCTAAGCCGTTTCTGTATCACGACTACCCAGTCAATCAGCTTTTTGGCGTGCAAAACGATCTGCCGACGTTCATGGCGATGAAGCACGAAGTGCGGTCGGCGCACGACGCGGAGCAGTACATCACCCGGCTCGATGGTTTTCCCCGCAAGATGGAGCAAGTCGTCGAAGGACTGAAGTTGCGCGAATCAAAAGGCATCCTGCCTCCGAAATTTGTGTTTGCCAAGGTCCTCAGTGAGATGCGGGGATTTTATGGAGTGCCTCCGCAACAAAACATCGTATACACGGCGTTTCAAGAGAAGCTGGACAAAAGCGAAATCCCGGATGCCGATAGAGAAGCGCTGCTGGCGCGCGTCGCGAAGGCGGTTTCCGAAAGCGTTTATCCCGCGTATGAAACATTGAACACTCAATTATGCGACATGGAACTGCGCGCAACCGTGGACGATGGTGTATGGAAATTTCCCGAGGGTGATGCGTATTACGCGTACGCATTGCGCAGCCAAACGACGTCGGATACGCCGCCCGCGGACGTACACGCGCTGGGCCTTGACGAAGTGGAGCGCATCACCGCGGAAATGCGCACGATTCTCGATGGGCTGGGGATGACCGGAAAATCCGTCGGCGAGCACATGCGCGACTTGCAGGACGATCCACAGTTTCACTTTCCCAATAGCGACGAGGGCAGGGCGCAATGCATCGCCGAGTACCAGGCGATTATCAATGAAATTGACGGCGGCTTGAGTGACGCATTCGATTTGCGCCCGAATGCCGGTGTTGAGGTCCGGCGCGTGCCGGAGTTCCGCGAACAGGGTTCCGCCGGCGCGTACTACGAATCACCATCGCTTGACGGTGCGCGGCCCGGTGTATTTTTCGCCAACCTGCGGAACATGGAAGAAGTCTCGAAATGGGGCATGCGCACACTTGCCTATCACGAAGCGATTCCCGGCCACCATTTTCAGCTTGCGATTCAGCAGCAGATTGACGCGCCGACGTTCCGCAAGGTGATTCCCTTTACGGCATACGCCGAGGGTTGGGCCTTGTACGCGGAGCAGCTCGCGTGGGAACTCGGGTTTCAGAAAGACCCTTATTCAAACTTGGGCCGCTTGCAGGCCGAACTCTTCCGCGCGGCGCGACTCGTAGTCGATACCGGCATCCATTACAAACGGTGGCCACGTCAACAGGCGATTGATTACATGATGCAAACGACCGGCATGGGTCCAATCGAAGTTTCCGCGGAAATCGAACGCTATATCGTGATGCCTGGCCAGGCCTGCGCCTACAAAATGGGCATGCTCAAAATCCTCGAGCTGAGGGAGAAAGCAAAAGCGGAACTGGGCGACAAATTCAGCCTGAAGGAATTTCACAACGCGGTAATTGGGAACGGTTCGTTGCCGCTGGAGATTCTCAAAAATGTGGTGGAGAGGTATATCGCGGAACGTAAGTCCTTGTAGCCATTGGCCTGATGCAGATTGAATATTGAATGTTCAATCTGTACCAGGCAGATTGCGCGGAGGCACTCGTCTACGGCGGCACGAAAAGCGCCTTGCGAAGCGGAACCGTTGTGTATTCGTGGCAGGACTGGCTATAGCTACATCTTCATTTTCTTGAATTGCCATTCCGGTATCGCCCGGATGATGAGCATGATATAGCGCCAGAACCAGGGGATGTAGGCAACATTTTTCCCGCGCATGATGGCATCATGCATGTCGCGGGCGGCGCGTTCGGGGGATGCGACGAGTGGGCCGGGCAGGGGCAGTCCCCAGGTCATTTTGGTGTCGACGAAGCCGGGCTTTAACGTGATTACGTGGACTCCGTGCGGGTGCAATCTATTCCGCAACCCTTGCAGGTAGGTCGTCATCGCGGCTTTCGACGCGCCATAGATGTAGTTCGACTGTCTGCCGCGATCGCCTGCGACAGATGAAATCCCCGCGATGAAACCCCGGCGCATGGGTTCGAGGTGCGCGGCAAACAATTCGCAAAGTGAAATGGTTGCGTTCACATTGACGTCGATGGTGCGCCGCGCGATCGCGAAATCTTTTTGCATAACCGGCTGTTCTTCCATGAACCCGAAGCCGAGCACGACACCTTCCAGCGAACTGTTTCCATCGCGCACACACTCATCGACAAACGCGGCATGCGTCTCGAACGCTTCAGCATCAAAAGTTTTTGCGACAACCCGCACGCCGTGCCGCAGTTCGAGGTCGCAGGCGATAGCGTTGGTTTCCTCGCTGTCTCGCGCGCACACGATCAGGTCGTGACCGCGGCGCGCGAATTCACCGGCCAATGCGCGCGCGATGGCCGAGGTGACCCCAAGAACAACGACAGTGCCCGGGCCCACGGCTATAGTGGCCGCGGTGGTCAGGGCGACAGAGTTGGCCGCGCTCATGGTTCGATTGCTCCATCGACGATGCCGCAACGCCGCGCAAGCCGCGAAGATAATTTTTGGTTCGGATCGAGCTGTTGTTTCACCGCCTGAAATTCCTTCAAACGGGGATACATCGCCGCAAAAACTTCAGCGCGGGTGAATGCGTCCTTTGCCATGTACAGCCGGCCGCCGTGGCGCACTACAATTTCATCACAATCGTTAAGAAACGGCTCCAGATCGCGGGAAATAGGAATGTCGAGCGTCAGGGTCCATCCGTCGATGGGATGCGACAACATGCCTGGGCTCGAGGGGCCCATGCGCTTCAATACCGCGAGAAACGACGCGCGGCCCGAGGCGCTCACTTTTTCGAGCAGCGCGCGCATGCCTTCAACGCCCGATAGCGGAAACGTCGCCTGGTACTGCGTGAAGCCTTTCTTTCCATAGATACGGTTCCAATGATGAATGGCATCGAGCGGGTAGAAGTACGTGTTGTAGTCAATGATCTGTCCTTCGCGCGTGCGGTGCCTGGCATAGAACAATTTATTGAATAGGCCGATGCTCAACGGGTTCAACGCGAAACCCGGAAAATCGAACGGAACACCGGGCTGCAACCTGGACGGAACGGACAACGCATCGCCATGCGACGCTGGCAAACTTTCCGCGTCGACGTGGTCGCCGGACATCAGCACCGAACGGCCCAGCGATTTCCCTTTCGCAATGCAATCGACCCAGGCGACGGAATACTTATAGCGATTGTCCGTTTCGCGAATTGAAGACAACACCGCATCGAAATTGGGACACTGCCGATAGTCCACGCGAATGTACGCGCTCGAAATGCGCAACAGCCGGATGCGCGCGGTCAGGATGAAACCCGTCAATCCCGCGCCTCCGATGGTGGCCCAGAACACGTGCGCATTTTCCGACGGGCTGCACACGAGCACGCTGCCCGTGGGAGTCAATAAGGTGAACTGATCGACGTGCTGTCCGAACGAACCGTCCACGTGATGGTTCTTGCCATGCACGTCATGGGCAATCGCGCCGCCGATGGTGACGAATTTCGTGCCGGGCGTGACCGGTAAAAACCACCCGCGCGGCACGAAGACTTCCAGAATTTCCGCGAGACTGACGCCCGCTTCGCACTCGAGCACACCCGCCATTTCGTCGAAGGTCAGCATCCGGTTTAAGCGCGTCGTGGTGATGACACCGCCGCCGGGGTTCACGGCGACGTCGCCATAGCTACGCCCCAGTCCGCGCGCGATGTACGTGGGTTGCTCGCCGTGTTCGAGGATTTCAGCGATACCGCGCCGCTTCTCAGGGCGAAACACGGCGCATTTCATGCGCGGCCATCGGCCCCATCCGGCGATTTCTTGTGTACTAAATTCAGGCACTCACGGATTCCTATCCTACTTCGGGGCGTAATCCTAAACGGATTCGCGCCTGGAGTCGAGTATCGCTCAGGGTCATCGCAGGATGCTGACACCCTTCACCCGCGCGTAGGCGTGCGCGCCGGTTTCCAACGAAAGATGATCGCGCGATCTGCGTGTTATTACCGAAAGCAGCAGATTCTGATCATCTCCCGTTGCCGGTCGAAGTTCCAGAACGACGCTACCGGGCGGTCTGTCCGCGATACCGGCAACCCGTACGGGAAATTGGTTTACGATGCTGCTCTGCGTGTCGCGCGCGAGTCCAATGCTTACGTCACGCCCCGCAATCTGGAGGCGGACACTCTCGCCTGGTTGCGCGGAAATTTTCGATGCCCACACCGTGCCGAATGCCGTTTGGAGTTCAGACAGGTGATACGCGCCGTCGTGGCTCACGACGGTCGCATCGAGCACGGAAAACACTTCTTCGTGCGTGATACCGGAATCGGTGTACACGCGGGGAAGGATTTCCTGAAGCGGTCCACACGCCACCAGGCGCCCTTCTCGCAACAGGAGCAACGTGTCGGCGAGGCGGGCGAGTTCACGCAGGGAATGGCTCACATAAATCATCGGCACCGCGAGGTCCCGGTGCAACCTGTCGAGATACGGCATTAGTTCCGCGCGGCCGGGTTCGTCTAACGCCGCCAGCGGCTCATCCATCAGCAGCAGTTTCGGGCTCCTCAACAATGCCCGCGCCAGCGCCACGCGTTGCCGTTCGCCTCCGGATAATCCCGCGGGCATCCGGTCGAGCAGTGGCGCGAGGCCGGTCCATGCGATTGCCTGGTCCACCGTGATCGTGCGTTGCCGGGGCGAAAGCCGGTTGAAACCGTAGAGAATATTGTCGCGCACCGAAAGGTGCGGAAAAAGGCTTGCTTCCTGAAACACATAGCCCACACCGCGCGAATGCACCGGCATGAAAATGTCTCGCTTCTCGTCTTGCCAGATTTCGTCGCCGATGACGAGTTCCGCGTCGCGTGCGCGCGTCAGCCCCGCAACGCACCGGAGCAGCGTCGTCTTTCCCGACCCGCTGTGCCCGAATACCCCCGTCACGCCGCCATTGGGAATAGTGAATGCGAGGTCGAGCGAGAAACCGCCCGGCGCCGTTTTGAACTGGCCGCGGATCGTGCTCACCGCGATACCGTATCCGCGCGCCGGTTGATGGCGTAGACGAGGAGAAATACGGCAAACGAGAATACGAACATGCCCGCCGAGAGGATGTGTGCCTGCGGGTAATTCAGCGCCTCGACCGAATCGTATATCGCAATGGATACGACACGGGTGCTGCCGGGGATGTTCCCGCCGATCATGAGGACAACGCCGAATTCGCCCACCGTGTGCGCAAACCCGAGGGTAGCCGCGGTGAGTACGCCGCGCCGCGCCATCGGAAACGCAATCGAGAAGAACCGGTCCCAGGCGTTCGCGCCAAGCGTAGCCGCGACTTCCAGTGGGCGCTCACCCATTGCCATAAAGGCATTCTGAATAGGCTGTACCACGAACGGCAACGAATAGAGCACCGAACCAATGACCAGGCCCGGAAATGAAAACACGAGCCGCGGCCCGCCCCACGATTCCCAAAGCCCGCCAACGGGGCCGTGAGGTCCGAGCAAAAAAAGCAGGTAGAAGCCGAGGACCGTCGGCGGTAGCACGAGCGGCATCGCGACGAGGGCTTCGACAACGACACGTGCGCGGTTCCTGGTGCGCGCAAGCCACCAAGCCAGCGGAGTGCCCATAATCAACAGCACAACAACGCTCACCGCGGCGAGTTGCAGGGTGAGGAGTACGGGTGTCCAGTCGAATGCTTGCGCGTCAGGCATGGTTTAGCGGGCCGGCGCCGAGTAGCCGGACTCCGCAATGATCCGGCGAGCATCCTCGCTCTTGAGAAACGCGCAATAGGCCGCCGCGGCGGTATTTTTTGTTCCCGCTTCCAGCAGGGCGGCGTCCTGATTCAGCGGCGGATGAGCTTTTCCCGGAACGATCCAATAAAGTTTTTTTTCGCGAAGGTGGACCTGTGAGTACGCGACCACGCCGGCCTCCGCGCCGCCGCTGTCGACAAACTGCATGGTTTGCGCGATGTTTTCGCCGTACACGATGCGTCCCTGAAAATGGTCCCACAGATCAAGGTTCCGCAACGCGGCAACCGCTGCTTCGCCATATGGCGCGGTTTCCGGATTCGCAATGGCCAGGTGCGTAATCTGCGCCGCCTTCAATGCCTCGGCGCCGTTTGCGATACCCGCGACTACTGGCGAGTAGACTGCGAGACGTCCGATGGCGTATGTGAAACGCGAGCCTTTGGCGGCCAACCCTCTTTTTTCGAGCACCGCGACATGCTCCTCGTCCGCGGAGAGAAAGATGTCGAATGGCGCGCCGTTGGAAATCTGCGCAAACAACTTTCCGGTCGAGCCCGCGCTGCTTGTTACTGTGTGACCGGAACTTTCGGCAAATTTTTTCACAAGGGCTTCCTGGGTGGTGATGAAATTCGACGCGACGGCCACCCGGACCGTGCCGTGTTCGTCATCACATAGCGCCACACCCGCGAAGACCAGCGCGCAGCATGCCAGCGCCAATAAAGTACGCATGTAAACCGCCTCCCTACTATGCCGCTGTATTCTAATCCACTTTTCACCGCCGCCGCTAACCAGCAGGGCGATTTTGGATTTTAGATTTTAGATTTTAGATTTTGGATTGAATGCGGCGCAATTCACGTCTCGTGCTCGCAGTAATTTTCGTGCTCCTGCTCGCTCTCGCTCGTGCTCGATCCCCTCGTAATCGTAATCGTAAATCGGTTCCCTCCAAGTGTCCTGAGTTTGAGATTCGTTCGATATGAAGTTTGGAAATCAGACTTTACATCCCCCTAAATCCCCCTTCAAAGGGGGACTTTGAAGATCGGATTATGCGTATGACTTTTGCCAAGGATTTGGGATTCATGACACTAGTCGCGCTTGTGCTCGTAATCGATCCCCCCGCATTTCCAGACGCCGTGTTTGCCATACGCGGCGCCCGTTCCAGCGAGCGGAGCGCTCCGGTGGTCTGTTCTGCCCGGCAAATACCGCTCTCAAATTGTGTCACGGTGAATGCGGGAGCGCATTCCTGTATGATTCCAGGTTGGAGCCGCGCTCGCGACGTGCGCGCCGTTCTAACGAGGATGATATGGAATCCACACGAAGCGCGTTGGGCGCGGGCAACGAACCCAACAGCCTGAGCCTTGCATTCGTCGAGGGACTATACGAAGATTTCCTTCACGACCCGGCATCCGTGCCGCAGGAATGGACTGCGTACTTTCTAAGTCTGAACGGGGCAAGCGCCCCCGTGGCCGCGTTCCACGAAGAGCCCCTGCCTGCCACGCGCGCGCATCCGCCCGAATCCGGCGCGATGCAACACCATGTGGACGTCCTTATTCGCAACTACCGGGTGCTTGGGCACAAGATTGCGCGCATCGATCCGTTGAATATGCCGCGCCCGCGCCAGCCCGAACTCGATCCCGCTTACCACGGGTTTGCCGCGGAGGACATGGAGCTGCCGTTCAACGCGGGCACGCTGGCGCCTTCGGGTGAATTGCTGCCGCTTCGAATCATCATCCAGCGATTGCGCAGCACCTATTGCCGGTCCATCGGCGTCCAATTCATGCATATCGATGATCTTTCAATCCGCGACTGGCTATGCCAGCGGATCGAGGGAACGGCGAACCGCTTTCAACTTAGCCGCGAACAACAGCTCCGTATTCTCACGCGGCTTACGGACGCGGTGATTTTCGAGGAGTTCATTCAAAAGAAATTTATCGGCGCGAAACGATTTTCCCTCGAAGGCGCGGAAAGTCTGATTCCATTACTGGAACTCGCCATCGAAAAAGCGGGTGAGCAAAAAGTCGATGAAATCGTGCTCGGCATGGCGCATCGCGGCCGGTTGAACGTGCTCGCGAACATCATGGGAAAGAGTCCGAGTCAAATCTTTCGTGAATTCGAAGACAAGGATTCGAGCCTGATCGGCGATGTAAAGTACCACCTCGGACACCATACCGAATGGGTGACACACACCGGCCACAAGGTGCATCTTGCGCTCGCGTTCAATCCGAGCCATCTCGAGTTTGTGAATCCCGTCGTACTGGGCCGCACCCGCGCGCAGCAGGACCGCATCAACGACATTGAGCGCCGCAAGAGCATGGCGCTGCTGATCCATGGCGACGCCGCGTTCGCGGGCGAAGGAATCATTCAGGAAACGCTGAACCTCTCCGAACTCGAGGGGTATACCACCGGCGGAACCCTCCATATCATTCTGAACAACCAAATCGGGTTCACTACGAATCCGTCCGAAGGACGTTCGAGCGTATACGCCACGGACATCGCCAAGATGCTCTCGAGCCCTATCTTCCATGTGAACGGAGAAGACCCCGAAGCCGTGGCCCAGACCATCCAGGTGGCAATGGACTATCGCCGCACATTCCGGCGCGACGTAGTCGTCGACATGTATTGCTACCGGAGGCGCGGACACAACGAAGGCGACGAACCCGCGTTCACGCAGCCGGTGCTGTACCGGCATATCGAAAAGCGCCAGCCCGTGCGCGAGGCCTATCTCGCGCACATGCTCAAGCTTGGCGCGCTCACGCGCGACGAGGCCGAAGAAATCGCCGTGCGCCGCCGGGAGATGCTCGAATCAGAATTGTCCCTCGCGCGCAGTACCGAGCAGGCGCGTCCCGTGAGCACGCTCCGGGGCATCTGGTCGAATTTCCAGGGCGGCGCGGACCTCGAAGTGCCCGACGCGGATACCGGCGTCGAGAAGGATCTCCTGACGACGCTCCTGGAATCGCAGGCGCGCGTACCTGAAGGGTTTCAGCCCCATCCGAAAATCGTGCGCATCCTTGACCAACGCCTTGCAATGGCGCGCGGGGAGGCCCCGCTAGACTGGGCCGCCGCGGAAACACTCGGCTACGCATCGTTGCTGGTGGAAGGTACACGTATCCGCATTACCGGCCAAGACACGGAACGCGGGACATTCAGCCATCGGCACGCCGTGCTGCACAATATCGAGGACGGCGACCTCTACGTGCCCTTGCGCCATATCTCGCCCAAGCAGGCGACGTTTGAAATCTACAATAGCCCGCTCAGCGAAGCGGGCGTGGTCGGATTTGAATACGGCTACAGCATTGCGTGCCCCGACGGCCTGACGATTTGGGAAGCGCAGTTCGGCGACTTTTTCAATGCGGCGCAGGTGATTGTCGATCAGTTCATTTCCAGCGCCGAAGACAAATGGCGCAGCCTGTCCGGGCTCGTCATGTTGCTGCCGCACGGTTACGAGGGCATGGGCCCGGAACATTCGAGCGCGCGCATCGAGCGGTTGTTTTCGCTGACTGCCGAAGACAATATGCAGGTCGTGTACCCGACGACCCCCGCGCAAATTTTCCACGTGTTGCGCAGACAGATCGTACGGCCCTGGCGCAAACCCCTGATCATACTCACGCCCAAGAGCCTGCTGCGCCATCCCCGGTGCGTGTCATCGCTGGACGATCTTGCCACTGGCAAGTTTCGCCGGATACTGCCGGATGAAAAGGGCATCACGGACGCGGCGGCGCGCGTGATTCTATGTACGGGCAAAATCTATTACGAGCTTTACGAAGAACGGGAGAAGTTGAAACGCGATGACGTTGCAATTGTGCGCGTGGAACAACTTTATCCGCTTCAGCCCGCCGACCTGCACGAAGTGTTGAAGCTGTACAAGGACAACACGCCGGTGCTGTGGGTGCAGGAAGAACCGGAAAATATGGGCGCCTGGCGGCGCATGCGCGGCAAGTTCGGATATATACTCGAGGGAAGACTCCCGTTTTTCGGATTGTACCGCCCCGCCTCCGCGAGCCCGGCCACCGGCTCGCCCGGATGGCACAAGAAAGAGCAGCGCGAGATTATTGAAAATGCGTTTGGAACTATCCTCGGGTACTCGGAATAGGGCGGACGCGATTGCCGGTTGGTGTCAGAGGATTGCGCGCGCCGGCCAGCGCTAACGGCCATTCCGAAACCGAAACCAGCAATCGCGACAAAAGTGGAGTCGATCCTAATGCCAGTGGAATTAGTAGTGCCGCCGATGGGAGAGTCCATTTCGGAAGTGCAGATCGGGGCATGGCGAAAACAACCCGGCGAACCCATCGCGCGGGATGAATCGATCGTCGAGCTCGAATCCGACAAGGCCACCATAGACCTGCCCGCGCCTTCCGCGGGAACGATATCGAAAATTCTCAAGAAGGAAGGCGAACGCGCCGCCGTGGGCGAAGTCATTGGGTACATGGAGACGTCCCCTGATGTCCCCAAGGGCACCGCGGATACCGCCGACAAGAAGGCGAAAGCGCCGGGCCCAGCCCAGGCAAATGTCGAAGTGACGGATTCAAAAATCGGCGAGAAGAAACCCCCGGCGCCCGTCATATCCAAGGCGCTGGAAGGTCCGGCCCGCATCATGCCTTCCGCGCGCCGCGTGATGGCAGAACAGAAGTTGACGCCCAGCGACGTCACGGGCAGTGGACCGGGCGGACGCATTCTGAAGGAAGACGTCGAGCAAGCCGACAACAAGGCCCTAACATCGCCTGCACCTGCCCCCACACCCGGAGCCGCACCCATCGCGAAGGAAACGCCGCGCCCAACGCCTACCGCCGTGCATGGGCAGCGCGACGAAGAACTTGTTCCGATGACGCCTATGCGCAAGCGCATTGCGGAACGCCTTGTCGAAGCGCAGCGTATGGGCGCGTTGTTGACGACGTTTAACGAAGTCGATATGTCCGCCGTCATCGCGTTGCGGGAACAGCACAAGGCAGAGTTTCAGGAACGGTACGGCGTAAAACTCGGGTTCATGTCCTTCTTTGTTAAGGCAGCGGTCGAGGCGTTAAAGCAGTTCCCGAAGGTCAACGCCGAAATCCGCCACACGGACATCCTGTATCACCACTATTACGACATAGGAATCGCCGTCGGGAGCGGCAAAGGCCTCGTGGTGCCGGTGATTCGCAATGCGGAATTGCTGGGGTTCGCGGACATCGAGCAACGCATCGGGGATTTTGGAGCACGAGCAAAGCAAAACAAAATCACGCTCGAAGAATTGGAAGGCGGCACGTTTACCATCAGCAACGGCGGCGTATACGGCTCGATGATGTCCACGCCAATTGTGAATCCGCCGCAAAGCGGCATCCTCGGCCTCCACGCGATTCAAGATCGGCCTGTCGCGCGCGACGGGCAAGTGGTCATCCGGCCTATGATGTATATCGCGTTGACGTACGATCACCGTATCGTCGATGGCCGCGAGGCCGTCACGTTCCTGAAGACCGTCAAGGAATACATCGAACAGCCCATGCGCATGCTGCTGGACCTGTAGGCGACATCATGCACACGCTCACACCAAAGCTGCGCATCGCGATTATCGCATCCATCCTGTTGATATCGGTCGGCTGCGACCAGGCCACGAAACGCATCGCGCAAACGAAACTCGCGCCCATAGACCGCGTGGAAATCGCGGGCAAGTATTTTGCCTTTCAGTACGCGGAAAATCGCGGCGCGTTTCTCAGCCTGGGCGCGTCGATGTCCGAATCGGCGCGGTTCTGGATATTCACCGTATTCACTAGCGGCGTATTGATTGTGCTCGCATGGTATGTATTCGCGCACACCGCGCTGCAAATCACTGACGTGGTAGCCGTTGCCCTGTTGTTAAGCGGCGGCATTGGAAACATGATCGACCGCATCACGCGAGACGGCCATGTCATCGATTTCATGGTCATCGAAATCTGGGGGCCATTGCGCACCGGCGTGTTCAATGTCGCCGACGTCGCCGTGATGGCCGGCGTGTTTTTGTTGTTCGGCGCGCGGTTGATCTGGCGGCCAAAGGTGGACGAGGAGAAGGCGCATGACGCAACACAACCATGACCTCGTAGTCATCGGCGCTGGGCCCGGTGGATACGTTGCCGCGATTCGCGCCGCGCAACTAGGGTTGACCGTCGCCTGCGTCGAGGAAGAGAAGCTGCTGGGTGGCGTCTGTCTGCGCGTAGGATGTATTCCCAGCAAGGCGATGCTCGAATCGAGCGAACATTACGCGGTTGCCAAAAACGATCTCCGTGCGCACGGCATTAACGTCAGCGGCGTCGAACTCGATCTTGCGACGATGCTCAAACGCAAGGACGGCGTGGTTCGCACGCTCACCAAAGGCGTCGAAGGATTGTTCAAGAAGAACGCGATCACGCGCTACGAAGGGCGCGGGCGAATCGCGGCCGCCGGGAAGGTCACTGTCGCGGGCAAGGAGCCGGTGGAAATCACCGCGAAGCATATCCTCCTTGCGCCGGGGAGCATACCCGCGCCGCTGAAAGGCGTCGCGTTCGACGGCGACCTTATCGGTTCGAGCACGGAAGCGTTGTCGTATCCCACGGTGCCCACGCACCTCGTGGTCATTGGCGCCGGCTACATCGGACTCGAGCTCGGATCCGTATGGCAACGGCTCGGTTCAAAGGTTACCGTGCTCGAATATCTCGATCGCATACTTCCCGGAATGGACCTCGAACTCGCGCGCGAAGCAGAAAAAGTCTTCAAAAAACAGGGCATTGAATTCCGGCTGGGGGCGAAGGTGACCGGCGCGTCCGCCGGAAAAAATGGGTGCGTGGTGACGGTCGAAGGCGCTGAGTCTATTTCATGCGACCGCGTGCTGGTCGCCGTAGGCCGCATTCCAAATACCAAAGACCTCGGTCTCGAAACAGTCAAGATCGAACTCGACGCGCGAGGCGCGATTCCGATTGACGATCATTTCGCGACTGCCGCGCCGGGTGTCTACGCCATTGGCGATGCGGTGCGTGGCCCAATGCTCGCCCACAAGGCCGAGGAAGAAGGCATCGCCTGTGTCGAACACATTGTGACCGGCTACGGCCATGTGAATTACAACTGCATCCCCGGCGTGGTGTATACGCATCCGGAAATCGCGACAGTCGGCAAAACCGAGGAACAACTAAAAGAAGCCGGGACCGCGTTCCGCAAAGGCGTGTTTCCGTTTATTGCGAATGGCCGCGCGAAAGCGCTCGGTCAGACCGAGGGGCGCGTAAAAATTCTCGCCGACGCGGAAACAGACCGTGTGCTGGGCGTCCACATCATTGGTCCGCGCGCCGGCGATTTAATCGCCGAAGCGACAGCCGCGATGGAGTTTGGCGCATCAAGCGAAGACATTGCGCGCTGTTGCCACGCGCACCCTACGCTCGCTGAAGTGGTGAAAGAGGCCGCGATGGCGGTAGCCGGACGCGAGATACATATTTAGGGTAATGGGAGTGATGAGAAGAATGAGAGCTATGGGAGAAAAGGGCCCAAGTCTTTCTACAATCGAACTCCCATAGCTCTCATGCTTCCCATCACTCCCACTATTCCATCATTACCCCGTGTACCGAATCCGATAAATGCAATTCGCCGCATCATCACTGACAAGCATCGATCCATCCGGCATATTCAGCACGTCCGCGGGCCTTCCCCACGCCTTGTTGTTTTGCAACCAGCCGTGGGCGAAGGGTTCGTAAGACACCACGTTGCTGTCCGCATCCAGCTTCACGCAGACGACACGAAATCCGGTATGGCCCGCCTGCGGTGTCCGGTTCCAGGAGCCGTGTTCCGCGATGAAAATCTGATTGCGATACTCCTCCGGAAACGCCGTGCCGGTATAGAAGCGCATGCCTATGGCCGCGACGTGCGGATCGAGGTTCTGCGCGGGTGGCGTGAATTCCTCCGGTTTGTGGCCTTTGCCAAAAGTCGGGTCCGGGATCGCACTGCCATGAATATAGGGGAACCCGAAGTGCATGCCCGCTTTTGGCGCGCGGTTCAATTCATCAGGCGGGACACCGTCGCCCATAAGATCGCGGCCATTGTCGGTGAACCATAGTTCCTTCGTAACAGGGTGCCAGTCGAAGCCGACGCTGTTGCGGACCCCTCTCGCGAAAATCTCGCGGCCGCTGCCGTCCGCGTCGAGCCGGGTGATTGTGCCGAAAATCTCGTCTTCGGGTTCGCACACATTGCAGGGCACGCCCACGGGAACGTACAGCTTGCCGTCAGGCCCAAATGCGATGAACTTCCAGCCATGGTGAGTCTTGTCGGGATACGAATCATTCACAACCACGGGCGCAGGCTGCGACGCATAGGTCTCTTCGATATTCTCAAACTTGATGACCCGATGAATTTCGGCGACGTACAGCGCGCCATCGTGAAACGCCACGCCGCTGGGTTGCACCAGCTTTTTTGCAATAACTGTTACTTCGTCGGCCTTGCCATCCTTGTCCTTGTCCACCACGGCATGCACGCGGCCATCGCCGTTCTCGCGCGAGCCAACGAATACCGTGCCGTTGGGACTGAGCGCCATCTGCCGGGCGTTGAAGACCTTGGTGGCGTAGAGTTCAATCTTGAAACCTGGAGGAAGTTTTATGGATTCGAGCGGCAGGTCCGCCGCGGCAAACGCGGGGCCAACTGCGAGGATGAAAATAACGAACGTGCGAATGACTGACCGGTAGATAGAGATCATTCCGTGGCTCCTTGTTGAGTGGCGATACTATGACCCGGCAACATCCGACAATCAACGCCATCGCAGTGGTTGATTAGTCCCGTCCACGGTCGGTATAGTGGCAATCCCTCGCTCGCCGGGGAAACAGGGCGCCCCGGCACGCCCGCATTTTCGCGGCAAATGGGGAAGCGGATTTTGTACCGGACTGGAGACGTAGCATGAGCACCGCCAAATTGAATTATAACGGCAAGGACTACGAGTTCCCCGTCATTACTGGCACGGAAAACGAAGCTGCTATTGATTTTACGCAGCTTCGCGCGGACACTGGCGCAATCACGTTTGACCCCGGATACGGCAACACGGGTTCCTGCAAAAGCGCGATCACCTTCATCGACGGCGAAAAGGGAATTCTACGCTACCGCGGCTATCCCATCGAGGAATTGGCCGTTTCGTCGAAATTCTCCGAAGTGTGTTTCCTGCTTATCTACGGTCATTTGCCAAGTGAGAAGGAACTCAGCGAGTGGCGCCGCCAGCTCACGATAAACAGCAATATTCACGAAAGCATGATCAACTTCTTTGATCATTATCCGCCGACAGCCCACCCGATGGCCATTCTTTCCGCGATGGTCGCTTCGCTCTCGACGTTCTACCCGGATTCCGACGACGACGAGCAGCTTGATACCAACATCGTGCGGATACTGGCCAAGGCGAAGACGCTCGCGGCGTTTTCGTACAAGAAGACCCGTGGCGAACCCATCATTTATCCGATTGCGTCGCAATCCTACGCCGCCAATTTCCTCTTCATGATGTTTGGATCGCCCGCGGAACCTTATGTGGTGTCGCCGCTGCTCGAACGCGTGCTGAACATGCTGCTCATCCTGCACGCGGACCACGAACAGAATTGTTCAACTTCCACCGTGCGAATGGTGGGCAGTTCCGGCGCGAACCTCTATGCCTCAATTTCGGCGGGCATTAGCGGGCTGTGGGGTCCGCTTCACGGTGGAGCCAACCAGGAAGTGATCGAGATGCTCGAACGCATCGTCTCGGACGGCTGCAACTACAAAAAATACATCGACATGGCGAAGGACAAGAACTCGGGCTTCCGCCTGATGGGCTTCGGCCATCGCGTGTACAAGAATTTCGATCCGCGCGCTACGCTGCTCAAGAACGCCTGCGACGATGTCCTGAAAGAACTCGGCGTGATCGAGCCGCTACTCGAGATTGCCAAACACATCGAAGAGATCGCGCTCAAGGACGATTTTTTTATCGAGCGCAAACTGTACCCCAATGTGGATTTCTACAGCGGCATCATCTACCGCGCGATCGGCATTCCGACCAATATGTTCACGGTCATGTTTGCGATAGGCCGCATGCCAGGCTGGATCGCCCAATGGAAGGAAATGCGCGCGGAATCCGGCAACCGCATCCATCGTCCCCGCCAAATCTACACCGGCGAAGCCAAACGCGAATACGTCCCGGTCGAGAAGCGCTAAGGGAGAGCGGGTTTCCCAACCCGCCATTGATTCGTCCTATTCCTGAATGGCGGGTTCGAAAACCCGCCCTCCTTCGTTACCGGATCGTCTTATCCGTCGCAGGATCGAAGTAGTGGGCCTTTTCCATCGCGACATCTATGACGTGCGGCGCGTCAACCGGCGGTTCAGTATCAGAATTAATGCGCGCGGTCAGCGTCAGCTTCGCCAACGCGAGATACAGGTAAATTTCCGAACCCATCGGCTCGACAACTTCCACCTTTGCATTGATGCTCTTGCCGTCGATCACGGTCTGCGTCGCGTTCTCGGAGAAATTTTCGGGCCGGATTCCAAGGATAATCTTCTTCCCGCTATACGGTTCCAACGCGGCCCGGTGCGCGGAATCAGTCGTCAAATCCATCGCGCCGTCGGCGCCACGGAAACGCAGTGCGCCGTTTTGCGCATACAACTCGCCTTCAATCATGTTCATCGGCGGACTGCCGATGAACCCGGCGACAAACTTGTTCACGGGACGGTTGTACAATTCGAGAGGTGTCGCGATCTGCTGGATCACCCCGCCCAGCATGACAACAATGCGGTCGCCCATTGTCATCGCTTCGACCTGATCGTGCGTGACATAGATCATGGTCGATTGCAGGCGGTTGTGCAGCTTGTTGATCTCCGCGCGCATCTGGACGCGCAACTTCGCGTCGAGATTCGACAACGGTTCGTCAAACAGGAAAACCTTGGGATTGCGCACAATGGCCCGGCCCACCGCCACGCGCTGGCGTTCGCCGCCGGACAATGCCTTGGGCTTGCGATCAAGCAGGTGTTCGATGCTGAGGATTTTCGCGGCTTCGCGCACCCGCTGATCAATTTCCGTCTTCGGATACCGGCGCAGCATCAGACCAAACACCATGTTTTTGTAGACCGTCATATGGGGATACAGCGCGTAGTTCTGAAAGACCATCGCGATATCGCGGTCCTTCGGCGCAACATCGTTGACCACCCGATCCCCAATGCGGATTTCGCCGGAAGAAATATCCTCCAGACCCGCGATCATGCGCAACGTCGTCGACTTGCCGCAACCCGATGGGCCAACCAGCACGACGAATTCCTTGTCCTCGACGACCAAAGACGCGTCTTTAACCGCATTGACGCCCCCCTGATACGTCTTGAAAATATTTTTGAGTTCTACGCGCGCCATGGACCGCCTTTCCCCGCAACATCGCCGGAACCCCGGCACAGATTGGATGAATGAGGATACTACGGTACATGGGGCAGGGTTTCAACCCGCGAAAAGCCCCAGCCTCTTCGAAAGCGTAATAGGTTGACTCGAACGAGAACCGGCCCTACCCTAACGTCGGGGGAGGGACTTCCGTGCGCGATATATCGGGCAAGGTCGCATTGGTGACGGGCGCGGGCAGCGGCATTGGCCGCGAAACCGCGCTTGCGTTGGCGCGGGAAGGCGCTCAGCTCGTTCTCTGCGACATCAACGCGGATTCGCTCGAAGCGGTGCGCGGAGAAATCGACAGAACGTCGAAATGTCTTCTTGCCGAATGCGTCGATGTATCGAGCATCGATGCGATGCGCGTGTTTGCGGACAAGGTCCACGCGATTGTCCCGGCCGTAGATATTCTGGTGAACAATGCCGGCGTTGCAGTAGTGGGCACGGTCCTTACCACCAGTTACGAAGACTGGCAGTGGATCGTCGGCATAAACCTCTGGGGCGTGATTCACGGCTGCCATCTGTTTACGCCAAAGATGGCCGAACGCGGACAAGGCGGCCACGTGGTAAACGTGTCCAGCATGCTCGGTTTCAATCCATCTCCGGACATCGCCAGTTATTCCACGACGAAGTTTGGCGTGTTTGGCCTATCGCTGTGCATGTCGGAGGACCTGAAAGAGCACAATATCGGCGTATCCGTGATATGCCCAGGCGTGATTAACACGAACATCACCCGCACAGTGCGCATAACGGGACACGATGACGCAGACGCGTTGCGCGACAAATATGTCGCGTTCTACGGCAAGCGCAATTACGGTCCGGAAAAGGTGGCGCGCGCGATTGTGCGCGCGATAAAGCGCCGGCAAGTCATCGTTCCGGTTTCGCCGGAGTCATGGGCGGGATACGTGCTCAACCGGATTTGGCCTGGCGGGAACCGCGCGTTGTGGCACTGGGTGTCGAAACGCGTAAATAAGTAAAGGAATGCGCGCGTTCCCGCTAGTGTCATGAATCCCAAATCCTTGGCAAAGCCACTCGCATAATCCGATCTTCAAAGTTAATCCGATCTTCAAAGTCCCCCTTTGAAGGGGGATTTAGGGGGATGTGAGGTCTGATTTCCAAACTTCATATCGAACGAATCTCAAACTCAGGACACTAGTCTCGCGAGTAGGTCGTACGAAACGACCGAAAGCTCAATGCCACGAACAGGATAACTGTAAAAAGCGACAGTGCTAATGACGCGATCCAGAAGATCCCTTCGTATTCAATCTGGGTCGGCTGAGGATAAACGACCCATGCCGTCGCAAAATAAGGTGAGAAGAGTCCTGCCCATCGCTCACTCGAGAAAGAATGTCTGAAAAAGCTTTCGCTGATTGCAAAGAGGATCATCGAGAACCCAATCAAATGCATTGCAGTTACCATAAAAGAAAGCACCAGGGCTGTCGCCATGCGCCGGCCCACTACGGAGCAGAACGCCGTCACGCTCCACGACGTGAGCATGCAGGTTCCCAGCATGATCGAACCGTACGCGAGAATGCGCAGCCCATCACCTGTCCAAAGTGGATTCACAAAAATGAGCGGCGCCATTCCAATCATGGCCATCGCGACCATGACATACGCCACGCGAAACGACGCCATCAATTTGCCGGCAGCGACCGTTTCAGCGGTCAACAGCGATACCCGGAGCGCGTCGAGGTTGGCGCGTTCCGCTTCTTTCGCGAAGAGGTTGCCGGTAATCGCAATAAATAACATGGGCAGCAGCACCGCCTGCAGATACAGCCATCCGAAAAAAACTTCGAGGGTCGCATGTTCATTGTTGGCCCATGACACCGCGATAAACGTGAGACACGCCGAAAACGAAAGGCCAAAAGGAACGCCCAGGATCAAGAAACCCGGCCATCCTCGCAAAGGAAACTCGAACC
>JAWXCN010000264.1:0-12662 GCA_034408725.1 Candidatus Hydrogenedentota bacterium
AGAGGCCTCCGTCCGGCTGCGGTTTCAATTGAACGATCCAACGCTCGTGCCCGCCGATTTGATCGCAGCGTGCATTGAAGATGCGCACGCGGAGGTCGAACGGTTTCTCGATGCGGACACCGAGACCGACCCGCCGGACGAGGCGTTGGTTACGGGAGAAACTTTGCTTGCGGGTGCGTACGTCTTTCGCGCAATTGCAGCGAAAGACGCTTTTGCGCAGCGCAACGTTACGATCGGGGGACAGCGGCTCGAAGCCGGAGAGCGGTTCCGCGCGTTGACGGCTGTCGCCGCGTTGACCGAGAAGCAGGCGTGGTTCCTGCTCGAGCCCTATCTGACGGAACAGCCGGCGCGCCTGATTTTGGACAGCACCCCTACCACGCCTGTGATTGGGGAGGCATAACAGTGGCGATCACGCTGGGCGCCGTTACATTTGATTTCGCCCATACCGTCGTGCGCGAAACACACGACGAAGTCGGCGGACGCCGCGAACGTGCCATCGAGATTACGGGCTTGATAGCTGGCGAATCGAGCGAGGCGGCGATTCACGCCGCGCTGGACGCAATTCTCGATGCTGCGTCCGCAATCGAGTACAGCGCAGCGCTATCCGTCCGGCCTGGGCGCCGGATGATGGTGCGGCGCGCGGAATTTGTCCGGCAAGTATCCGCTGAATCGCATACAGGCACGTTCACGCTGAAGCTGGCGGCACGCGAGCCCCACGAAGAATCCGTGGTGCTTCACAGCGTGCCGTGGCTGATTGACGCATCGGGAGACAGCATCGCCCTGACGCACGCTGGCAACACACCGGCCCCGGTGATCATTCGCCTGACGGCACTGGACACGATCATCGCCCCGGAATTTTCCGCTGGCTCCAATTCAATGCACTATGGCGGCACACTCTCGAATGGCGACGTTCTGGAGTTTGACGGCATCGAGCGGCTGGTGCGGTTGAACGGGGCGGACGTGACGCCATACGTCTCCGGACAGTTCCCCGATATTTCACCGGAGGGCATCACTCTGCTCTATACCGATGCGCCCGCGAGCGCGCACGCCGCGTCTGTCGTGCTCGAATACCGGGACCGGTGGTGGTAAACGATGAACTATCGCATAGACATTCACGATACCGATGGTCTGCGTATCGCATCGTTTGACGAAGTTCCGCTGGTTGAAACGTTGCGCCGTGGGCCGGACCACGCGGACATCGTGCGCGGAATTCTGCCGGTTGGGCTCAGTGATTTGAGTGAAGGCTATCGCGTGCGCGTGTTCGTGGATGAGGAACTGTTCTGCGACGCGCCAATCACCGAAGTCGTGCCGCAATGGAGCGACTCGCGCAAACTCATTCTTGATCAATATGTGCAGTTTCAGAAGGTCATTGAATTTCTCGCGGAACGCGAGAACGCTCCGGGTAACACAAAGGTTTCGCGTGGGTATTCGGGCGCGGCCATCAGCGAGATTGTGAAGGACCTGCTGAATAATGCGCTGGGGCCGATTCATTACACCGTCGCGCACAACGCTTACCCGGATGGCGCAGAGCGCGAGTACCTTAAATTCCTGTCGCGAAAGTCCCCTGAAAACGAGTTGGAATTAAGCGGCATTGCCAACGGCCAATGGGTTGGCGGGGCGCGTGTGGACGCGACTGCGGCGTTCGCGAAAGACGGAGATACCATCGCGGGACTAATCGTTGATGGCGAGCCGTGGCCCGACGTGCGCATGCTGATGATCGATTGCGAGGAAACTTCGCGCAATGCGCATGCCATAGACCGGCATCCGGAAGTCGCCGATTGGACCGATGCGAAGTATGACGCCAGCGGGTACAAACTGCGCGCCGATGCCGCGAAAATCTCATTGCAAGCGCTGTTCGACACGCACGGCATCGACTACATCGAACTTAACCCACACCGGGATTTCACTGGCGCGTTTGACGGCCGCATCGATGATCTCGGACGTTACGTCGGGATGGTGTACGGCGGTGGACGCTGCTTCAACGCGGCGCAGGTTGAACTGGGTCATGCGGATGTCTACCTGTTTGAAGATGGCCAGAATCACGAAGCGTCGATGGCATTGAAAGAATTCTATTCATACAGCGGGGCGCATCCAGATTCGATTGAAGACGCGCCCACTGCGCTTATTGCGTATGACACGGCCGGCGGCGTGCTCGAAGAGATTACGGCGCTCGCATACGCGGCGGGCGGCTATGTCTGGTCCGTTGATCCACATCTGGCGCTACGATTTTACAACGCGCAACGGCCCGCGCGCGTGTGGTTCCATGATCCCGTGCGCATGGGCGTAGCGTTTGGATCGACCAGCGACGGGCTTGCAAACGCGGTGTACTTCGCAGGAAATCCGGTGTCTGGAGCGGTGAGCAAGACGTACGCACGCAGTGAAAGCATCGCGGAATACGGAATCGAAGACCAGGCGCTCGAGCATTTCGGAATTTCACGCGAAGAAGACGCGGACAAGCTGGTGGCGGGACTCCTGGATGATATCGCGTACCCGACCCGCATCGTCGAAATCACTTTCTTTCACGGCGAGGCCGAAGCGCGTGTTGGCGACCTTGTTGAGGTGCGTGGCGCGCCTTTGCGGCGTCTTGAACGGGAACTGGCAAGCGAATGGGGTGGACGTTTCAGTGGCGCGCTTGTTGCCCGCGTGAAAGAGGTCGCGCACCGTTTTTCCGGGAACCACGTATCCACGCGGGTGCGGCTCACGTCGCCCATGCGCAGCGTGGATTCACCACTAGCGTTCATGGTCCGCACACAGCCGAGTGGGTCCGCGGTTTATCAGTTCCGGCTCGACGACGACGGCGTGGGTCTTGACGGCGTTCACCATCTCGATTAACGGAGGGAGAAGAAGACAATGGCGATTCGTGGCCTTGGCTATACAAAAACGGCATGGACGTTTGAAGAACGGCCCGTGCCATCATCGAAACTGAATACCTGGGACAACCGCATCGAGCTGGCACTCGAACTGGTTTACTTTTTGCTCAGCCATGCCTGGGGCGGCGGCGACGGCGTCATTCGCAACGCGACGACCGACGATCTAAAAGTCGTGGCCAGCAGCACGCCCGATCTCGCGGTGCATGTGAAACCGGGCTATGCGTTTGTGTCGAAACTGCCGTATAAACTCGGCGCGGAAGCGACGACCGCGGCCATCACGCCACCAATAACGAATCCGCGCATTGATCTTGTTCAAGCGCGGCTCGAAACGTGGGATGTGAGCGTCGTCACCGGCACGGAACACGCTTCGCCGGCCGCGCCACCGGCGCAAACTGATTGCATCCCGCTTGCGAAGCTGTATCTGCGTCCCGGTATGGCGTCGATTAAGAACGCGGATGATGCGACGAATGGGTATATCAGCGATGCGCGGATGTTTGTGTAGGGGAAGTGAGGAAGGCAGGAAGGCAGGAAGCGAGGAAGGCAGAAAGCGAGGACGTGAGGAAGGCAGAAAGCGAGGACGTGAGGAAGCGAGCAGCGAGGACGTTAGGAAGCGAGCAGCGAGGACGTGAGGAAGCAAGCAGCGAGGACGTGAGGAAGCGAGCATCGACGTAACGAGTCGCGCCTCGTACTCGTGATTAAAATTTGTCTCCCCTCTTAAGTCCCCCTTTGAAGGGGGATTCAGGGGGATGTGAATTACACGTGAAGCGATCAGCGAGTACGAGATTACGAAAAAACCGTATGCGAAACCCGAACCCGATAGGAGAACCATCCATGAACGATCTAAACAACATCATTTCCGAACCCGCCCTAACTTCCCTCGGCGCGGTGCTTGGCGGACTTTGGACTTTTTTCAAGGCGAGCGACTGGTTCCAGCGCGCGCGGCAACAGCGGTTCGCTGAGGCCATCACCGCGCTCGAAGCCGGCGTGCAACAGACCTACGATGTCTATGTGCGTGCGGTGAAAGATGGGAGTTCCGACGGCAAACTTTCCAGCGAAGAACGCCGGCGCGCGCGGGAACTCGCGCGCGACGCCGCGGTCGCGTTTGGAAGGACAAAGGGCATTGACGTGCTGACGGCGATCGGTCACGACTATGTCGATGTTTGGATCACGAAGCTCGTGCATCAGAAAAAGGCAATGGCGAGGTAAGGCAAAAGTTTTCTTTCTGAAAGGGACGCTCCGGCGTCCCTTTCTTCTTTATTTTGACACGGTGCTATCATGCCGCGTGGGGTTGATGGGGAACCAGTGGAGTTAGCGGGTGATTTTGACGTTGGCTGTAGCCATGCTTGTGGCAGCGGGATGCTTGCGCGCCGCGGGCCTTCCGCGCACGCGCGAAGCGTGGGGCATCGCAATTCTGTGTGGATACTGCCTCACAGGCGTCATGTTTCTTTGCCTGGCGTCGTTCAGCGTCATGTTCGCGGATGTTGTGCGAGTTGTCTCGGGTTACATCGCGATTTTCTATTTCGTAAAGTGGATTCGTAAAAACCGTTCCGCCGGCATCATCCAAACGCCGCGAGTCCCGGAAGGACTGCTTGCGAAGCTCAGTCTTGCGGCGACATTCATCGCGCTCGGTTGCGCGCTCATTGGCGCCAATGCTCCCGTTACCAGTTGGGACGCGGGGGTTGCGCACATGGCGTTGCCCGCTGCATACGCGCGCGAGGGACGCATCGGTGTCGAACCAGGGAACAACTACTCCGCGTATCCGCATCTTATGCACGCGCTGTTTACCGTGCAGGACTACGGCGCGCAGTCGCCCATGAATAACGATTCCTTCGGTTGGCGGCGGGAAGCAAGGCCCGCGCAGATTGTTTGGTCATTCGGCATTCTGCTGTGCGCGGCGGCTTACTGGTTGGCAGTGCGCGTGGGTGGCAGGCAATGCGGGTTTGTGGCGGCGGCCATCGTCGCCACAGCGCCGGTATTTATTGATCAGAGCAGTATTCCAGGTATCGACGTGCCGTATGCGGCAACGGTCATGGGTGCGCTGTGCGCGCTTGTTGCGTGGCGGCAGGACAAACGCATTGGGTGGTTGGTGCTTGCGGCGATACTTGCGGGCAATGGATGCGGCATTCGCCATACTGCGTATCTTGTCAACGCCATGCTTGCGGTTGGTGTCGTTGCAATCGCCGGCGAATCGCGCGTACGTAATACAGGATTGTTTTTGGGAACCGCATTTGCCAGCGCGCTACCGTGGCTAGTTCGCACTGCGCTCGTTTCCGGCAATCCGTTTTATCCGTTCTTTTCGTCGCAGTCCGCGGCGATGCCCGATGTGAATGTCGCGGCGATTGGTTCACACTCCTCGATTCAAGGCACGGGACCATTTCAATTGTTGGCATTTCCTTGGTCTTTGACGATGAACCCGGCGCACTACGGTGGGTGGAGTACTTCGCCCGGCGCATTGTGGCTCGTGCTGGGAGTCATCGGCGTCATCGTTGGCGGGCGGTCCGCGCGCGCGCTGGGAGTATTTAGCGGAGCGGGGTTGATAGTTATATTTTTCTTTCAGCGCTTCGCGCGTTATGCATTGCCGTTTATCGCGCCGATGATGGTTGTAGCGGCGTTGCCGGTTGAGAAACTGCCCAGGCTGCGCTGGGTGATGGTCCCGGCCGTTCTGCTTTCTTACGCGCTGGGTCTGGGACCCGTGTTGGCAAACGCGGCGGCCAAGGTACCGGTTGTCATTGGCGTTGAATCGCGCGAGGACTATTTGACGAAACGCGTCGAGCGGTTTCCCGCGATGGCCTGGGCCGCGCGCAATCTTCCTTCCACGGCGACAATACTTTCGCTCGATCCGCGCGGGTTTTATTTTGCTCACCCAACGTATACGAACTTCGAGGCGCTGAAGGCGCTCGTGCCGCGTGATTTGGCCGCGCAACTGGATTGGCTTCGCGCGCGCGAAATCGAGTACCTGTTTTATCCCGCCGCCTATGTGGACAGTTCGCCCGCGTTCAGTGAAACCGGAGTGGGAGCGATGGTGGATGTATGGCGCGCAAATTCCGAACAATTCATTTTGATCAAACAGTTTGAGTTGCCCAATCCGCGAAGCGGCCGCGTCGAGCATGTGGAAATCTATGAATTCCGATCCGAATAACACGATTAACGAACTCACGCCGGCGCCCGTGCAAGACGTCATTGCGCGCAACACGCTGTGGAACGTCGCGGGCCGCGCGTGGGAGGCAATCGCCGCGCTGGTGCTTACGCCGTATATCGTGTGGAGGCTTGGGCTGAGCGAATACGGCGTGTGGGGATTGGTGGCATCCTTCTCGGGGTACGTTGGCCTGCTCGATCTCGGGTTTGGCAGCGGCTACGCGAAGTTCATCGCGGAGTACGCCGCGCGTGGCGAGCAGCGGCGCATATCGCAGCTCATTACCAGCGCGGTGACGCTCTACGCGGTGCTTGGCGTCGCGCTTGCCGCGCTTTGTTTCCCGGTCCTCGCATACGTCGCCACGGCATTTGCGTCGCGAATGGGCGTGCCCGATGTGAACGCTGGCGACCTTGTATTTCTTGTGCAATATTCGTTCACGCTTTTTTTGCTGGGCAACTGCGTCGCGCCGTTCACCTCCATTCAGGCCGGACTTCAGCGGATGGACATCGCGAACGCGGTGAGTTTCGTGATGTCCATCGTCAAGATTGCGGCGACAGTGTATTTCATCGAGAACGGATTCGGCCTGCGCGGTCTCATGTACTCGAGCGCGATCGTGCTTGGCGTGTATGCCCTTGCGAGTTTATTCATTGCGTTTTGGCTGTTGCCGCACCTCCGCGTGTCTTTCGCGCATGTCAGCCGCCGTGAATTCTGGTCTCTCTATCGCTATGGCTGGCGCGCGCAGGTGGCGCGTCTGTCAAACCTTATAACATTTGAAACCGACATCATCGTCGTCAGCATGATGTATAGAACGATGGGTCTGGCGGGGGCGTACAAGGTTGGCGTCGAGCTTGCGAACAAAGTAAGACAGGTGCCTTTGATGTTTCTGGGCGCAATACTCCCCGCGGCTTCCGACCTTGACGCCCGCGAAGACACCACGCGCCTTCGGCGACTGTATCTCGTCAGCACGAAATACATCGCGGCAATTACGATACCGCTTGCGCTATTCTCCACAGCAACGGCGGACACGATCATGCGCGCGTGGATGGGCGCGGACATGGGCGATGCCGCGTGGGTGTTCCGGCTCATCGTGATCGGCTATGCCGCAAATGTGCTGCAAGGGCCGGGCGTTAGCGTTGCATTGGGAAAAGGCCGGCCCGACGTGCAGATGAACGCGGGCATCATCGCGATGATCAGCAATCTTGTGCTGACGATTACGTTCGCATTCGCGGTAGGGTTTCTTGGCGTTGCCGCGGCGACGGCGATCTCAATGTACATCAGCATGGTCTGGTTTCTTCGGGCAATGCGAAACATGACCGGCGTGACTTCGCGCGCGATTTGGCGCGAAGCCGTGCTTTGGCCTTGCGTCGCATCATTGCCGGGCGTCGTCGCGTGCGTCTTCATAGAAGTTTTCGCGCCCGCTGGTTCCGGACGTTTGGAATCCGTGTCGATCATGCTAGGCGCCGCGGCCGTCTTTGGCGCGGTGTATTTAGCGATTCTCCGGTATCTGCCGTTCCTGGATTCGTTTGACGCGCACTTTCTCGAACACACCTTGAAGCTGAATCGTGTGCCGGGTTCGACGATGTGGTTGCGCCGCGCGCGTCAACGCACAGTGCGGGACCATGCAGCATGAGTGAGTTGTCGTTGACGGTAGTGGTGCCGACGTGGAACAAGGTTGGTCTGCTTGCTGCGTGCCTTCATTCCCTGGAGCTGCAATCATGCCCGCCAGATGCGATCATCGTGGTCGATGATAGATCGACCGAAGACGTCCAGGGCCGAATCGCCGCGGCGTTTCCGCGGGTTCGCGTGATCCGGCTTGAAGTCAACAGCGGTTTTTGCAGGGCCGTGAATACTGGCATGCGCGCTACCAGCGGCAGCCATGTGCTGCTGCTTAACAACGACATGACGCTTGAGCGAGACTGCATCGAACGGCTTATGTACGCCGCCGAACGCAGTCCGGCAACGCTGCTGACGCCATTGGTGCTGTTTGAATCGCAGCGGGACGTTATTTACTCGGCGGGTGATCGAGTCAGGGTGGACGGGCGGCCGGAGAGCATTGGCCACCGGGTTTCCCGCGACGTGTTCACATTGCCATCACGGATTTTTGGGGTCACCGGCGGCGCCGCGCTGATTCCGCGCGAAGTCTTTGACCACATCGGCTTGTTCGATGAGCGGTTCATCGCCTATTTTGAAGACGCGGATTTCTGCATGCGGGCGCGGCTTGCTGGATTTGATGCGGCGCTTGTGCCGGATGCGATAGCCTATCACGTTGGTTCGGCCAGCCTCGGCGGCAAAACCTGGTGGCGTTCCCGGCAGTGTTTCCGGAACCATGCGCTGCTCGTCGCGAAGAATTTCCCGCGGCAGGTTTTGCTTCGCAATGGCGCCGCCATACTGCGGGAATGTTTTCATCAGGCACGGATGCTCGTTTCTTCCGCGCGCTCTGAGTTCGGCATGCTGCGCGCATTGGGCATAATGGCTGGAACAATTGGCGACATGCTCGCGCTAGTACCACACGCAGCCCGTGAGCGGGCGCGTATTCAACGCACACGCTTAATCTCGCCAGAACGCGTTGCGGAACTGCTCTCACAAACCGGCGGCGACGCATGAAGTGGGCGCGGGAAACGCCGGTGGGGATATGGCTTCTGTGTGGCGCGTTCGCCATGCTCACACCTCTTACGCACGTCATGGTTCAGTATTGCGCGCCGCGTGACGTTGTGCCCACCGGCCTGCACAAACCGGATAGCGCAATATTTATTCATTCCATGAATATGTTTCAAACGGGGTTTCATTCGCCCTATGCGACGTGCAAATCGGCAATTGGCGCTTACTCGCCCGAATTCTTTCCCGCGCCCTTTCATTGGATGTATGGCATTGTAGGTGTGGTTGGAAAGTTTGTGGGCATTGGTCCCTTTATGGCGCTCGGTATTGCGAACGGCGCTGGTGCGTTTTGTTTTCTATTGGCCGTTTATCATTTTTTCCGCGCGACTGTTCCCACTCGTTCGGGCATGGCTTTTATTTTCTATACCTGCAGCGGAGGGCTTGGCGGTCCGCTGTATATGCTTTGCGCGATGTTTGGCATCACGGACAGTTCAACTTTCCCCGCCCAGTTTTACCGGTTCGCAATTTATGATTTGGTGGAAGGTTCCAACCTTGCGTCATACCTGTTGTTTACCCGGCTCTACTACACCTTGCCGCTGGCGCTCGGGTTTGCGGGCCTAACAACCTTTATTGGGGCGCGATCTTTCAAATGTCCCTATCACCTGCTGTTTGCCTGGTTGCTTCTGTTTGCGGCGACATTCGTGAATCCGCGGTTTGCACCCGCGCTATGGATTATCGCATCGCTCCATGGGGCGCAATATGCGTCGAAGCCGATGCGCGAAGCGATACTTGCCGCTATTCCGATTGCGGGTGGAGGATTCGCGGCGATACTGTTCATGACGCGCAGCCCTTTATTCATCACGAACACCGGCGCATTGGTGCAGCAGGCGATGTGGCCGACAGCATTTCTTAGCGCGGGGTTCCCGCTGTTGCTGATCGCGGCGTTTGCCGTTGCGCGGAATGCCGCGAATGCGCGGCTTTCGATTCGTATTGTATGCGGTGGCGCAGCGGGCTATCTCGCGGCCTTTGCACTATTGTTTCTTGCACACCAGATTTATTATGGCTCGCTATTGCGCGGGACCGATCACGCCGCCGCCCTCGCCGTGTCCGACGCCGCGCTGCCCGGCGCGATTATCGGAGCGATTTTCGCCGCACGGAAACGCCCCACAACCAACTTTTCGGACGACGCGTGGTACCTCGCGTCCTTGCTGATATTCATCGCGTTGGCCGTGTCGGCCTTCGGGGGTGGATGGTTTCTTCAGTTTGCGCCGCAGCGCTTCATGATATTCATCGGGATCATATTGAGTGTGGTCGCCGCGGAAGGGCTATACCAACTGCGTCGCGGCGCGCCGCGCGTGGCGATTGCGTGCATGGCAGTTTGGGGCGTGTGCAGCCTGTGTTCATTCGCAGTGTCTGCGATGGTGTTTCAAGGCCCATTTGGAATGCGGCCCGGCCTCGCCTCCGATCTCGGCATGCGCACGGCGTATCTCACCAATGAAGAATTCCGTTGCCTAAACGCCGCGCGCGCGGGCACGATGCTCGCGCCCGGTCCGATTAACGACATTCTTTCGCTGCGCGAAGGAATTGACGTACTGGGCGGATTTGGCGCGGCAGATCTCTCGGATCAGCCGGCGGTGTTGCTGGACGCGGCGGTGGACGAATTTTATCAGGTCAGCATGTCCGCGGAAGCGCGCGCGCGTTTCGTAAAGGAATGGTGCTTAGACTATGTATTCGTGCCGGGGGCGCATCGGGAGCTTATCAACGAACTGGAAAGCCTGCCGAACTTCGCACTGATTGGTGTTGAAGGAAATGCCCGCCTCTATGAAGTGGAATAGAGCGCCTTCAACTTGGCATCGAATTCCTCGACCTTCGCTTGCACCTGTTCTTCGGGAAGACCCGCGGGTATCGTCGGATGCTTGTGGCCCGTTGCGGTCAATAAACCGTCGCGCACGATCTCCATTCTCTCGCGCACGATTGCGTACGTGCCGAGCGCGAGACCTGGGACCTCATCCTGCGTCGCCGAATGCGATGCCCTGGCGTCGCCAAAATACTCGATGAGTTGTTGCGCCATGAACCAATGACCGGCATCATCGGGATGAATACCATCGGGAGAGAAGGTAAAATCCGGGGTGATGGCGCGCCGCCGCGCAACTTCTCTTTGCATTGGTCCGTGTACGTCAATCACGTGCCAGCCGATTTCCCGTCGCGACACCAACCATTCGCTATAGCGGGTAAGCACCTCATCATAGCTTGCTTGCCTGTTCGATTCGGAAGCGTTGTCATAGAAAGCCGGAGTAATGAAAACGATCTGCGCGCCAGCTTTAGTGGCTGCGCCTTGTAGTTTCGTAATGCCATCTCTGTACCGCGCGAAGCGCCCTTCGTCAAACGGCTCGTAGATGCCGCAGTTCATGCCATAGCATGCGAAGACCAGGTCCGGCTTCACGTGTTCGAGCACGCGGTCCAGGCGTTCGTGTAGATTGGGCCGCTCAAAATCTCCGTTGGCGTGGCCCGCCTCGCTTAACCCGGAAACCGTTTCGCTGGGAAGGCCCGCGTTAAGGACGGTGCGGCCCGGCGCGCGGGTCCGCGTCAACAACCACGATTCGAACGCAGCAACGTAACGCCCGTCCCAGGTAATGCTGTCACCCAGGAACAGGATGCGTTGGGCATGATCAAGTGCAACCGGGTTTGCGGCAGTGGCGGGCTCGTTGCCGTCACACCCTGTGCTCATCGCAACAACAATGCAACTGGAGATAAACTTACAAAAACACCGCGGGCTCCGCCGAAGAAATGTGAAAAATGTCATGCAACGAAATCCAATCTGCTTCCACCGGCACGGTAGCATAACGCATGGGCAGTATGCTTTATTCTCCGCAATTGGAGTTCCTGCGCTGTCGTTGTACACTCAATCCCAAACTTGGGCATTCCTTAATGGGGATAAGGGGGCTTTCCGTGTTCAAATGGTTTGCGCCAGCGCCGCATATCGAGCGATTGCCGGACGATGAAGTAAAGCGGGTCTACCCGCGCTTCCGCTGGCAGATTCTTGAATCCACTTTCCTCGGCTATGCGATGTATTACCTCGTGCGGAACAACGTCGGTATCGTCGCGAAGGATATGAAGGATACGCTGGGCTACGACGACGCGATGCTCGGCGATATTCTCGCAGCGACAGCCATCAGCTATGGAATCGGGAAATTCCTTATGGGGGCGTTGTCGGACCGCAGCAATCCGCGCGTGTTCATGGGAGTGGGATTGTTGCTGACGGCGTTGTGCAACTTCGCATTCGGCGCTTCGACCAGCTACAGCATGCACCTTTCGCTCTGGATTGTGAATGGACTCTTCCAGGGAATGGGGTGGCCACCGTGCGGACGGTCAATGGGCCATTGGTTCAGCGAGAAAGAACGCGGACTGACCTTCAGCATCTGGAACACCTCGCACAACGTCGGCGGAGGCATCGCGGGGGTACTCGCTGGCTACGCAGTGGAGTACACGGGCTATTGGCAAAATGCATTCTTTGTCCCCGGCGTGTTGGCGGCAATCGGATCGCTGTATCTTTTGTGGCGTTTGCGCGACACGCCGCAATCAGTCGGTTTGCCGCCCATCGAGGAGTTCCGGGACGACTACACGGATACCGAGCGTATTCATGGGGTCAACGAAAGCAATCTGTCGTTCTACGACCTGTTTATTACAAACGTCCTCGCGCACAAATGGATTTGGCTGCTCGCAATCGCGAACTTTTTCGCGTACATCACGCGCTACGCCATGATCGACTGGGGGCCGTTGTACCTGCAGGAGGTCAAGGGCGCGAAGGTGTCCGAAGGTGGCATCGGCGTTTTTCTGCTCGAATGGGGCGGGATTCCATCCACGATTTTTCTTGGCTGGATATCCGACAAACTTGGCGGCCGGCGCGGCATGATTGCCGCGTTGTGCATGCTGCCGATCATCGCTGCATATGCAATAATATATTTAATCCCTCCGGGATATCTTGCGTTGGATATGTTGATGTTGATTGTCATTGGCTTCTTTATCTATCCCGTAATCAACCTCATCACGATCATGGCGCTCGA
>JAWXCN010000265.1:0-19453 GCA_034408725.1 Candidatus Hydrogenedentota bacterium
CATCAAACGCCTGCTCGAACGCCGTCGTGCGAATCGGCTCGAACAGCGCGTCGCCCGCGGCAATCATCCCGCCGCACAACACCACCATCTCCGGATTCAACAAATTAACCAAACTGCCTATGGCCGTGCCAAGCCAAATGCCGGTCTCGCGCATGACCCAACCCGCAAACTCGTCCCCCTTCGCAAGAGCATCTGAAATCATCTTGCCGTCAATCCGCTCGACGTCACCGCCGCACATGTCCATGAGCATCGTCTTGCGTCCGGACTCGATTCCTTCGACCGCGGTGTGTACCAATCCCGTCGCGGATGCATACTGTTCGAGGCAACCGCGCGACCCGCAATTGCATTGGCGTCCGCCGCGCGATACGCACATATGTCCGATCTCGCCAGCAGTGCCGTCTGGCCCTCTCAATAGTTTTCCGAAAACGACAATCCCGCCGCCGACACCCGTGCCGAGAGTCACGCACACCATCGAATCAACTTCGCGTCCCGCGCCGGACCAGAATTCCCCCCAGCACGCGACGTTCGCATCGTTATCAACATACGTCGGGACATTGAGCCTTTTGCGCATGAGTTCCGCGAGCGGCACGTCCTCCCATCCCGGCAAATTCGGCGGACTAAATACAACGCCGGTGCGCCAGTTCATCGGGCCAGGCGCTCCAATGCCAACCGCAAGCAAGGCGCTCGGATCAACGTTTGCATGCTCCAACGCGACGTCGAGACTTTCAGCCATCGTATCCAGCACCGCATCCAAACCCGCTTCGGAATGTGTTGGCCGCGAATCCTGGCCAAGTAAATCGCCATTGCGCGCGACGATCGCCGTCTTCACGTTCGTACCACCCAGATCGATTCCCGCTACCACCAGATTCATACGCGCGCCCCCACGAAAGCGATTGCAGCATCAAGCCTGTTCAGCGATTCATCCTTGTCGAGAAGTTCGGTCAACTCGAATAATCCAGGGCCAACACTCTTTCCCGTCAATGCCAACCGCGTGGAATGAACGAACTGTCCCAACGCTCCCCCGCTTTCCGCGGTCAGAAGTTCGAACGCGGACTTCAACGTTTCAACATTCCATAATTCAATTTCGGAGAGAACCGCCCGTATGTGCTCCAGATTCTCCATCGCGCCGGCTTTGCCCCATTGCTTCGTCACTGCCTTTTCCTCATACGATGCTGGAACAAGAAAAAAGAAATCGGTGTATGCCACAATCTCATTCAATGTCGGAATCTTCTCCTGGCATATCGCCGCCATCCGTGTAAGCCAGTCCGTTGTCTTGGACCTGGTATCGAACCCGGCTTTCTCCAGTATCGGCACAACTTTGTCGCGAAGCTGCTCTGGCGTGAGCATGCGAATGTGCTGGCCATTCAACCATTGCAACTTTTTCAAATCGAACTTTGCGGCGGACTTACCCAAACGGTCCAGCGTAAACGCCTCGATTAACTCGCCGCGTGTAAACAGCTCGCGTCCTTCTTCCTCCGGGGTCCACCCCAACAAAACAAGGTAGTTCACGATGGTCTCGGGCAAATACCCGTCTTCACGCCAATCCAACACATTCGCGCCGTGCAACCGTTTGCTGTATTTCTTGCCGGAATCATCGAGCACCATCGGCAGATGCGCAAAAGCCGGCAGTTTGTAACCCAGCGCATTGAACAACAGCACGTGCCGGAACGCGTTCGTCAGATGATCATCACCGCGCATGACATGGGATATTTCCATCAACCCGTCATCCACCACCACGGCAAGATGAAATACCGGATCGCCGTTGGGCTTCACGATGATGAAATCATCGATCTCTTTGTTCTCGACGCGCACCGTCCCCTGCACCAAATCTTCAATCGTAGTCGCGCCCTCCGGCACGCGGAACCGTACGCTGTAAGGTCGGCCACCAATTGCTGCAATTTGGACGTCGGTCAAGTCACGGCACTTCCGGTTATACCGCGGTGGGCGTTTCTCCGCCTGCGAGCGCGCGCGTTCCGCATCGAGCTCTTCTTTGGTGCAAAAACATTTGTACGCGGCCCCCTCCGCTATCAATCGCGCGCCCTCGCGCCGGTGAATCTCTACACGCTCGGATTGCTTGTACGGACCATGACCGCCGCGTTCCCCCTCGCCGCCGAATGCGGGCCCCTCGTCCCAATCAATCCCCAACCACTGCAACGCCTCGCACACTATGTCCGCATAGTGGTCCTCGCTTCGTTCAGTATCAGTGTCCTCCAATCGGAGAATAAACGTCCCTCCGGATCTCCGCGCATACAGCCAGTTGATCAGCGCGGTCTTGGCATTCCCGATATGAAAAAAACCCGTCGGCGACGGCGCAATACGGACACGAATGGCACTCATTTTATGAATCTTTTCCGGTTAGACAAAAGGAAACAAAGTATACACACGGCAGGCGGGAATAACATCCACTTGGAGCGGTTCAATCTTGGCTATAGGGCCGATGGTCCTTGTTCAACAACCCAGAGAGCGAAAGCACGCGATTCGACCATACATCCGCGGACTCCTGCATGCTTTTGCGGCTCGGCGGGTCATTCCACAGCGCATCAAAGTTCAGTTGCCATTGCGCCAACTGGCATCGTAATTCGCTCAACTCAGTAGCTACATCCACTTTCAGGTCCGAATTGGTCCACTCTATGAAATACTTGCTTTCATCAATAACCGATTCGACGACCTGTTTACCGTCCGCGTTCTTGCAAAAGGACTTCACGCGCGCCAGATTCGCGGCGATTCCCCCTAGCCGAACCGGGAACCCCGTCGCGTAAATAGCGTTGCCGAATCCGTTGATGCTGTTCCGGTGTCATGGATTCCCCAAAAGCCGAATAACGATTCGCTCGATATCCGCTCTCAAATCCTCGTCCAACGCTTTCATGGATGGATTATTCTGTCCAGGCCGAATATTGATCAAAGACTGAAACTCGACCTCATGGCTTTTTGGATCCCAATCCGCGCCCCAGATGTCACGTTGTTTCGATCCCAAATTCAGCAATGCCGACTCGCAGTCCGCATGCATTTCACCGCCACCGGTCAAAATCCCGAGCCTGGTATCCACGGCAAGTTTTATTTAACTTCCCAGCGTGTCCATCATGTCTGCAATTTATTGTACGGTAGCCAACTCGCGGATGATGCAAATCATGTATGTAACCCTTGGTGCCTTATCTCGTTAACGGTACTATACCTCATTCGACTCCGGCGCCGTCGATACCCCGGTAATGGCATTCTTCCCATCCACATGCACAATCTTTGGCGCATACGCTTTGGCTTCTTCCCTCGACATTTGCGCATACGTCAGCACTATCACCATGTCCCCAACATGCCCCAACCGCGCAGCCGCGCCATTCAGGCACACCACCTTGCTTCCCCGCTTCCCCGAGATCGCATACGTCTCGAAGCGCGCGCCGTTGTTGATGTTCACCACCGTCACCTTCTCGTGCGGAAAAATGTCCGCCGCTTCCATCAGTTCGGGGTCGAGCGTCAAACTGCCGACATAATTCAAATCGGCCTGCGTCACTGTCGCCCGATGAATCTTGCTCTTCAACATGGTCAGCAACATTTCTGGGGCACCTCGAATGTAATGTTGTCGATCAACCGCGTTTCACCAACAAACGCGGCCACCGCCAATACCACCGGTTTCTCAATGGTCTCCACAGGTTGCATTGTCTCCGCATCGGCCAGCTCAACGTAGCCAATCCGCACGTCCGCCATTCCTCTGCGAACCGCATCCACGATATACCGCGCATTGCGCTCCCCCGCCTGCATCACGCGATCAGCCTCAAACAACGAACGCGACAGGCACAGCGCGCGCTCCCGCTCTTCCGCATTCAAATATCGATTGCGCGAACTCATCGCCAATCCATCAGGTTCCCGGACCGTCGGCATCACCACAATCTCAATCCCAAACTCCAGGTCCCGCGTCATCCGCCGAATTACCGCGCATTGCTGCGCGTCTTTTTGCCCGAAATATGCGCGATGCGGCCGCACCACGTTAAACAGTTTTGTAACCACCGTCGCAACGCCCCGAAAGAAAACAGGGCGCGACTCCCCGCACAACCCTTCCGAAACTCCTTCAACATTCACATACGTCGCGTAACCCGCGGGATATATCTTGTCGTTCGACGGCGCGTAGACTGCCTGTATTCCACAGTCCGCGCACATCGCCACGTCCGCGTCGAATGTGCGTGGATACTTTGAAAAATCCTCGTGCGGCGCAAACTGCGCGGGGTTCACAAAAATGCTCGCTACGGCAACATCATTGCCCGCCGACGCCGCCCGCATCAGGCTCGCGTGGCCTTCGTGTAGAGCGCCCATAGTCGGCGCCAGCCCGATTGTCTTGCCCGCGCACTGGCGTTCCCCGGACCAAGCCCGCATTGCGTCCGCTGTCTCCAAAATCTTCATTCGAAGGACTGCTCCGCCGCCGGAAACGCGCCAGACCTCACTTCCCGCACGTAGTCCTCAAACGCGCCCTTCATCGCCGCGCCCACATCGAAATAAACTTTTGAAAATTTCGTGTACTTGCCCATGCCCAGCATGTCGTGCATCACCAGCACCTGCCCGTCGCAATCTGGTCCCGCGCCAATCCCAATCGTCGGGATCGAAATCGTTTCCGTAATCTCCTTCGCCAAACTCGCCGGCACACATTCGAGCACGAGCGCAAAGCAGCCTATCGCCTCTAGCCCCTTCGCCTCCTCGATCAACCGCGCGCGGCCCTCCGGATCGCGTCCCTGCACCTTGTAACCGCCGATTTGGTGAATGGATTGCGGCTGCAACCCAATATGACCCATGACCGGAATGCTCGCGTCCAATATCGCCTGGATGGTTCTTCCAAAAGTTTTCGCCGGCCCTTCAAGTTTAATGGCCTGCGCGCACGCCTCGGCAACCAAGCGTCCTGCATTGCGCACTGCTTCCTCGGGGCTGATGTGGTAGGAGAGAAACGGCATGTCCGCAATTACCAGCGCGCGCGTCACGGCGGACGACACCAGCTTCGTGTGATGGAGCATCTCCTCCATTGTCACGCCAAGGGTGTTGTCCCGGCCCATGACCACCATCCCGCAGGAATCGCCTACAAGGATCGCGTCTACGCCGGATTCGTCGAGAATCTTCGCGGTAGGAAAATCGTAGCCTGTAAGCACGGCGATCTTCTCGCCGGCCTTCTTGCGGTCGCGCAAAGCGCCCGCAGACACACGGGGCATTCCTCGTTCTCCTGAACCGTGACGATGCCGTCCCGGTCCCTGTAGGGCTCCAAGCGGAGCGGTTCAGAAGTCTTATAGTGCAACGCACTCGAATCCGGGTCAGGGCAAAAATCCCTGCCCAAGCGCGTCGCATAAAAAATATTACCATACTCTTGGAAAACTTAAAAATTTGTTAATTCCCTCGGATTCTGCTCCCATTCCACTCGCATTAACTCGGGAGAAAAATAGGATGAATTCTGAGGCTGAGGGGATATTGGAACCGGCACCACCCCTGTTCGTTGCGACTGTCAAGCGACGCATCCTCGCAGTCTACTTCGATATGGTCATCTTTGGCGCCATGTGGTTTGTGGTCGCCTATTTTGTCGAACAGGCGTTGTCTATTATTTTGCCGGGTTACGCGCAGATTATCAGCTTCGTTGTTGTAGAGATTCTTGCGTACCGAGTGGCTGTTTCGCCTGGCTTTGCGTTGCTGAGCATTTACCCAATTCAGTTGGAACGCGGACAGGAAGGAAAGGGAAAAAGAATTCTGCTAGTCGATCCTAGAATTAAACCATTTGAAACCTGGCTAGGCATGATAACAGCATCACTATTCTTGCTGGATGGTGCAAAGAGTCTCGCGCGATGGACCCTTGGACTTCCCGCATTGCCGCTCTTCGGTTATGCCACCCCAGTGGTAAATATCGCCGCTGGGATCGTTTATTTCATCATCGCGTATTATATATTCAAATCGCGTAAACGCGGTACGCGAATGGCGTTCGCGTGGATGGCTGCATGGGTATTCTACGTGTGCGTCATGTGGAACCGATGGGGGCAATGGTTCCTGGGTTATCAACGCGCACGACGTGAACTGTCCGGTAGGCCATTCCCTCCAGAGCGCATGGAAGACCTGCAAAAGTTTGTCGATACGTATCAGGGATTAATGCCGATTTCGCTCGTGATTGGCGCTGGGATTTGTGCAATCCTCATTTATTTTGTCCATCGGAAAATGCGATATGAGTAATTGATTAGACGATCTTTCCAAATTAAGTGAGCATTCCAAGGTCGCCGGCAAAAAGGTTGACCACGCCTTCATCACCACATTCCGCAGCCAGGTCCGCGACTTTTGTGTTCACGGCCGGATCAACTGCCTCGGGCGCAATTTCCGTCAGCGGTATGAGCACAAACGCGCGTTCGCGGTATGCGGGGTGGGGAATGGTTAAGCGCGCGTCGTGATACACCAAATCGTCCCACAGAATAATGTCGATATCGATCAACCGCGGTCCCCAACGTCGTGTCGGCTTCCGGCCAAGCGCCGATTCAATGTGCTTCAAGCAGTCGAGTAAAACCGGCGGCGAAAGACTAGTCTCGATCCCCACCGCGATATTCAGAAAGTCGCCTTGGTCAACATCCCCGACGGGCGCGGTCTCGTACACGCGTGACACCTTCGTCATCGTGATGTCATCAGTGGACGCCAAAAGCCGCAGCGCGTCGTGCAGGTTCTTCTCGCGATCACCAAGATTGGCGCCCATGCTCAAATAAACGGCCATCCGCAAATGATAGCACTTGCACCCCCTCGAAATGCGCATGCCCGGTGTGACAATATCATTCATTGTTGAGGGGCACATATCATGCGCATCGAGGGCTGGAAAATTACCGGAGCCATATTCGTCGCCACCGCAGCCATGATCGTCGCGACAATTTCCTGGCTAGGATTCAACGAAGCGGCGATCCGGCTGCTGGTGCGCAATACTGCCCGGATTTCAGTTACGTTGTTCCTCCTCGCGTTTACGGCGTCCAGTTTGCAGTACTTCTTTCGCGCGCAATGGTCGCGGTATCTCCTCAAAAATCGCCGCTATATCGGTGTGTCGTTCGCTATGGAGCATACGGTCCATTTCCTGTGTCTTGTGGTGTTGTTTGTGTGGTTTCCTGATCCGTTCCGCGCGGCGTTGTTGCCCGTAACGCTTATTGGCGGTGGACTGGCCTATGTTTTCATTGCTCTGATGACCCTGAGGTCCTTTGATCGCACCGCCGCAATGATCGGTCCACGCGCGTGGCGCGCGCTGCACACCGTCGGCGCGTATTACATCTGGGTGCTGTTCGCGCAGAGCTATTTTCCGCGCGCGTGGAAAGACGTCTGGTACATACCGTTTGCCGCGATGCTGGTTGGCGGGTTGATGCTGCGGATAGCCGCTGCGTTGGCGCGACGCAGCCGCGCCCAGCTCACGGATGCTGTCGCCGAACGCGCATAAAATGAGGATATTGACGATGTCTGATCGCATTTCCTATCACAAAATCGCCCCAAACAGCGCCACAGCGTTGCTTGCGCAAAAGAAATACATAGACTCGTGTAGCATCGACCCAAAACTCCGCTATCTCGTCGAACTGCGCGTATCCCAGATCAACGGGTGCGTCTATTGTTGCGACAAACATTCGCAGGAAGCCCGTAGCGTCGGTGAAACACAGCAGCGTCTCGACTGTCTGCCCGCATGGCGTGATTGCGCCTTTTTTGATGAACGGGAAAAAGCCGCGCTCGACTGGGCGGAGTCGCTGACGTATATCTCGAAAACGGGCGCGCCCGATGAAACCTACAACGCCCTGCACAATCACTTCTCCGAGATCGAAATCGTGGACCTCACTCACATTATCGCGATGATGAACCTGTGGAACCGGCTCGCAGTGGCTTTCCGGATGCCGGTCGCGCCGCGCAAGGTTAAGAACGATTGATGCGCCCCATCATCTTACTGTTCCTGCTGCCGCTTGCGTCGTTTGCCGACGACTCAGGGTTCATCGAAATATTCGACGGCAAAACCCTTAACAACTGGCGACCAGGCGACGCCTCATACTGGTCCGTCGAAGACGGCGCAATCACCGGACGCATTACCTCCGAGCATCCCTGCGCGACCAACCAATACCTCATCTGGGAAGGCGGGGAACTCGCCGACTTCGAGCTCAAGCTGGAGTCGCGACTAAACGGAGAAGGCGCGATCAATAATGGCTTCCAATTCCGCAGCCGCGAACTCCCCGACCACGACGTCTGCGGCTATCAGATGGACAACAACCTGCAAACCCCCTGGCTCGTCAGGCTCTACGATGAATACGGCCGGCACGACCTCGCCCTTCGCGGCGAACGCGCTTTGTTTGACGCCACCGGCGTCCGTACGCCGTCCCCGCTCCCCGAAGCCGCTGGCGAACCGTGGTTCAAACTCGAAGACTGGCACGAGTACCATCTCACCTGTATAGGCGAGAAATTCACCCTGCGCGTCAATGGCAGGATAGCCTGCGAAATCGAAGACAAGGACCCGCGCCGCGCCGAATCCCAAGGCATCCTCGCCCTCCAGCTCCACAGTGGCCCACCGACTGAAGTCCAGTTCCGTAATATCCAGCTGAAAGTGCTCAAACTACCAACCACGGAAAGCGTCGCCCCGACCCCGGCGGAGCGCCAGCGCAACGTCCTCTTGAAGTCTGCTCATGCTCATTGGGAACTCGATTCCGCGGGCCGGGGCGTCTCCCAAAAATTGATTAGTGTTCCGCAATTTTATCAATTAGAACTCAATGTAAAGTCGACCGGTTCGGACGCACGACCCGGCGCGAAATGCGTTGTTTTGAATGGCGCATACTTCGAAGCGGGAGAGGTGTTCCCGCCCGATTCGAGGCGTTCACGCTCTACATTCGCGCAACTGACCCGGAAAACCTCGGAGCAACTCCGCAGATTTTTATTTCCAAAGAGGACGGTCTTGTTCCAAATATGTTTAATATTGCATATCTGGACTCCGCGCCATTCGGCGAATCTCAGAGCAGTTTGAGGTCGCTGGTTTTCACGTTCAGAACGACGGTGGGGCACCTAGTTCAATACTCATTCCCGTTGGATTCCAATGAGGTTGGCCGATGGCGCGATATTGTCGTTCGGCATGATGGGAAAGCACTTGACGTATTTGTCGATAGTAAACTGCGTTTATCCAAACCGTCCCCGGCGCCCATAGCCATACCCGACGCCCCACTCCGGATCGGCGCAACCGTTCGCGAAGGGAAACCCATCCAGCAGTTCCACGGGGACATGGAAACCGTCGCCTTGTGGACCGAAGCGATCCCCGATGACCAAATAGCCAAACTTACGATCGCTAGATGACAATGGAGTAGAACGCACTTGAGCAAGTCAAAACCCGATCCCATTCAACCAACCGTCCCGGAAGCATCTCTGTGGCGCACGCCAATTACCTGGACAGGTGAAAACGCTAGACCGTCTGACATCTCCCATTGCATACCAGGTAACGCTGTTTTCACCCGCGCGCGCATACAGGAATACAATACCGGCAAAATGCACCCGGCGTTGCTCTATCTGCACAAAGGAAAAGTGTTCGAAGTACACTTCAACGGTTTGGACAGTCGCCCGTGGACTTACCGGCGCGTGCAACGAGGACGTAAAACGTTCTACGACCTATTCGTCGGCAACACCTTTCCCGCCGCCATCGATCCAATTCCTGTGGAACTGCGGAACCGCTATGCGAACGAACTCGAATACGTCATCGTTCAGTCCGTGCTGCCCCTCGAATCAACCGACACACATATCCTCTTTATGATCCGCGACGATGGTGAGCTGGATGAACTTCTGAAAGCAGCGGAAAAAGACGACGAAGAGAACGACTGAAGGGACTAACGATTCGCGACGTTGGCGCTAGGCATCCAAACAAAAACTTCCGCCTTGACCCGCCCCCATTCCAATGCATCCTGGTGGCTTTTGAAAAACAGATCGATTCGCTCGCCCTTAATCGCCCCGCCGCGGTCCTGCACGGTTCCGTACCCATACCCCGGCACATACATCACAGTTCCAAACGGATACTTCGAGGTGTCCGCGGCGATGGTCCCCGGTTTGGCCTTTTCCCCGCTTGCCGTGACCCCTACCTTCTTTCGGTGTCCAGCCTGAGTCACGGGCCGGCCCAGCCACGTCCGGTGCCAACCACAGCATTTCTTACAAGGACAATACGCGGTGATTTCCATCGGCTTCATCATATCCGCGGGCGGCATCTGATTCCCGGTTGACGCGCATCCCGCCGAGACGAGCGCGCCCATCATCAACCCGACAAAAAGGGCGAGCTTCCGTGGAATTCCGGACATATGGCATATCCCCAACTATTGACAATAATGTCATAAGTCCTAGAAAAGTTCCAGTAAGTCGCTTTTTGTCAATGAATTCCTTGTACGCTGCTGTTTTTACTCAGTGTAGCGACTCCCCGTCACCTTCCTTCACAATTTGGACAATTTCTTCCGCCTCTTCCATAGTCAGCTTTCCAGTGATACTTCCCATGGAACTGATGGAGGACGAAATTATGGGCGCAGAAAGAACTCTGCCTTTATATATAATGGCAATACCCCTACCTTGATTGGCTTCAGACAGTTCCTTCATCTTTTTCCCAGATTCAGATTTCAATTTAAATACTACGGAAAGGTTTCCGGTCTGTGAATCAGGCCTTGCCACAGCAGTTTCGATATCTGCTTCTGTAATCCAGATTTCGTTCTCGACTGCCAACGTCCTATCAGGCTCTTCCTCTGTAGGCGCGGGCAGTCGCAATTTTCCCTCTGCCGTTTCACCTTTAACAACCAGTCGAAATTGCAGTAGCGGAGCGTGCGTTTCAAGGCTTGCGGTTGGGGTTAATACCGCTTCGTCCATTGCATCCGCCGCGTCACGCTCCCCGGCATCTCCTTTGCTCCCCAATTCCGACAGTGCCCGCTCTGATTCTATCCGCGTCCCCGGATTTCCCCGCAGCTTATTCAGAAACCCCGTAGCACGTGGATCCTCTCGTTTGGCCAGGGCTAGCGCGGCACGCAGCTGATGTTTTTCTTCAGGAATTCGGTTGTCTCTTAGCAACTCAAATAAAGCGTCGTGCGCAGCCGGATGCTCGCTGTAAATAAGCGCGTAGACAATGGCAATCATGATTTCTTCGGCCATGCCGCTGGTGTTTGTTGGATAAAGTGCATATAACGCGTGAATCGATTCGGGGGAACTGATCGCAGCCAATGCGTTCGCCGCTGCTCGCCTGGCGTTCTCGTCGAATTTCACCGTATCTATCAAAACTTCGATGGCGGTTGGATCTTTAATTCTTCCCAAGGCCGCCGCCGATGCCTGCCGCACGTCGCCGTTACGGTCGGTGCGCAAAGTCGTGACGAGCGCGGGCACTGCATCCATTGCGCCCAATTCGCCCAAGGCCTGCGCGGCAGCCGCGCGCGCGGAGCTATTGTCGCGTCCGCGCTCGTTTTCAACGTCTTTCTCAGCCAATATCGTTAGCAGAGGCGGCACAGCAGCCTTGTCGCCAAGTTTTCCTAACGACTCGATAGCCGCAGTCAGTACCTTTGTAGTTTCTTCTTCAGCAATTCGCTCGATCAGCACATTCACGCTGCGTGGATCCCCCAGGTTTCCAAGTCCACGCACGGCGATTGTGCGCAAATCATCGTTTGGACTGCTCAACACAGCGCTTAACGGCTCAAACACGCGCGGGTCCTGAAGTTTGCCCAGGGATTCCAGCGCGGCATATTGGACGTTTGAATTAGAATTGTTGACCAACTGCAACAACGCATCCACCGCGCGTGGATCCCCGGTATTTCCCAATGCATTAGCAATCGTAGCCTTGGCGTCATCGTTCGCAATTTTCAACAATTCAATTAAGGGCTGTATAGTATCAGGTCCACCGATCCTCATAAGCGTTTCCGCAAGAAAGAGACTTTGGATAGAACCCTGTCGCTGCTCATCACTTAACGGCGCGGAAAAATCTCGATTGATCGCAGTGAGAATGGCGGGAATCGCCTTGTCGCCTCTTGTGACCAAACCGTCAATATCTTCTCTCGCAATCATCAATGCAATCGCATCTGCTTCATTCGTAAGTTGCACCGAATTCTCGCTCACGAGAAACTCGCCGCAAATTCCGGCGATTTGCAGGTTTGCGTCGTGCAATCCTGCGATAAGCGCGTTGCGCCGCAACTCTGTCAACGCAGCATCATCGGCGAGTACCTGGAAGGCCTTACCCAACCCGTATGCAGCCCATGCGCGCACTTCTTTTTGCTCGTCTTTCATCGCGTCAACCTGTGCCCGCACTACTTCCTCACGACTGAGAAAAGTTTTGAGCTCCGGCGAGACTGACTGGTTATTTCTATCAATCAGTTGAGCGGCCAATACTTTCATTAGTCCCGCGCGCACCCGCCAATCCGTATGCGCCTTAGCGAGATCGATCAACTCTGTTCCCGTCGCTGGCTCAAGTTCGGACATTGCTGCCGCCAAGTCCATACTGAGCGCGTCTGTGTTCATGTGCGAAACTGCGTTTCCAGGGCGTCGAGCCGTGGTTGCCCGAACTTGCCCCGATCTGATCTCTGATTGCTTGGGGATTTCGCCCAATAGGTTGATCAGAAGTCCGATAGTCTCCGGACTCTTCAGCTCCCGCAAAGCTTTGATCGCACCTCGTTGCACGCTGAGATCCTCGTCCTCCGCGGCCATGCGCACGAGCGGCATCACCTGTTCCGGAGCGAACTGCGCCAGCGCCTCCGCTGCGGCGTCCGACGTTTCCCGGCTCTCCTTCAATGCAGCGACGAGATGCGGAATGGATTCTGGCGCCTTTAATTTGCCCAATGCATTCGCCGCGGCCACTTGCACGCGCTCGTCCTCGTCTTTGAGCAAGCGAATCAGTGATAGGTAAACGTCCTTTGGACCGGAGTCCGCGAGTTGCTGGATGGCAACTTTCCGTAACCACCAGTCTTTGTCCCGCAATTGACGATAGAGCGTATCAGTGTCGCTATCCATTGCCTCGCCGGATTCGGTTCTGTCGGCCGGTGCTGGCATCGATGTAATCGAGATAGAAATAGGATCATCTGCGAGATGTTTACCATCACCGAGCGTTGCATTCTTCCCATACCGCTCATGCACCAGTTCCGTCGCGCGAACTTTAATTCTTTCCGACTCCTCAACGAAATTGTTTATCGGCGTGTCAGATGCCACCGATATCTCGATTAGAACGCGCCGTTCATCGCCCTCACCGTCAGCTATCGACATCCCGGATATCTGAATCCCTTTTAAATCGGAAACTGAATTCACTATCTCGTGCAGCAACAGGTTCGTGTCGATATTTGCGCCCGGCTCGTCGTTTGCAGTCTCCTCGGATGAATCCTCTGAACGAGGCTCAGTATTCGTATCTTCGCCGGTTTCCTGATCGATGCTCGGTAAATCTGTCTCCTGATTCGACGCAAAGAGTTGCGTTCCACCGAGCACGCAAAGCACCACCGCGACAGCGGCAATCCAGCCCCCGTGCCGAATTCGCACTGCCGGCGCGGGTTCGCCGAGGATGCGGGCGATGCGCGCGCGAAGATGGGACACTTTACCAGTTGCGCTGAGCGTCGCCGGCGATACGAGCAATGCTTTCCGCGCGCTGGATGCAAAGGTCGCCGCGGCAAGCAGTGATTCAGCATATTGCTGCGCGTTACCACGCAGACCGACGACCAAGTCGTCGCAGCATTGTTCGCGTTCGATACGGATTTGGCGGGAAATCAGCCACACTACCGGGTGATAAAACATCAGCGCTTCGATCACCCGCTGGACAAGGTTGACGATATGATCGTACCGCCGGATATGCGCGAGTTCGTGCAACACGAGATACTCGACTTGTTCCGGCGTAATGCCCATCGCGCAGGAAAGCGGCAACAGGATCATTGGCCGCACCACCCCCACTACCGTCGGCACAGCGACCTTACTGCAATACGCAATGGCCGGCGAAAACCGCAGACCCAATGCCGCGGCGTTCTTCGCGGCAGCGCCGAGCATCGCGCCGTCGGTAACCAACTCTGAACGGCGTCGTAACCACGTGCCGCCAGTAATGCCAAGAAACAGGCGGGTCAACAGCGCAATCGAGATCGCGCCATACAACGCGACCGCTATCTTCGCGACATCGTGTTGTTCAATTACAGTTACGGTATCCGCTTCCGGCGACGCGGCTATGGACACGCCGACGTTCGCGACTGGCTTGTCTGTAGCTACGCTATCAGATGGCTCCATTTGCGCAATGCCTTGTGTGGTTTCAGCAATAGTATCCGCTGCACTATCAATGGCCGAGTCATTAACAGCGACTTCGATCGGTTGATTAGCCATGACCTGTGGGGAAATTGTATTCGGCGCGAGAGTCATAAAGATCAGCGCGGGCGACACTGCAATACTGAACAGCGCGAGCACCAGCATGTCGTATCGCGCGGCATGAAACCGGTTCCGCCTCAACAGGAAAAACAACATCAATGTAACCACACCAATCGCCGCGCCCACCCACAGCGAATGCGCCAGGGACAACGCAATACGCGTCCATACCATATCCATGTCCGCCGCAAATATTGAAAATCCGTTCATGACTGTTTTCCTCCCTTGCGGCGCACGAGTTTCTTTACTTCTTTGAGTTCGTTGTCGTTCAATTCATTACTATCCAGCAAATGCACCACTGCCGAACTAACGGAACCATCGAACAGACGGTTGACGGTGTCGCGCATCATGCGGCGCAGCGTGAATTCGCGCGTAATAACCGGTTGGTAGACAAACCCATTGCCTTGCTTCACGCGCTTGAGATACCCCTTGTCCACCATGATGTTCATCACGGTCATCACTGACGTGTAGGCGAGGTCACGTCCTTCCGCCAATGCCTCCCGCACATGGCGCACCGGCACGCCCGGGGTTTCCCATACGACTTTGAGAATTTCGAGTTCGAGCTCCGTGGGATGCTTCGATGCAGGGCGGGTCATGTACGTTACTCCCATGAGTGCGAGCTATCTACTAATTCGTTAGTAGCATAATCCGGCAAAACGTTTCTGTCAAGCAGCTTTTTGAACTGCGGCAGCGTGTTGTGGCCGGTCTCCTGACCGCGCCACCGCGCCGACCGCAGGTCTCCAAATTAATTTGTCAATTCAGGGCAGCACACCGCCCCACGCAAACGCACTTTCGAGACTGTTGCTGATTGGAAAGGTTCTCGCCCCCGCGCAGGCGCGAAACTCGGCGTGACCATCCAGAAACAACACATTTCCACCCGCCGGATCATGATGATTTAGTGTTGGGATGTCCCACATCGTTGCTACGTCTGGCAACCTAATCGCTTTGGTTGGCCCGGAAATATTGGTGATCAGAAACCGCGCCACACCTTCTTTTAATCGATGGATTGTGTCGCTGGAGTTGTTTCCGGCGCCGGGCACGACGTCGATATCATTTTGAAATATTTGCGCCAAATCCGGAATTGAGTTTTCACCGGGGCCATCCGTTTCCGGGTGCGCTACCATTGAGACCAATTCATACAATTGCACCGGAATATTCGGCGCCCCATGTCCACGGGAGGGCGGGTTTCCAACCCGCCAATTCTGGATAAAAAACGATCCATATGGCCATTTCCCCAGCCAGTATATACTCTCCAAATGAACTACCGATTCCGCACCTGCTCCGCACTCGTGCTCTTCAGTTTGCTGTCCATGCCAGCTCTCGCCGGCGATTCCCCGGCGCTGCGAATCGCTGATGGCCCATTCCTCCTGCACGCAAACATCGATCAACAATGGGGCGGCCACACCTTCTCCTACCTGCTCGAAGGCGAAGGTTCACTCTTCTGGTCAGCCACAATGTACAACCCCGACGGCCAAACCTGGGGCAGCCTCATCGGCCAGTATCCAAAACCTGGCTCTGTCGCGCAGCAGTCGGTCACTTCGATCATCTTCAACGAACCCGGCGTCAAAAGCATGACACAACCGCTCATGCTCCGCTCAAACGATGGCTACATCCACATATTCATCGGCATGAGCCACGCCACCGACGACCCCAATTACTCCCCCGGCACGATTCGCTACTTCCGTAGCGCCGAGCCGGAGGCTATCTCACAACTCGTTGATCGCACCGAACTCATCCCGCGCGTCGCGCCCTACAACGAATTCCACCTGCGCATGAATGCCAGTATCTCGCGCGACGGCGAGCGTGCTGCCATCGTCATTCTCGCCATCAGCAAAGATGGCAGCGTCCCGTTCAACACGCCCGTCATCTTCCAGGCAGACAAACAAGGCCCCGACTTCGTCTTCCGCAACCCCGTCAACTACGCCGAACCTATGGGCTTCTTCTATCCCCAAATCGCCCTCACCGATTCCGGTACCGTCATCGTTGGACAACTTTGGGACGACCCAGACCGCTCCATCACGCGGCTGCTCCAGTTGGACGGCGCCGGAAAGATCACTTACCGAGAAGACCTGCCCGCAACTACCGACGGCAACTACTGGTGTTGCGATCTAAGGCCCATCGCACACGACAACTGGAACACGCTCGTCCTCTATTACAACAAATACCCCAAGGACAAACAGGACTGCCGCCACGAATTCTGGACTTATACCCCCGCCACCAACACGCTCACCATGCGCCGCTCCATCTCCGTCCCCGAAGGCCAAATCAACTACGGAAAATGGATTCCCGTTTCCGCCCAACGCTCCTTCTTCATCCACAACCCCTCAATGGGAACCTACGAAGCATACGACGGAAACCTCCTCGACAGCGGTGAGCCCACGCAACCGCCAAGCAATTCAGACCAACACACCCTGTTGACACCATCCACGCCGCCAGCAACTTCCCTTACGTCATTTGGGTCCTTTAAGTCCCCTTTCTCCTTAATCTCTAACCAGTCAATCGACTCGTTTTCTCCCATCCTCACGATCCCCCTCCCCGCCACGAATCCCACAACCTACGGCTATGCCGGCACCGCCTACACGTTCGTCCCCAATCCGCTCCAAGGCAGCCTCATCACACAAGGCGCCTCATGGTTCGCCACCGACTGCATCCCCCAAAAGAACGACCCCAACGAACGCACCCGCGCCGCACTTCTCCTCTATCGTCTCAACTTCCCGTAATTCGGACGCGCAACTGTGATGCGCAATTTTTGATTTGTAGCGCCCGGCTTCCGCGCCGGGCAAAATTCATGCTGGCAACGCGGGGCGCTCTCTATGTAAACTCTGGGGCAGGGGAAGCATTACGAAAAACAAACCATCGTCAACCAAGGAGAACCAGACATGGGCGACACAGGAAAAAAAGACAAAGGTAAAAGAGAGACACAGAAAAAGGCCGTGCATACGCTAAAGGAAAAACGCAAAATCAAAAGCGACAAAAAGAAAAAACAATAACCCAGTAACGTCGGACAACCTTACGGCACCACCACAACGGTGCTGTAGGGTTTTTCATTTTTAGACAGCAATAGCACCCGCGACGACGCATGTCATGAACAATTGAAGAAACCTTCCGCCGGTCAAGAAGCTCGCCACGGGCAATTGGTATCCGGTTTCGGGTTTGCGTGCGAGCCGTCCGAGAATCAACACTGCCACAACGTCGAATTTCTATTCGGGCGCGCGCGCGTCCTCGCGCGCTGCCACTGCCAAATCGCACGCACCGCGTTTGCCAATTCCTGTCCGCCCCGCAAAGCCGTATTATGCATTGACAGAAATAGATAAATTGCGTAGCATGATCGGGGCTAACTAAGGGAGGGATCGCAGCAATGGCAAATGCCAACGGATACGTAAGGGTGTATGAATCAACTGATGGCGGCACGGGCAAGCCGGAAGACACGACCTGGATGTTTTTTGTCGGAGCGGATTCATTCGCAACGGCCAACCCGTTTCATGCAGAGACCATTCGATTCGCGATTAAAACCAACAACCGGGTGATGGTCACGTATGATGAAACGAACAAGTCTATTTCGCAAGTCCGAATGGAATTCAGCTACATCTGCCAGGAGCATGAATTCCGTCCCTGTCGTCCGGATGATGCTGGCGACAACCCGCTACCACCGAAAACCATTTGCGAAACGTATCGGTATCAACCTTGCGTTCCGCGAGAACTGGAGAAACTCTTGCCGACACGTTCTCCGGTGTGAAACATCGTGAATTGACTTACACGCCGGGCACCGACATGCGTTGCACGAGCGGATCCCTGATCGTGTTCATACGTTCAAGGATCCTCTCGCGCAGTTTCCTCTGAATTTCCGCGTGCTCGGATTTGCCGATCAGGTTCACCGTTTCGCCAGGGTCTTTGTCGAGGTGATAAAGCTCGTCCTTGCCGGTGTTCTTGAAGTCGATCATCAATTTCCACTCCGGCGTGCGGACCATCCGCATGTCAGCCTCGGCCGTGTGGTGCATGCTGTACTCGCCGTAAAAAGAATCGTCCCACGCTACCGGCTTACCCAACAACATCGGCGAAAAATCGCGGCCATGAATACCGGGCGATTCGTGCTCCACTCCAGCCAAAGCCAACAATGACGGATACCAATCCAGATTCGTCACGCATCTTTCCATCGTAGTTCCAGCCTTGATTCGCGCCGGCCAGCGAACCGCCACGGGCACCCGCAATGACGTATCAAACATGTTCGGCCGCTTCACCTCCGCCTGATCCTCGCTCACCCCGCGAAACGCCTTCGTGAGCCAACTCGCGTTGCCCTTGTGCAAAATTCCGTGCTGCCCCACGTTGTATCCATGATCGCTCGTGAACACCACGATGGTGTTCTCCGCCAACTTCAACTCATCCAGCAGCGCCATCACCCGCCCCACGTTCCTGTCCACGCCCGAAACACTCTCCAGATAATCGCGCATCAATTCGTCCACGCGCTCTACATCCAAATCGGGAAACTCCGGATTCGGTATCGTCAACTTCTTGTCCTTGTACGGCGCTTCATCCTCCGCCGCGTGCGGTGGCCACGGACGATGCGGCGACCGGTGATGAATCGACAGCATGAACGGCTGCGCACCCGCGTGCGCGCGAATAAAGTCCAGTCCAAGATCGGTGATCACGTCAACAGTCAGACCTTGCACTATCTTTTTCTCGCCATCGATTTCCAACTCCGGGTTCTCAACCTTCGCGCCGCCGATACGGAACCCTGCGAAATGTTGATAGCCAAACACCGAAGGGTGGAACTTCCGTCATTGTCACCTATCCGTTTTTGTTCAAGAGCCTAAACTAGGAGTTTCGGCTTGGCAGAAAAGGGAATGAGCATGGTGATTAAAGGAGTGGCCTTATGGGTACGTTTTTGAAGAGTATTTGTCTCTTGACCGTTCTATTTTTGGGAGCGCCGGAATATGTGTTTGGTCAGTCTAAACAATATCAACGGCCAAAACCAATACCGTCTGCGAAGTCTGGTGTACCAGCTAAGGGTGCTGGTTCGCCTCAGAAGTCGCAAGATCTCAATGCTACGGACTCTGTGCCGAGTAGTGAAAAATCAGTCGGCGAGAGATCAACAGATAAAAAAGTGGATATTACAGACTTAGAGAAAAAATAC
>JAWXCN010000266.1:0-5977 GCA_034408725.1 Candidatus Hydrogenedentota bacterium
GTGCGCGACGGCTTCCTGGCGCTCGCCGCCGCCGAGCCGGCGCGCTTCGTCGTCATCGATGCGACCGCGAACGTCGACGCCGTTTCGGCGCGGGTGCACGCCGCCGTTGATACACACTTCCGGATGTGCCTTGCGGATGATGTTCAGGCCGGTCGAGCCTTCAAGGTCGCTGTCGATGACCAGCACGTTCGCCTTGCGATCAGCGTCGCTCATGCGATCCAGAATGCCGTTCACGATGTTGCCGAATTCGGTGCGGTTGCTCCCGGTCTCCGGCGTGGACCCCTGATACGAAACCGTTTTTTTATCGACCTTCACTCCGTTGAGGTAATCGACTGCCGCGGTCAATCCGCGCGCCGACAGGTACTGAATTGCGAAGTCCTTCTTAATGACATCGTGGCCGGCGTGATTGCCTTCGATACCGGGCACGCCAGGCGCCATTTTCCTGCGGTTCACGACTCCATGCGGTCCGGGCGTGATCACCGCGAGTTGCATGCGCGCATACAGCTCTTCAAAGTCCTCGCCTTGCCCAACGCTGACAGTCAGACCGTGCCCCGCGAGTGTTTTCGCTACATCATAACCCGGAAGGTAGTCCTGCGGATGCCCGCTGATGGTCACATTGTTGTCATCCACGACGACCTTGATGTTCAGGTTCTGCGCAACAGCCAACCGCGCGGCTTCCGCGTCGTTGCCTTCCATCTGCGAACCGTCGCTTCCGAAAAGAAATACGGCCTTGTCCGGGTGCGCTTTCGCCACGCCATTGGCAAACGGCCACATGTGGCCGAGCCTTCCCGAAGAAAACTTCACGCCAATCTTCGGATCGAGTTCGGGATGACCAAACAACCCGTGGCCAAATTCACGATAGTGAAACAACTTCTCAAACGGCATCTCGCCGTTGAACGCAGACATCGCGTATTGAATCGCGACGCGGTGCCCCGCTTCGTCAAAGTACACCGGATACACGTTTCCGCCCCGCATGAACGCGTCCGCGATGAGCACTTCCGGCACGATGCTGTACGCGCCGCCGGTGTGCCCCGCGAGACCTTTGATGCCGGCAATCGCCGTGTAGAAGATAATCGTGTCCCGCACAAGCTGGATATTGGCCTGCAACAATGCGAATTGGTCTGCTGGAAGTTTCTTCGTCGCGGGATCGATGGACAGCGGTTTATAAGCAGACACGTCTATTGGAAACGTCATGGTCGAATTCCCCTTCAGTCATTGGCAAGGAGGGAATAGCCGCAAAATAGGGTTGCGCCAAACCCCCCGCAAAGATTGGGGAGTATAGCATTTGGTTTTGCGTTCGCGCTATTCGGACTGCGGCGCGCGCGCCGCAGTCCGATAAACGGAAAACTACACCGTTTCCGGCATCTTGAACGGCTCGCGCCCTTCGCGTTTGAGGAGAGCGTTGGCTTCGTCGTCGTTCACGAACGTTTCCGTTGCGGCGTCGATGGTCAGTTTGCGGCCGGTGCGGTACGAAGCGTTGGCGTAGTGGCACAGGCTGGTGGAGAGGTGGCATTCTTCGATGTCGCCGTTCGGTTTGTTGCGCGTGCGGATGCAATCGACGAAATTGCCCATGTGTTCCGCGTTGGCAAATCCGCCGTGCTGCGTCATGCTCGGCTGACCTTCGGTGTCGAAGGTTTGCCAGCCGCCGCCGTGACGTTCGAAGTACATGAATTCCTTGCTGCCGTACACCTCGAAGCGCGTGCCGCTGAACGCCCATTGCGGGAGCAGATCGAGATCGCGGTCTTCGACGGGCATCTTGTGCATGTACGGCGTCCACAAGGTTTGTTCGTACACCATCGTGACGCCATCGAAATCCCAGATCACCGAGTGCGTGTCCGGCGTTTCCTGATCGTCCTTGAAATACTGGATGCCGCCGCTCGAATACACCGACTTCGGACATTTCAATCCGCAGATCCACCGCGCAATGTCGACCTGGTGGCAACCATCGTTCGTGATGTCGCCCGCGCCGAAATCCCAGAACCAGTTCCACGCGTAGTGGAACCGGTTTTCGTTGAACGGTTTCGCGGGGGCCGGTCCCAGCCACAAATCGTAGTCCACACCCTCGGGCGGGGCGGTGTCTTCGCGATGCCCGACGGTGCCGCGCGGCTTGCTGTTCATCACGCGCACAAAATGAATCTCGCCGAGTTTTCCTGAATTGATGTAGTCGATGGCGTCGAAACAGTATTGCGCGCTGCGGTTCTGCATTCCGCACATCACCACGCGATCATACTTGCGCGCCGCCTCGATCATTTTGCGGCCTTCCCAGATATTGTGACAGGTGGGTTTCTCGACGTAGACGTCCTTGCCCGCCTGGCACGCCCACACCGTGCTGAGCGCATGCCAATGGTTCGGCGTCGCGCTGACGAGGCCCTGCACTTCCGGGTCATCAAGAATGCGGCGAAAGTCCTGCACGCATTCCGGTTTCCCGCCGCCAACTTCCTCGATCGCTTTCGCCCGTTCCGGAAACAGACGGCTGTCCGGGTCCGCGAGATATTTCACGTGGACGTCCTTGCGCTTGGCAAATTCCGGCGCGAGCCACCCGCCACGCCCATGGATGCCCGCTACCCCTAACACCACGCGCTCGTTTGCGCCAAGGACGTTGATCGAAAATGTTGATGCCGCCGCCGTCGCCAGTGCGGCCTTGGTGGTTGTTCCCAGAAATTCACGCCGGTTGATCGACTTCATGATATACAGCCCTCCCAATGTCGCTCTATAGTGCGCGGGAACAACACCCCCGGTCAACCCGGAGTATTTTCCACGGGAGGACGGTCGTCCTCGACCGCCGTATTTTCCACGGGAGAACGGTCGTCCTCGACCGCCGTATTTTCCACGGGAGAACGGTCGTCCTCGACCGCCGTATTTTCCACGGGAGAACGGTCATCCTCGACCGCCGTATTTTCCACGGGAGGGCGGTCGTCCCCGACCGCCGTATTTCCCACGGGAGAACGGTCGTCCTCGACCGCCCTATTTCCCAACCCGATTGCGGAAGCCGTCCCCCAAAAACGGGCAGTCGAGTACGACCGCCCTCCCGCGGAGGCGACCATCGCCCGCGCTCCATACACCAAGACGCTCTCACCGTCTGGGACAATCGTCCGTGTCAGTCCATGATCGTCCGTGTGAGTCCGTGTGGCGGCGTTGGCGATTTCCCAAAGGCTGGCGACACTCACAAACTTGAGGTTCATGGGATCTTCAATCGCGTGCCTCGCGGTCACTCCGCCCTTTGAGAAGGAGATCCGAATAGTCATTCGATTGGGCGATAATTGAATCGGAAAGCGTGGTCCGCTCCAGTAGTCGCGCCGTGCACCTTAAAATCGAATACGGTCAGATCGGCATTCGAGATGCCTTCATCAAAGTAGAATCGATGACAGCGGAAGGATTGAGCGGGTATCACCAAGGTGTCTGTTGGCAAATCCTTCAAAGGTCTTTCTGTGGCCATTTGCGTAATCTCCGAGGTTGCAAAGAGGTTCATAGGCTTCCATTCGCGGCCCTGCTTTCGTTGTTGCCTCGCGGCAAACGACTTGTCTGACAGGTGTAGTGTTTCGTTCCCGGTGTTGACGATGCACAGTTCCAGCCACAGTTGATGACCCCGTTGGGGGATGTACGGCGTGCGATGGAGGATTTGAATGGTTCCCGCATTGAATCGTAGATCGTACGCATCCATTCGAATGCCTTGAGCCAGCGCCAGGGCGGTTGTGTCGGCTGAATCGATTTGCTCCCGAAGTAAAATGCGGGCGGGTTCTGCTCCGGTTGCGACTTCCAAAGACACTTCGCATGGTTGATAATGACGCTCGATATTCGAATACGGCCGATGCGTCAGTTGAAATACCAGCATCGTGCAACCGGAACTGGAAGCTACTGCCAGCATGATTGCCGCGCCAACGATCAATTCTAGATAGTTGAATTGGGGAATCGCAATTGTCCCGTGCGTCATTTAGGGCTCCGTTAATCCCAAAAAGGGCGGAGTAAAGTCCAGTCCTACTGTTGCGTGATCAATAACTCGTAGTGCAATGTACTCTTCTTCGTCAATCACGACGAAGTCCCAGTCGATCGTTAGACGCCGTGGATAGCCCAGTTTTTCATCGTAAAGAATTTTTACCGCGTCGGCTTCCACGAGAGATCGTTCAGCGAGGTCGAAGTAAGTCTCCATGCGTTCTTTAAATAACAAGTTGAATTCCGTGATTGTCATTGGCGATCCGCCTGCCACGACAATTTGATCGTGACGAAACACGAGTTTCTTTTTTGTTTCGCGAAAAGTCGACCACTCTGTAATTTCGATAGTGTACTTTCGAGGGACATTGATACGCCATTTCTCCCGGTTTTTCTTTAGCGTATCCAATTCAGCTCGTCGCTGTGGCGCGTACGATTTCGGAGGCTTATGATCGCCGACATGCTGGCACGAAACAGTCACCAGTAGAAAACACACCAATGCCATCACAATATGCCGCATGCTTTTTTCCTTTCATGCCTTGCTGGCAGCCGTTGCGCTCGCAACGTTAACTCGAATTGGAGAGATGTTTGATGAGGAAAAACTTCGCGTGGCCGTGGGAATCCCAGTTTTCCAGCCGCCCGGCAACTTCGTATCCGCATTTCACGTAAAAATCGGGCGCCTGGTAGTCCATCGTTTCGACGAAAGCATGGCAGCATTCCCGGCCTCGCGCTTCCGACTCAGCGCGTTCCATTAGCACTCGCCCAATCCCAGCGCCGCGGAACTCCAGTTGGACCGAAAGTATGTCCACCCGCAACCAGAGGAACTGCGTCCACCCCAGCAATCCGCCGATAACGTTTTCGTCATCGTCGAATGCGAAGACGTGCAGCGGACAGGGTTCATTAAGCTCTCTGGCCACCCAAAACTCGGGGTTGGCCGTTTGGTTGTGCCCGCGCAGAAACGATCGCACCGTTTCCAAGGGCGCGTCGCTTGCTGCGGTATCTACCCGGTATGAGAGGTGATTTCGCATTGTTTTATGGGAGCGAAGAGTAGTATGTCCGCAATGCCCGGTGCAACATATTGCCATGTAGAGGGTGCGGTTCCTCGCCTTCGCCAGTAAACACAGCACTTGCATTTTATAAATATTAGTTGTACGATTGATAAATATAATTATACGAGTGATTAAATATGAGCCAAAAATCAAAGGAGTCGTCGTCGGAAGCCTTGTTGAATGCTGCGCGTGCGCTAGTCGCGCGGCGCGGGTTCGACGGTGCGTCCACGCGCGCGATCGCCGAGCACGCAGGCGCGAATATCGCCTTGATTCCGTATCATTTTGGCAGTAAGGAAGGTTTGTTGGCCAAGCTAATTGAAGGATGGACAGCAGATCTGCTGGTCAGGTTGCGGGTCGCGTCGGAGGTTCAAGGAAAATCGGGGTCGAAGCTGCCAGCGGTGGTGGACGCATTCCTGCGCTTCTCGATACTGGAATCGCCGGAATGCGCGACGATTATGGCGCGCGAATCAATGCTGCTTGAGCCAACCCAGGTGACGGCCCGCATTGCCGAAGCCGTGCAACCCGTTAGTGAATTTCTCGACACCATTGTCCCCGCGACCTCTGGGCGCGGCGGCGCCACCGTGGTTGCGGTGCTGCTGGGCATTGCTGGGGTGGCAGGCGCAATGCCGTCGCTCGCGTATGCGCCATCGCGGGAGTCGGCGTTTGAGCGTGCGCGACAATGGGCAGGCGCCGTGCTCGAAATTTCCACAGCCCACGTGGGCGCGCCAGCCGTAACGCCGGTGTTCCGCCCAATTCCAGAAACGGCCAGTTCCGACTTTTTGGATTGAGGAGTCATATGAAAGAGCTACTGGACTTGCATGGGATAATCACGGTATTGAATACGCCGTTTCTCGATGACGATTCGCTTGACCTCGAAGGATTGAGGCGAAACGTCCGGTACGCAATCGACGCCGGCGTGGCGGGGTTTCTGGTGCCGGCGATGGCGTCGGAAGTGGGGAAATTGAGTGAGACCGAGCGGCTGACGCTGGTCGGGACGGTAA
>JAWXCN010000267.1:0-43470 GCA_034408725.1 Candidatus Hydrogenedentota bacterium
CATCATCCCCGCGTATAACGAGGAACTGTTTCTCCCGAAAACGTTCTCGGCTATTCGCCGCGCGGAAGCTGCGCTGGGTGAATCGGTCGAGGTTATCGTCGCCGACAACATGAGCAGCGACCAGACGGTCGATGTCGCGCGGGACCTTGGCGCGCGCGTCGTGCAGGAAGAAACACGCTGCATCGGCGTAGTCCGCAATCGCGCCGTGCTGGACGCTAGCAGTGAAAACCTGATTTTTCTCGATGCCGATGACAGCATGTCCGAGAACATGCTGGTGGAAATTAAAAAAGCGATGGAAAGCGGCAAGTATATCGGCGGCGGCGTTGCGCGCACGATCTACGAACGCAACAGTCCGGGCATCTACGTCACCCACGGGTTGCTTCGGTTCAGATTGTGGATCGCGGGCATCTCGCTTTTTCTGATGTACACCACGCGCGAGGCATTCGATGCCATCGGCGGGTACAACGTCACGATGAAAGCCGGAGAAGATTTCGAACTGGGCGCGAAACTGCGCGCGCTGGGGAAAACACGCGGACAGAAATTCATGAACCTGAAAACTGCGTGGCTCGCGAAGTCCGCGCGCAAGTTTGATGAGTATGGCGATTGGGCGACTTTTAAGAATCCAAGATTCACATTCCGCGCCATGCGCAACGAGCCTGACGCCATCCACGAGATTTGGTACAAGGAACGGCGGGTGCCGGGCACCAATAACGACGCGAATGCGCCGAACTCGGGCGAAACCTAGAGTCACGAGTTTGAGATTCGTTCGATATGAAGTTTGGAAATCAGACCTTACATCCCCCTAAATCCCCCTTCAAAGGGGGACTTTGAAGATCGGATAATACGCGTGACTTTTGCCAAGGATTTGGGATTCACGACACTAGAGTGGAGCAGTTCTGAAACGATATGGAAAAATTTGGCCTCATTTTCGATATGGATGGCGTGCTTGCCGACACGGAGTCATTGATCGCGCGGGCAAGCATAGCGATGTTCCGGGATTTGTATGGCGTTGATCTCACAGCGGAAGATTTCCGTCCCTTCATCGGCACGGGCGCAGTTCGTTATGTAGAAGGACCGGCGGAAAAGCTGGGCATCACGCTGAATCTCGATCGCGCGCTCGATGAACGATTGAAAAATTTCACCGCCATGCTCGATGCGGGCGAGTGCGCCGCGTTTCCAGGCGCAGTCGAACTCGTGGAAGCCGCGGCACGCACAGGCGATTGGAAACTCGCCATCGCAACTTCAAGCCCCCGGCCAAAAGCAATGCCAACGCTAAAGGCCGCGGGCATTCCAATTGAGATGTTCTCCGAAATCATCACCGGCGACATGGTTACCCACAAGAAACCGCATCCCGAAATTTACGAAGCGGCACAGTCAGCCATCGACATTCCGAAAACGCGCTGCATTGTTTTGGAAGATGCGGTCACCGGCGTCACCGCTGCCAAAGCGGCGGGACTCCGCTGTATCGGCATCACGAACAGTTTCCGGCGCGATGAATTGGCCAAGGCCGACGTCGTTGTGGGATCGTTGGAAGACGTTAGCCTGGCGATGCTGCGTAAGATCATTGGGAACTAATTGCTCGTGAACCGGCGCCACTTCATTCAATATTCAACAGTGTTGGCGGGCGCGACCCTCAGCGCGTCACCGGGAGAGGCAAGAATGCGTTCGAGTCGAGCCTTCCACGCTTATCAAAAGAATCGCCGCAAGTTGCTGTGGTCGCTGCTCGGCGACCTTCCCGCTCCGCGCACACCCACGGCCACACTGCTTCGTACGGAGCAACACGACGGCTACAAGATCGAGCATCTTGTGCTCGATCTCAATGGTATTGAACCAGTCCCCGCACTACTGCTCATTCCCGACAACCTCAAAGCCCCCGCGCCCGCAATGCACTACATCCACTGGCACGGCGGTGACTACTTCGTCGGCAAGCAGGAACTGCTTATCGGCACGGATGTCATGCAACCCTACGCCCCCGTCTATGCTGAAAAAGGTATCGTTGCACTCGCCATCGACAGTTGGTGCTTTGGCGAGCGCGCGCCGTATCCCGACAACGGCGGTCGCGGCGAAGGCGATACCTTCAAGGAAATGCTGTGGAAGGGACAAGTGCTGTTCGGCATGATGATGTTCGACGAGTGGCAGACGCTCAACTACCTGTGCTCGCGCCCGGAAGTCGATACATCGCGCATTGGCTCGTTCGGCATTTCGATGGGCTCGACCAAGTCGTGGTGGCTTGCGGCCCTCGATGAACGCATCAAGGTCTGCATGGACCTCTGTTGCCTCACCGACTTCGAGGCGCTACTTGAAGACGACGGACAATACGGCCACGGCATCTATTATTATGTGCCGAGCCTGCTAAAACATTTCCAGACCCATGAAATCAACGAACTCATCGTGCCGCGTCCGCGATTGAGCCTGAATGGACGCGAAGACAAACTTACCCCGGCCCGTGGCGTCGAGCGGGTGCGCGACGAGCTGCTCCCCCTCTACCGCGAATACGGCGACGAACAGGACTGCCGTATCGAACTCTTCGATTGCGGCCACACCGAACTACCCGAGATGCGCGCGATTGTTCTGGAATGGCTGGACCGTTATCTCGTGAACGCAAAACCAGCGTAGTCATTGCACGATCTCGCTCCGTTTTGATACGATTGTTTGTTACGTTTCATTCTGTATTTCCGTTGCATTTGCTGGAGTTTTATACGTGAAGAGCGACGATATCCGTTCGAGTTACCTCGAATTTTTCCGCGAGCGCGGGCATGTTGTCGAACGTAGCGACAAGATCGTGCCCAGCAACGATCCTACCCTGCTGTTTACAAGCGCGGGCATGGTCCAGTTCAAACCGTTTTACACGGGCGAGGCGCCAGTCCCCTACCGCCGCGCGACCACGTCGCAGAAATGCCTGCGCGCGGGCGGCAAGGCGAACGACCTTGATGAAGTCGGCAAGACCTCGCGGCACCTCACCTTTTTCGAAATGCTCGGCAACTTTTCATTTGGCGACTATTTTAAGCGCGAAACCCTGCAATGGGGCTGGGAGTATTCCACCGAAGTCATCAAACTCGATCCGGAAACCATTTGGGTGTCGGTATTCGAGGATGATGACGAGGCTTATGCAATTTGGGAGAAGGAAATAGGTATTCCTTCACGCCGAATCGTGCGCCTTGGCGCGAAGGAAAATTTCTGGGGCCCGGCGGGCGATACAGGGGCGTGCGGTCCGTGCAGTGAAATGCACATTGATCGCGGTGAACATCTCGGCTGCGGAAAACCCGGCTGCGCGCCAGGCTGCGACGACTGCGAACGGTTCATGGAATATTGGAACCACGTGTTCCCACAATTCGACCAGCAGCCCGACGGTTCACGCCCACCGCTCAAGAACCGCGGCGTCGATACCGGCGTGGGTCTCGAACGCCTCGCCGCGCTTTTGCAAAACAAGGAAACGGTTTTCGATACCGACGGCATCTACCCCATCATCGAAGCAACTCAGTCGCTCAGCAAAATCTCCTACGCAAAGAATCCGGTGCCCTACCGCGTCATCGCGGACCACGCGCGCGCGCTTTCATTCATGATCGCCGACGGTGTGCTTCCTGGTAACGAGGGACGCGGCTATGTCGAGCGACGCTTGTTGCGTCGCGCCGCGCGATTTGGCAGAGAAATCGGTTTGGAAAAACCGTTCCTCCACGAAGTAGTGAACACCGTAGTGGACCGCATGAGCAATCAGTATCCCGAACTGGCCGAAAGCCGTTCATCAATAACCAAAATTATTGTGACCGAGGAAGAACGCTTTCAAAGCACACTCGCGCGTGGAATGGGCATACTCGATGCCATGTTCGAGAAACTCGCCAAGTCGGGCGACAAAACCATTCCGGGGGATGAATTGTTCAAGCTCCATGATACATTTGGATTCCCCCTTGATCTCGCGACGGACATCGCCGTAGACCACGGGTATGCTGTTGATCGCGACGGCTTCGAGTCCGCCATGAAGCGCCAGCGCGAACAGGCGCGTAGCGCGTGGACAGGCAGCGGCGCGGATGCCCTCTCCCCGATCTATCGCTTGCTGCACACGGAATTGGGCGACACGGCGTTCACCGGCTACGATACGATGCAAGGCACGGCGACCATCAAGGCTATTGTGCGAAACGGCGAGCGCGTCAAATCGCTTCAACGCGACGACGAGGGCGAGATCATCCTGGACGCGACCCCTTTCTACGCGGAATCCGGCGGTCAGATCGGCGATGTAGGCTATCTCGACCGCGTCAACGGCAGCGCGCACATCAGCGTAACAAAAGCACCGGTAGGCAAGCTTGTAACGCATCATGCGCGCATCACCAAGGGCGCGCTGCGTGACGGCGATACGGTCCACTCAATCGTCGATGAACACGCGCGCACGGCGACAATGAGTCATCACACAGCCACCCACCTGTTGCAGGCCGCGTTGCAGGACATTTTGGGCGATCATGTCCATCAAGCCGGTTCGCTGGTAACACCAGAGCGTCTGCGCTTCGACTTCACCCACTTCGAAGGAATCGGCGGCGCGCGCTTGCTGGATATCGAGCGAAAGGTAAACCAGTTCATTCGGACCGATACGCCCGTCTCAATTCGGCAGATGCCGCTGACGGACGCGCGCGCCGCTGGTGCGATGGCGTTGTTCGGCGAAAAATATGGCGACGTTGTCCGCGTCGTGACAGTAGGCGATATCAGCATGGAACTCTGCGGCGGCACCCATGTCCATACAACCGGCGTGATTGGCTACTTCAAAATCACCCAGGAATCATCCATTGCCGCCGGCGTGCGGCGCATTGAGGCGGTATGCGGCGAACCCGCGGTGGACGCGCTTCAAGCGCGCGAACGCAACCTACAGGTTGCGCTGCAATTGCTGGCGACCACTCCGGAACACCTCGAATCGCGCGTGCAATCCTTGCTCGACGAGAACAAACGTTTGCAACGCGAGGTGGCCAAGTGGAAACAGCAAGCGGCTGTCGGCGCGCAAACCGATTACCTCGATCGCGTGCAGCGCGTCGACGGCGTGCAACTGCTCGCCGTGCAGATCGACGGTCAGGACGCCGAAGGGCTTCGCGCAGTGATGGACAAACTCCGCGAGAGGTTGCCGTCGGGCGTACTCGTATTGGGTAGCGCAAGCGAGGGAAAAGCATCGTTGTGTGTCGGTGTTTCAAAAGACCTCACCGGAAAAGTGCGGGCCGGCGATCTCGTAAAACAGCTCGCGCCCATTGTCGGCGGCGGAGGCGGTGGACGTCCCGATCTTGCGCAGGCTGGCGGTAAACATCCCGAGCATCTGCCAGACGTGATTGCGAAGGCGCCTGAAATCCTCAAGGCATTGATAGGATAAGCACGGTGCCGGAGTATGGCCGCTGCATGGCGTTAGACGTAGGCAATGTGCGCATTGGCGTCGCGGTGAGCGATCCGCTCGGCATCATTTCGCAGCCGCATTCCGTCATTACCGTAAAATCGCCGGAAGCTGATGCGGAAGCCGTTCGCGCGCTCGTCGCCGAAACCGATACCTGTTGCCTCGTGGTTGGCCTGCCGCTCAATCTCGAAGGCAAACAGGGACCGCAAGCGGAAAAGGTGCTCGCCTTTGTTGAACTCCTGCGCAATTCCATCCCCATAGACATTGTGCTTCAAGACGAACGCTACTCGACCGCAGCCGCCCAGCGCGAGTTGATCGATGCCGGTGTGCGGCGCAAGCAGCGGAAAGGCCTCATCGATAAAGCTGCCGCGCAACGCATCCTCCAAGTGTTTCTCGACCGCCGCGCCCACGAAAAAAAATCGGGCGAAGCATGACCAATTCCACTTCGCCGGATAAAAAGCCGAAGCCCTCCTGCGCGCGCGTGCTGTTCCGCCTATTCCTTTTCTGCATTGGACTGGGCGCGGTGTTAACAGTAGGCGTGGCGTTTGGCGCGTATCTCGTTTACGATCACGTTACTGGAAAAGGAACGCCGGGGGATTTGGTGCGGATCGAAATTCCGCCCGGAGTCACGGGTGCGAAAGCGGGCGAAGTCCTGACACAGCAAACGTTGATCGACCACCCCATACTTTTTCGCATGGCGGTGCGGTTGGACAAAGTGAAGACTCCAATCAAGCAGGGCTTTTACGACATTCCGAAAGGATTGTCGCCAACGGAAATACTCCGGATGCTGCAAGAAGGTCCGAATATTTCCGATTCGCGCTTCAAGGTCACTGTCGCGGAGGGTCAGACAATCCGCCAAACGGCGTTGCAACTTAAAGACGGCGAAGCGTTCATTCGCGCCGCATCCGACCCCGAACTGATTCGATCGGTTGGCCTGAATGTTTCCACCCTCGAAGGCTTCCTGATGCCGGACACCTATTTCTTCACGGAGGAACCCAAGGCGGAGGACCTGGTCCGGCGCATGGCGGACCAATTCAAAAAGCGCTACGCCGAGTCATTGGATACTCTTCCCTCCACGCCATCCCATACGATGCTCGAGATCGTGACTGTCGCGTCGCTGGTCGAAGAAGAGTCCCGTGTTGAAGATGAACGCGCGACGATTGCTTCAGTGATTTATAATCGCCTCGAACGAAACATGACACTCGATTTTGACAGCACATTGCAATTCGCCCTCGACAAATATGGACAGCGCCTCCTCGATAGTGATAAGGCAATCGATTCTCCGTACAATACCTATCGCAACGAGGGGTTGCCGCCGGGGCCCATATCCAGCCCGGGAGCGGCATCGCTTTGGGCGGCGTTGCAACCGGCTGATACCGATTTTCTGTTTTTTGTGTCCAATGCCGATGGCAAAACGCATACATTCACCGAAACATTGGAAGAGCACAACCGGGCAGTTGCGAAGTATCGCCGGGAAATCGCAGTGCAGCGAAAAGAGCAGGCCGCCGATGCCGAAAACAATAGTCAGCCTCAGTAAGCCGTTGATTCCGCGCAAGCGCGTTATGGTAGCGGTTGCGCTGGAACATGCATACGAGCTTCGCTTGGCGCGCGATTACGGCGTGGGCGTCGAGGTGCAGACCTTCGGGTTTCCACAGTACCTTGCGAAAGACACGTCCAAACTACTTCAGCAGATGTCGGCGAAGACAGCGGAATTAAAAGGACCCATCGGACTCCACGGGCCGTTTATCGACACCATTCACCACAGTCCCGATCCCGAAATTCGCGAAGTTTGCCGGATTCGCTACCTCCGCGCGTTCGACATGGCGGAGGCTATCGGCGCGCAGTACGTGCTGTTTCATAGCCAATTCAATCCCGTCATCCGCGTGCCTGTTTATAAAAAGAGTTATCACGACGAAAGCCTTCGGTTCTGGCCGGAACTCGTCGAAGAGGCAGAGCTGCGGCGCATGCCGATTTACATCGAAAACATGTTTGAAGACGACCCCGTTCCCGCGCGAAAGGTCGCGGATGCAATCGACTCGCCGTACTTCAAACTTTGCCTGGACGTCGCCCACGCCGCGATACATTCGTCACTTGATATCAAAGAATGGATCGACACCTGCGGCGAACATCTCCGGCATGTTCATGTCAACGACTGCATGGGGAAAATGGACGATCACCTCGGCCTTGGCCAAGGCGTTCTTGACCTGCCGCGCGCGTTCGCATTACTCAAGAAAACCGGCCTGCAATTGAACTACGTGCTCGAGACGCATAAGAACACAATTGCCAGCATGCGCTACCTCGGCATAGACAAGGCCGGACCGCGCGGTGCGTGAGGCTTTGATCAGCGTCATGCTGGTCCTCCCCTTTTTCGCCATTTGTAATTCCATAGTAACCGGCAATGGGATTCTCCACTTTGTGCGAAATACTCCCGCGATCTCAACATGGCAACACATGGAATCGTTCAAATCCATGGTCGCGAAACAAATGTATTCAGCATTGGTTCAAATTCTGCTCCTGATTGTTCCCGTGCCCGTATTCGTAGCGGGCGTGATGATGGGCGCGTTGAATACCATCGAATGCCTTTACTTCATCCTTCCGCCAAGTCTTGTCGTGCTTGGTGTCGGGCTTTTGTACAAAAAACTCGAACACCGCGCGCAGACACTACCCGTATCAGATGAATTCTCGGCCGAGTATCAGCGCGTGATCGAGGTGTGGATGAAGAAGCCCTTGCCGAAATGGTAAATGCGGGGGACAGGCCCCGGCATCCGAAACGCGATGCCGGCGACAGTCCCCTCAGTTCATTCCGTGGACACTTGTTCGTAGGCTGGTCCGAAAATGCGGCTGGTCCATTCCATGCCCGATTGCCAACCCACCACCGTGGATTCCGCGGTCGAGTAACACGACACCAACAGGAACAGTCCCGCGGTTGCCCATTGCCAGCGCCGTTGCATGCGTTGCACGGCAGGCACTGCCATCAGCAGAAGTACCGGCATCGACGCAATGTACCAGCGAAATCCATACGACTCGCCGCCGTAATTATTCGTCGAAGAAACGTAGTACGCGACGAGGATGAAAAAACAAGCGAGCGCGGAGATTGCGCCGGTTCGCATAAAACGGGTTTGGTCCACCGATGTGCTGACACCCAGAATCCCAAGGAATAGCACGGGGAAAAGCAGGAAAACGCCGCAGCGCCCGAATGTTGTGTGAAACAAATAGTTGAGCTTGGGTTCGCTCAGCGCATCGATTCCAAGCGGATGCCGCCAGTATGCCGATTCGTACATATAAGTCGTTTCGCGCATTTGCACGGGCAAAAAACTTCCGGTGACCGACCAGGTGATTCCGAAGTGAACGGCCAATGGCAATACACCGCCCAGGAGTGTCCACATCGCCGTTTGTCGCGGAAACTTCCATAAGAGCGCGCAACCCAGCGCGGCAATATAGATACCGGCTGGCATGTCGAGTGTCGGCACGAGCGCGCCGATGAATCCAAATGCCGCAAACCGCCACGGCGACGGAGAAACTTTTTGACCGAGAATTCCGAGCGCAAGATAAATGGCAACCATAAGTGCCGCCGCGGCCGGAACGTGGTTGTTGATGGTAATGCTGTATCCGGCGAGTTGCGTACCGAAAGCAAGTGAGGTAAGCAGGAATATTTTTTTCCCGGCAGACACCTCGAAGAAGGAGATCGTTTTGTAGAAGAAATTCAGCGTGACCAGAAACGCGCCAGATACCAACAATACAGTCAGGACAACTAGCAGGGCATCGACATCGTCCGCACGTTGAAGTGTCCACCCGGTGACGGCCCGCGTGGCAAGATAGACACCTGTCATGGCCAAGGGCATGATGGGCGGCTTGCTCGAGATAAGCCGTCCACCCCGCATCACACCGTCTTCCTCGATACCTCCTACGGCTACCTTGTCGATAGTATCGGCGGCAAAAGTGTTATCAGGCTGATCGATGAACCATGTGGAATGTTCGGTCAAGCTGTAAACCGTCGCAAGGCGGCTGCTCGCAAGATCGCCCTGCGAGCTAAAGAATGCGCCGATGCAGGATGCAACGAACGCCGTGCCGATAATCAACCATGCCGCGTTCCTGCCCGGCGGACTCGCAGGCCACTGCATTGCGCGACTGGGCTAGCGCCCGGTCACGGTGGACCACGCGCGTTGCCACCAACTCTCTGAGCCTTCTTCTTCGGCCGCGACAGTGCGCTCCACTTCTTCCTGCGCCGGGACCCATTCTCCGTTCACATTTTCTTCGGTGAGCTCCGCGACAAACAGGCTACCCGCGCGGTACCAGCGCCCATTGCGCATCTCGAAGGTCTGCGTTTCGGCGCCGGTGTCTCGAAAATAGTTTGAATCAGCGGTTGCTTCTTCGCGTTTGCGATGCATCTTTGTGGCGAACCGCTGCTTCCTAATCGTCACCTGTGCGCGGTAAGGCACGGTGCGCGATTCCGTTTCCTGCATGTCGATGACCGCTTCCGCGGACCCCGCCGGGTAGAGGTAGTATTCTTTGAAAAAATACGGCCGCATGTGTACGAGCTTGCTGCCAGCTTCGGAACTGGCTTGGCCTGTGGACTGAATATAATTATTCACGGCCTCTCGCAACCGCGCTTCCCTGTCGGCGCCGTCATCCGTGACCTGCGCACTTGGCGCGGCGGCAACGCTTGCCTGCTCATCACCACCCCGGCCAAACGTACCGCAGGAGACCGCGCTGAGTAGCAGCCCAAGCCCAACAAAGATATGAAACGACGTTCCGCTGGCGCGCATACGATTTCGGGTGCTCCTTGTCTTTGACGGGATACGAAAGCCCGCGAATCGCGGCCTGTTATTTCCCCCGGAAGCCGCGATTGTAACACGGCAGGCGTGCCGCGTTGCAACGAATATCGGTTCGGGCCTACGGAGACGTAATCACCGTATCGTTCAAGTTAAATGTCAGCGGACGATTGTCGCGTAGCGTGTCTTGAACCTGTACACTGTCGCGTTTGATGGCGATGACCTTAAACCGGCCATCAATCATTTCGCCGGCTTTCACGTTGACCGATCGGTCGGTTGCCGCGGTCGAGGGCCTGCTTAATCCAAAAGTCGCCGAATCATCCGAAATCTGGTTCACCGACATCTGGTATGCAAAGGTTTCCGCGGTGACTTCTTCGTGCAACTTTCGAATTTCTCCGCTGCGATCGACCTTGAACACGTCGTTGACGTTTCGTGCGGCGTCGCGCAATGATTGATGCGTCCACGGCTTCGCGTCCAACAAATCGTGAATTTTCTTTGCGAAGGCCAATTGCGCCTGTTCGAGTATTTCTTTGTTCTTCGGGTGCTGTTCCTTGGCCAGCGCGTTGGCCGCATCAATAACCGCTTGCTTGGGGTCCCCACCGCTTGCAAGGATTCGCTCGGCCGGGTTGTGGTTGACGCGATCAGGCACTACCGGCGCCGCCGTGAAGTAGCTGTACGCAAAAGTTCCCCCAAAATAAAGCACGACCAGTCCGATTAGAATCCCGGCAACCTGAACTGCACGTTGCGCCGCGCTGGGCCCTCTGGATCGTTTGAACGTCGCTGTTGGTTTGCCCGATGGCATGGCGAGGGAGGCAAGGGCCTGGCTGCGTTCGTCGAGTTGCGGCAACCCTTCTTCGGCGGTCCCGCTATTCGGATCACCTTTCTTTTTCCCGGCGATGCCGAACATTGATTTGCGTGCGGGTTCGGCGTCCGGAGGCGGATTGCTTTTGAACTCGTACTCGGAGCGAAACGCTTCCATCGCCTCCATTACGCTGCTCGATGGAGCATAATGGCGGACCGTCTCACCACCAAGATCGTCTATGGTAAGGTTTCGGGCTTCATCGCGGGGACGACCCACCGACTCACCGCAAAAACGGCACTTGACCGCCAGAACGCTGATTTCCATGCGGCAACTGGGGCACAGCCGGTTCTTGTCTCCTTCACGAACCTGTCCCACTTTTACGGTACTCCGAGGGCCATTAACTGTAACCAATCGACTCTGACAAGGAATGATGCACTCTTGCCATCATGCTCAATGATACTACCCCCTCCGCCAAACTAGCAAAATGATTGCCTGTACCGTATTTATAGTACTCGGAGGATTAGCTCATTTACAACCCTACCGCGCAGTATGCTCACTTTGACGTAAATTATTCCTCCACAAGGGTTAAAACGTTTCAAAATCAGCCCCGTCCAAGTACTTTTAACGTGTCCTCAATGATTTTATCCATTTCGGGCTCAGAAGGCTGCATCGTCTCGCCGGCCGTCTCGCATTCGTCTGAACATTTATACGCCACACCCGAAACCCCATAGGCCTCGCGCACTTTATAGAGCTTTTCGATTTCGGGGCCAGCCAGGCGGCGGACGTTCCCAAGTAACCGTCCAACCAACAGCGACTCCGCCGCGTGCTCGATTTTTTCCATTTTGAAGTACGCATCAAACACGGTCGAACCGACGGTCAGCGCGCCGTGCCGGTCCATCATCAGGGCATCGCACTTGCGGATGAGCCCGCGAATGGCGACCGCGCCCTCCGGGGTGGCAGGGGTTGCGTAGTCCGCGGTCGGAATTCCGCCGATCGTGTAAATCACTTCGGGCAACACACAATCCGCCAGACTCACGCCCGCAATGGTGAAGCCGAGCGCCTTCGGCGGATGTGCGTGGACAACGGCATTCATTTCGGGCCGTTCTTCGTATGCCGCGAGGTGGGTGGTGAACTCGGAGGTGACCTTTCCGTCGCCGGAGAGTTTGTTGCCCTTCGCGTCGGCCACTATCAGGTCGTTCACCTGCATGAACCCCTTTGAAACGCCACTGGGCGTGCATAGAAAACGCCCCGGCCCGAGCCGCACGCTGATGTTGCCATCCGTAGCCGCGACGAGGTTCTTGGCATACAGGCGGCGGCCTGCCTCGCAGATCATTTTCCGGAGATCGAGTTCGGTCATGCTACCCCTCCAAATCAACGCTATCGACTATACCAACGATGACACTGCGCACGGGAGCTTCCGCCTCGCCGAACATGAACCGCGCGGAACTCCCTTCTTGCATGACCAGCACGGTGTCGCCCGGCCCCGATTGTACCCGGTCCACGGCAACCATCGTTTGGCCTTCAAATGTACCGTCAAGCCGCAAAGGTTTCACCATGAACGTTTTTTGTCCGCGATAAAATGCGTGCTTCTGCGTGCATACTACCTGCGCAATCACCCTGGCCAGCTTCATCAAACGTATCCCATCGCGGAAATTACCCTGTGAGTTTGGACACTACGCAGCACGCGCGGTTCGGTCTTATTACCTCTTTCTCTTTCTCGTGCTCGTGCTCGTGCTCGTCATCGTCATCGATTTTCCCTCACGTAACTTGATCAATAATCGCTACAATTGTCAAATCCGCGGGATTAAATTTATCCGGCAAAACAAACGTAGCTTCACGGCCCTGCGCCATGAACACGAACTCCCCCACGTTCGCGCCAATCGCATCGCACGCCACAATGGGCTGGCCCGCCCCGGCCTTATTCTCATCAATCGGCTGCACCAATAAAAACCGCACCCCATCAAAAGCACGCAATGCCTGGCTCGCCACCAACCGCCCAATAACTTTACCCGGAATCAAATCCGATTCTCCCTCGTTCCCAAGCTCCCAGCTTGGGAATACAAAGCCCGAAGCTCCGGCTTCGCGTCCAGCCAACTACCACTCGTGCCGGCGCAACAAATACGCATGCAACTCCGGATACGGATTCGCGATCACAACACGCTCAATCAAATGCGCCCCGGCAACCGCCGCGCCCGCGCCAACCGACGCCTCGACATCCGCCACCGCGCCCGTAAACGTGACATACCCTTTGCCACCGATGTGGTTCGCCAAATGAAGTGTAATGAGCAAGACCGGCGCCGCCTTGCACGCCGCGTCTGCCGCTTCCACGATCGCCGCCGCCGACGTAGTCTCCAACACGCCAATCGCATCAATAACCCGCTGCACGGCCTGTCCCCGAATCACGGGCAAAACCTGCTCGTGCAAGTTCGCAAGCACAAAATGCTCGATTACCTGCCCGGCGCCCGCCGCCTCGACTCCGGCCCGCACCGCAGCCTCGACCGAAGCCACGTCCCCCGTCACCAGCGACATATACCGCCCCGGCGTGATGGGCCGCGATTCAATCAACTCCACCGCCGCCGCCTTCACCATCGCATCGCTTCCGCGTATGCCCACAGCAATGCCGGCGAACTCTATCATCCCCAAAACTGACAAGGTGGTCTTCAGCCCTTTCTACATGTTCCAGCGAACATCCAAAACAATATCATTTTCGTTGAGCACTACCGTCTTTTTTCTGATCCGCGGGCCAAATTTGGATTGATGAGTTTGTTCATACACCAGCAGTCTTTCGCCTGTCCTGCCGCCCTGTTCCCGCGTGGGGTTCCCCCAGCGCTCCCGCACATAAGACTCGTGACGTCCAACGAATTCACGTCGAACCCCCTTCCCGGTACTCCCGCGCAATCAAAGAGAAATCAGCGGGGCCGCCAGGAAGACAATCAATACCACGAAAACGCCTGCCGCTTTTGCGGGGAGCCAATCCCTTAAGCGTGCTTTATATGATTTCATGGCGTGTCAATAATAGAGAATAACAGTATCGCCCGGGTTCCCGTCCTACCCGCACGAGTGTTCCAGGGTGCGAGCCTGTGCAACTCCATTGGGGCTTGCCGTTATCCCTTCGAGGATTTTTTGTTGTTGCCAATCTGACGGTTCTGTGCTATAAATGGATGGGGCTGATGGGTGTAATACTGATATATTTCGGGTGATGGTGGCGGAAAAATCAAAACGAGAGGAAGTTTTGAATTTCCTGTTTGCAGCACGATGCCACAATCACATCTCCAAAAGTCACCGGTGTTTGGGGTGCCAAAGCAGATTGAACAACGAATGAGGAGAAATAGTAATGCCATATCGAGTTGATTACGCGCTACAGGCGGGTCCGCATTGCCGGTTGGCGTTGTTCATGGGCGACAACAATGTAGACGGGGCGCCTGTATTTAATCGTATGACCATGGATGACATTTACCGGCGACCATTCAGTTCTGTTCTCCAGCGGTATTTGCTGGCTTTGCCTATCGCTGCCGTTACAGTCGACACTGACCTCGGGGCGGTCCAGACATTCATCGATCCGCCAAAAGCCGTCAACGCCACTGCGATTATAACCACTTATCTAGCAACCAATCCTGCTTGGCTCGCACGAACCATGGAAGACCTAATCACCAATGGACGTCATCCAGGAGAAACTGAAAATGACGTTGGTTCATTGCTCCACGTTCTCTGCGCCAATGGAGTGTATGTACCCTGCAGCCATGCTTCAGCTGATGCCTACGATACGCTAAAGTATCCAAGATTCTTTCCGTTATTGTGGGCAGCTCAGTTTCCCGATCCTGCCGCTGGGGGCGCGCTGACGGCGTTTCCGTCGCTGACTTTCCGGCAGTTGTTTACCCAACAAGCGTCAAATGTTAGCTCGCAAACACGTCAACTGATTCTTATGGCAAGAGGCCTTGGCATCCTTCGACCTTGTTTGGCAAAACCACACTGCGCTCCCCCTTACCCTATCCGTATTCTTCAACAAGACGGTGGCGGGCAGTTTGTCGATGGCGGCAACTATAAATGTTGCTTTAGCGGCGTTTGCACCCGCGATCTCGCCGATCCCGCGGATTATTGTGAAGTTGTTACTGGCGGAGGATGCAACTCCATGAGTGATCCTTGTTAATCGAAAACCGTATGATTCACGCATGCCCTGGCGAGGAATCGACTAGATGATTTCCCCAGAATTCTTACTCGAATTGAGAGCAAAGATTCCTGACCTTTTCTCACAATTCAAGAGGGAGTTGCCGGAACTCCAAGCTCTGGGCATAGGTCGCATATTTCATTCAACCCAAAATGAGTTTGACTATGTCCTGACATTTTTCGTCTCGCCAGGCGGCCGCGAAAAGGTTCCTGATATCGTAGTCACCATCCTCTCCGGGCGTAGCGTAAATCTGTCAACGGCTAGTGCAGTGACTGGTGCTATGGAATTCTCGATGGGCAATTGTAAGTATGAACGGCCCGCAAAAGGCGGAACGTGCATCGCTCCCCGGTCAGGAGGACTTGGCACGCTTGGTGGAGTTATCACCAACAAGAGCGGTGAAAAACACGTTGTCTCGTGTGGGCATGTTATGGGCGACTTCGATAGCAGGACTCGAGGCCGAGGCCGATATATTGTGCAACCGGAAAGCGGCGACATATTCGCGATTGTAACCGAGTCGGTTGAGTGGCTCCTCGTCGGGATGAAATCGGATGCCGCCGTCGCTAAAGTTAACAATAACAATGACGTATGTCACGAGATAGCTGGACTCGGAACGCCAACGGGCATAGGAGAACCTGTGATTGATATGCGCGTATGGAAGAGCGGAACCACCACGGGTGTAACGTGCGGGCTCATCAAGTCGGTTGGCATGACTGCCGAAATAACACGAAAGGTTCTACGACGAAACGGCAGTTATGAGGAACTAAAGTATGAATTTCACGATGTGTTTTTCATCGAAAAAATGAGCGGACGCGGTGACAGCGGCTCCTTGATTCTGGACCAAGAATCTATCGTTCGGGGTATCCTTTTCGCCCAATCAGAAGACAAAAAATTAGAACAATTTTCCATCGCCTGCACTATCCCTAATACTATCGATGCCTTATGCTTGCAAGGTTGGAGTTGGTCGCCTTAGAAACTTGGGTTAATCGCGTTACGCGCATTTAATCAAATTTCCGCAGTTCGGTTTGTTTCATACAATTCTGAACGAATCCACCAACGTACACCGTCTTTCCCGCGTAAAGCTGATCGGAGAAGTCATCCCCTCGCCCGTGGGGCTGGCGATGGTGAACGACGTGTAACCCTCGCCGCCCATACCCAACCCCGCGAATGTCGAACCGTTTTTGACGAAGATTGAGCAATTGACCAGCCGCGCCATTTTCGACAGTTTGTCGATGTTGCGTGAGTGCATGGTCGCGGTATGGCGGCGGCCACCTTCGTACGCCAACGCGAGTTCGATGGCGTCATCAACGTTCGCGACGCGAACGATCGGTATGACCGGCATCAATTGCTCGGTCCATGGCAAGGGATGGTCCCGGTCTACTTCGCAGATCGCCAGCCGGGTTGATGCCGGGGCGTCAATTCCGATTTCGCGCAGGATAAGATTCGCGTTCTTGCCCACCCATTTCTTGTTGATCACGCCTTGCCTGCCCTGTCGCGAGTCGAAGATGACCGCGCACAACCGTTCGATGTCTCCGCCGGTGACTTCCACGCAACCGTTCGCAATCATTTCCCGCTTGAGTTCGTCGGCCACGGACGCGACGACCACAACTTCCTTTTCCGCCGTGCAGATAATGTTGTTGTCCAGTGATGCGCCAGCGACGATGTTGCGAGCCGCCAGCGGAATATCCGCGGTCTCATCAACCACTGCTGGCGGATTCCCCGGTCCGGCGGCAATGACCTTCTTGCCCGAAAGCATCGCCTCGCGAACGACGCCTGGCCCGCCCGTCACAACCAGCAGCGCAATGTCCTTGTGCTTCATCAGTGCCTGCGCCGTCTCAATTGTCGGGTCTTCGACGGCGATAACAAGATGCGCGGGGCCACCCGCGCGCACAATGGCATCATTCAGAATTTCGACACACCGGTTCGAGCAACGTTTGGCGCTTGGGTGAGCGTTAAACACCACCGCATTCCCGCCGCTCACCATCGCAATCGAATTATTGATAACCGTCTCGGTCGGGTTCGTCGTCGGAATGATCGAGCCAATCACGCCATACGGCGCGCGCTCCATCAGCATGAGGCCGTGGTCCCCGCTCTTCGCTCTGGGTTCCAGCATTTCGGGACCGGGCGTCTTTATAGTTACCAGCAGGTTTTTCTTAATCTTGTCTTCCGCGCGCCCCAGTCCGGTTTCCTCAACCGCCAGAATCGAAAGTTGTTTCACATGCGCCAGCGCCGCCTCCCGCATTGCGGCGATTATCGCGTGACGCAAGTCGAGACTGCGTTGTTCCATTTCAAGAAACGCCGCGCGGGCGAGCACGACTGCATTGTCGACGGTTTCTGGTGAAGGCAAAGCGTCAAGTCTCCATCAAATATTCAGCGGCAAGCTGCAGCACGATAAGACAACCATTGTAAGTCCAGTGGCTCAGCAAAGACGGCCAGAGCGATCCGTACAGGTGCCGTTGCAACGTCCAAACCACACTCATGCACGCGATGACGCCTATTGCCGCCCACTCGCCATACATCTGTGGGACATGAATCGACAAAAACCAGATGGATACGATCGCGATTGCAAGTTTGGCGTTCAGCAATCGCGAAAAAACCGGAAACAGGAATCCGCGGTAATACAACTCCTCGAGCGGCGGCACAACCACAGCGAAAAACGCGAACACCAGGGACATCCGTACGATCCCGTCTTCCGATTCATTGAATGCGATGTCATACAGCGGCGCATTACCGGTCGCGAAATACCTCATGACGATGGTCGCCACAATACTGCCACCAACACCAATAAGAACACTCAAGAAAACCGTTCTGGCGCTGACCCTGTAGAGATAGAACCCGTCATGAAAGGTACGGTGATATTTCCACGCGGCGAAATACGTAATGACACAGAACGTGACAACCCAATCCACCGCCGCGCCAACCAGCAACATGCGAGGATCAATTGCTGGAAAGCCGATTTTGCCCCGCATGATATGCAGCGTCACAAAGATTACTGCAACTGCAATATTGGCAAGTATAAGTGCGGTCCAGATAATCGCAAGCGCCTTGAGCAAATCAAGGCCAGTGGGCCGGGTAGGCGGAGGGGGTGGTTCGGGAAGGCTTGGCGGTTCCGGCGGCGCGCCGGGCTCCGGGCCTAGCTCTTCCGCCATTTCGTCGTCCCGTCAATATCCCACGTATCGACAATAGCCATGATGACCGCGTCACTGGGCCTGTCTCGCGTGGCCTCGGTCAAACGCGCGGAACTCCCCGACGCCACGAGAACAACTTCCCCTACGCCCGAACCAACCGCGTCGATGGCCACGACATACGCCCCCGTTTCCTTCGCATCCAGATCGAGGATTTTCACCACCAGCAGTTTGCGCCCCTCAAGAGTAGGCTCCTTCGCGGTGGAAACAACTGTGCCTGCTACGCGACCGATTTGCATGTTATTCCAAAAAAGTTACGCAACTCACCTGCAGAGAAGACCTCGCGCTCGGAAGGCCTTTTACTTCTTCATTTCCTTCGCAGCTTCATCTCGCCGGCCCAGCGGCAACACCACATCCACATTCGCATGCGGACGCGGAATGATATGCACGCTCACCACCTCGCCCACGCTCCGCGCCGCGCGTTCGCCGGCCTCGCATGCGGCTTTCACCGCGGCAACATCCCCGCGCACCACCGCGGTGACATATCCCCCGCCGATTTTTTCGTAGCCGACCAAATCCACCTTGGCCGCCTTTACCATAGCGTCCGAAGCCTCGACCATCGCCGCAAACCCGCGCGTTTCCACCATCCCCAATGCATCAGCCATTTCGCTGGTTCTCCTTTTTCCAATTCCCCCTGCCCCACCTCATGCTCATGCTCATGCTCATGCTCATGCTCGTGCTCGGCTCGTGCTCGTGCTCGTGCTCGTACTCGTACTCGTGCTCGTAATCGTGCTCGTAATCCTAATCGTACTCGTACTGGTATTCGTAATCGTATTCGTAATCGTAATTGAACGTCGCCGCCGCCTCAACCCAAGTTGTGGCCGGTCTCCCGACCGCGCCACCGCCACGACCGAAGGTCTCCATCCCAGTCCAGTCGCCTGCCACCCACCAACGGGAATTCAGCCCAACACCTCCGCCCGCCCACTCAATCCTTCCAGCGCCTTCATCGCCGCCTCACTCCCCACCACAACGTCCGCCTCATCTCCACCAAGGTATAAACGTCCAAAATTACCAAAGGGCCGCAAATCCACCAACGTCACTTTGCTCGCCTTCTCCGCTTCATTCGCCGCGAGTATCGCGTACAACGCCGGCTGCGTCTCGACGATGAACAAGGTTTGCCCAGCCAGCAGCATCGAACCGTCGCGGCTTTTATTGATAAGACTCGCCTGATACGGATCGACTTTTCGGATCACCGTGCTCGACGCAATCCGCGGCTTGATCCGGTCCGATTCCTTCGCGCCCAGCGCGTCCAACACGGCCTTACCCGCCTGCCGAACGTCCGCCTGCGATTCCGAATGCACTTCGAGCGTGCCGAAGCTGCGTTCCACCACCTGGATAGCGGGCTTCACGTCTGTCGCCTTCACCGCTATATCCAGCAGACGCACAATCTCCATTCCGGGTGAGACTTCGACAAATAGGTTCGCCATTCCCGCAACCGGCATATACCCCTGAACCGTCGACGCCATGAACGACGCCAACTGTTCCTGAAGACTGTCGAGAACGAAATAGCTACGGAGTTCCGCCATGGATTAGACGTTATCGCCCATTAAATCGACTTCGCGCACGCGCTTCTCGTCACGCCGTTTTTCAACGTGGGTGCGCAAATGATCCTGAATGCCCGCGCCAAAGGGCATCGCCGGCAAAACGAAAATGGGGGTCGTATGGTCGGACGTGTTAAGCAGAATGTTGCAGCGCTTGAATATCCGCAGGAACAGGGGTTGATCAACGTGAATATCCTTCACACGATACAACTCGAGCGTATCCGTGTTGCGTGAGAACACGCCGGTCGAGTGCAGGATGCGTTCCGTCGTCATCTCGTACACGTCGGACCGCGTCTTCAACCAGTACCAGAACGCGATGAAGATCGGAACGACGAGAAAAAAAGTCAGTCCGCAAACCACAAAAATGCCGAGGTTGACGATTTGCGAAGGACTGCCCTTCCAGACGCTTTGTTCGGCCATTGAATGCCCTCAATAAACCGTTGTGCACCAGTGTGCGTATTTTTCCACTTTGCCCAGCACGACATCGAAATATAATTTTTGTAGCTGCTGCGTGATCGGCCCCGGCTTGCCGTCGCCAATATTCCGGCGGTCCACAGACCGGACGGGCGCGACCTGCGCCCCGGTACCGGTAAAGAACAATTCGTCGCACACATAAAGTTCCGTGCGCGCAATGTCCCGCTCGACGACATCGAGACCGAGCTCCGTGCGCGCCAATTCCATCACCGTGTTCCGCGTGATGCCCACAAGGATGTCCGCTGTCGGCGGCGGCGTGATGAGCTTGCCATCCATGATCATGAACAAATTCATGGCGCTGCCTTCGGATACGCTGCCGTTTTCCCGCAGGAATATCGCCTCGTCAAATCCCGCCTGCTTTGCCTCGCTCGCGGCCAGCGAGGAGTTAATATAACTCCCGACACTCTTGGCGCGGCTGGGAATCGCGTTGTCGGACAAACGGCGCCACGATGACACAACGCAGTCAAGCCCCGCATCGATTTCGACGTAGTCGCCTAGCTTCATCAGCCAGCAGCAAAAACTGCTTTCCACGTCGTGCAGTTTCGGCCCAAGCGACCGCTCGCTCTTGTACGCAACGGGCCGGATATACACGCCTTCCTTGAACCCGCTGCGCTTGACCAACTCGACGCAGATGCGCGCGATGTCCTCCCGCGTCTCGGGAACGTTCATGCAAAGAATATTAAAATTCCGCACCAGCCGGTCCACGTGTTCTTTCAAACGAAAAATCCGCACGTTATCATCGTCTTTACAATAGTAACCGCGAATCCCCTCGAACAACGCCGTGCCATAATTGAAAGAATGCGTCAGAATACTCACGTTCGCCTGCTCGACAGGCACGAACGCGCCTTCAAAATATGCGTACTTACCGGGATCGATTATGCGCTTCGCCATGAAACTCCACTCCATTGCCGGGGTATGCGCCGGCCCGCGATAGGTCTGCTAACTCATTCGCCACCATGCGCACACAACAGGCCCGCGCGGAAACACCTCAAACGGCATACTTTAGATAGCGGAGCACGCGCTGTCAATTTCCAGTGATTATCGAGGACCTGCTACGGCAAAATTGAAGTGCGTATTCGGGGGCGATACTCAGGCCACGATATCGTGAACCACGTTTCCGAATACGTCAGTCAACCTGAAATCGCGGCCCGCATAGCGGTAGGTCAGCTCGGTGTGATCGAAACCGAGCAGGTGCAGCATGGTCGCGTGCAGGTCATGCACGTGGACGGGTTTTTCAATGGCCTTAAAGCCGAACTCGTCCGTCGCGCCGTGAATATGGCCACCTTTGACGCCGCCACCCGCCATCCACGCGCTGAACCCGTAATGATTGTGATCGCGTCCCGCGGCCAGCACGCCCTGATTGACGCTCTGAATTTCCACAGTTGGCGTCCGCCCAAACTCCCCTACGCATACCACCAGCGTATCGTCGAGCATACCGCGCTGTTTAAGATCGGTCAGCAAGGCGGCGATGCCCTGATCGCATTGCATGCACAGCCGCCGGTGTGCGGCGTCAATTTCGTCATGACTGTCCCATGGCCGGCCAGGCCCGTGCCAAAGCTGAATGAACCGCACGCCGCGCTCCAGCAGCCGCCGCGCGATCAAACATTGCCGCGCTTGCACGGTCTCTCCGTACATAGTGCGGACGTAATCTGGTTCTTGCCCAATATCAAAAGCATCGGTCGCATCCAGTTGCATCCGGTAGGCCAACTCGAATGATTGGATGCGCGATTCGATCGCGTCGTCCGCCTGGCGTGTCGCCTGGTGCAAGGAGTTCAGTTCGCTCAATAGTTCAAGTTGACGGCGTTGTCCATGCGACGAGGTGTAATGGCTCTTGATGTTATCAATCAGTTTTTCGACGTCCGTGTGTTGGCTGTCGATGTAGTTGCCTTGATAGTTTCCCGGAAGGAACCCGGCCTGCCAATTCTTCGATTCTTCCTCGGGATACCCGCCCGGGCACATCGTGATGAACCCCGGAAGGTTCTCATTCTCCGTGCCGAGGCCATACGTTACCCACGAACCAACGCTTGGCCGCGGCAATCGCGCATCGCCGCAGTTCATCAACAATAGCGAAGGCCCATGAACCGGGTTGTCCGTGTGCATCGATCGAATGACGCACATATCATCGACACACTGCGAGAGGTGAGGAAACAAGTCGCTCACCGGAATGCCGCTTTCACCGCACGGTTTGAAAGTAAATGGCGATGGCAACGCGCCGCCCGTGGGACGCTCGGTCAGAACGCCTTCGAGCGGCAACTTCTTGTCGGCAAATTTCACCAGCGACGGCTTGGGATCGAACGTATCGACATGAGACATGCCGCCGTTCAGAAAAATATGGATAACGCGCTTTGCCTTCGGCGCAAAATGCGGCGTTCGCGCCAACGGCTGTGCGCCGAAAGCGGATTCAACCCCGCCTAACGTCGCGAGACCCAGTGCGCCAAATCCCATGCCCGTCCGGCGCAGAAAATCGCGGCGGCCGAGAATAAAGTCGTTTGTTGTGTGTTCGTCGCGCAGCATGTCCTGCTCCATCTCCGTAACTTGGACGTCGGATACACATTTCTTAAGTCCCCCTTCGCTCTTAAGTCCCCCTTTGAAGGGGGATTCAGGGGGATGTTCTTAACGTCATCAATCCACAAACATAAACTCGTTGCTCATCAACAGCACCTGCGCATACTGTTCCCACGGCGTAAGCGGCACGGGCGTCTCAGGCGGCGGCCCGCGAAAATCAAATCGGCTCAACCAATCCTGCTTGAGGAGTTTTCCCGCATTCGGAGACTTGACGTATAAGCGAGGGTGCCAACGGAACTGGTCACCCCGATCGTCTGCCTTGCATCCGATGATAAGGTCAATGGTATCGCCCGGCTCTATTTTCGCGCCGTCGAACACTGTGATGATCATGCGATCCTGGATTTCGCCCTTCCACAAGATCCCCTCGCGGCTGGACACAACATACCCTGCCACCCCATCTCCGTCCGGCGAATAATGGTGCAACTCGCCGACGCAGGACAACGTCGCGCTTGCAGGTGAAACCCAACGGCGAATGACGACAACATCCGGTCCGCCGGGATGGCCACCCAGCCGGTCCAATCGCGCAGAACCGGATTCCGGCGTAGGTAACTTGTCCGCGCCCTGATACGTCTCATTTACCCAATGAGAGAATTCGGTGAACGAGGTCACCTTTCCCGTTGCCGTATCCAAGGCGCCGTACCCATATTTCCATTCCGATGGCTCGTAATAAGGCGTCGAAGGCGCCGCCGTATCCTGTCCGTCGACAAAATCATTTGCCAACGCAAGTTCGATCGGCAAAGGATCACGCGTCAACACGGCGCGGTACATGTCCGCAATGCGCCCATCAGGTTCCTTCCCGGACGCATCAACATTCGACGCAATCAGCCGGGCCTGTTCCGCCACGAATGCACTGTTCATCATGAACAAGCCTTGTTGCGGAACTGTCGTCTGAAAACGATTTGGACTATGCGAACTCGGCGGCGCGAAATCAAAAATACGATACATCGCCGGTAAATTCTCGCGGTCCACCTCGCCGTAAACCGTGCGCAGGTTCGCAAATGGCATCCTGGTGATGTCCGGCGGAGGGCCACCGCCCGCGAGATCGAGATTCCTCGCGGACTTCAGGATTGTGTCCCGCATCGCCTCAAAATCCAGCCGGCGCCGGTTCTGCCGCCAAATCAACGAATTCGCGGGATCGGCGGCCATTCCATCGTGGACCTCGTCACTTCGCTGCTGATACGCGCTCGACAGAACAATCCGCCGAATCAGCCGCTTCACCGACCAGCCATCTTCCATGAATGTCCATGCCAAATGGTCCAGCAATTCCGGGTGCGCCGGTTTTTCCCCCTGAATGCCAAAATCGCTGGGCGTCGCTGCCAGCGGATTCCCGAACAGGTGCATCCACACGCGGTTGACCAGCACCCGTGCCGTGAGCGGGTTATCACGGCTGGCAATGGCACGCGCCAGCTCCAGCCTTCCGTGGCCGCTGTAGGGCGTTTGTCCATCGGTCGAGAGCACCGCCAGAAACTGGCGGGGAACATTCGCGCCCTTGTTTTCAGGATCACCCCGGACGAATACAAACGGGTCGAATGCCACCGGTGTGTTCTCGACCGCCATCGCGTGATCCGGACGCCCCGGGTGCGTCGACTTGTGATTCTCGATCGCAAGGCCACGTTGTCTCAATTGAACCCGGGTCTCGCGCTCAAGCAGACTTTCCAATTCGGAAGGCAGAATCCTGGCCGGCGAGTTCTCCGCATCGAGCGCGCGTTGGACCAGCGCTTCGCCGCCATCCGACAGCGCATCAAGCTGCACCGGCGGACCCTCTTCAAACGCCTTCGCGGCATAGTCCCGCCACCGTATCAATACCGCTGTTCTAAGCGATTTGGCTTTCGCGTCGACGGCGATCTGCGTGTCGTCTTTATCAAGCGCGTCTATCGCGGCCTGAAGATACGCCGTGGCGTGCTCTCGATTGTGCCGCGACAATTCTTCACGCTGTTCATCCAAAAATTTGTCCCGTTCCGACTCGAGCCTCGCCAACTCCTGCGCATACTCCTGGTATTCAATCGATCCGGTATTCGGCTGCTCGATTATCGGTAAGTCGTCTGGCGCTTGCGTGCTCCGGAATATTCCGTAGAGCGAATAGTAGTCCGCGGTGGGAATCGGGTCGAACTTGTGATCGTGACAGCGCGCGCAATTCACCGTCAATGCCATCAAACCGCGCGATACAACATCAATTTGATCATCAATCACATCGTGATTTTTTCCCGGCCTTCCCAACGACAGAAAACCGAGCGCCGCCAGTGGCCGCTTGTCTTCGCCGAGGTCAAGCTGGTCCGCCGCCAACTGGTGGAGAAGGAACTCGTTGTAGGGCAAATCTTCATTGAATGCGCGAATTACATAATCGCGATAGGTGTATGAAAAAGGAAAGTATCGCGAATCTTCAAAGCCGGATGCGCGCGTGTCGCTGTAACGCGCAATGTCCAGCCAATGACGTCCCCACCGTTCGCCATACTGCGGTGACGCGAGCAATTTATCGACCACCTTCTCATAGGCATCGGGCGAAGCATCGCCCTCGAATCGAACGGCCTCGTCGTAGGAAGGCGGCAACCCCGTAAGGTCGTAATGCACGCGGCGAAGCAAGGTCCGTTTGGCGGCTGTCGGCGAAGGCGTCAGCCCCGCCTCCCGCATCGCCCCAAACAGAAAAGCGTCAATCGGCGATTGCCCCCAGCCGTCATCGGTTACTTCAGGCGCAACTGGATTCGCAACGGGCTTGAACGCCCAATGCGTTTCTCGCGAAGTTTCAATCAGCCGTGCCATCGAAGGACGAACCAGGTTCTGCGGAACATCCTTCGGCCACGGCGCGCCCTCCGCAATCCAATTCAGAACACGGTCCAAATCCTCTGGCGACACCTCCACGTGCGGATGCTGCATCTCAGGTTTGTTCAGAAAAACCCCTGCAACCGTTTCGCGCGACATGTCGGCCGGCCGCTGGTCCAGCCGCAAATCGCCATCCTGTTTGTCCGCCCCATGGCAGGCATAACAAGATTTCGACAACAACGGCCGGATATGTTGTTCAAACGCCGTAATCTCGGCGGCGGACAGCACAGGCTCCGCGGGTCCCTCGGCGAACGCGGAAAATGCCGCACAGACTACCGCCGCAACCTGCAAAGCGCATGTGTGAATGGATTTGCCCGGCCCGTTCACTTCTATCCTTCCTTCAAATCGTCCAGACAACTGGCGGCTCCCCATGCCAACGCACATTGAGTCGATTCGCTAATTACCACACTGCACCGCCGCCAAATCGTTGTCAAGTTCATCCCGAATCCATCCGTCGCTGTCCCTGCTCGTCGTCCGTCGGTGTAGGTCCGTGTCAGTCCATCTCGTCCACCATGTCCACTCCGTCCACGTCGTCCACCTTACTTGGGCGAACGTCGCCTTACCTTCTTGATCGGAATGGATTGGGCCAGCGGCGACACGAGTTGCTCGTACAGCGCGAAAAGGTATTCAACGCGTTCGCGTTCACTCATAAATTCGGCGCGGCGGTAGCACTTGTCGACGGCGCGGTCAAGCGCGAGATGGGCTTTCAAGAGCGGCTCCGGCATGTAAAACGGATCATAGAGATCGGTTAGGGTTTGACCCATGTCCAGATAGCGTTGCCGGGTCGAAAGCACGGCTTCGGCGCGCTCCTCGACCCTTTGGTGTTGCGCCGGACTCGCATCAAGCGGCCACGGAAAATTGTTGTAAACAAGTTTGGCGGAATACCGGTACCGGGATTCAAGGCGACCACAGACTTGTCGCATCCACACCATGTGCATGCCGCTGCTGAGTACCCCAAAATGAAAATCCGTAGCGTCTGGGATTGCAGTACAGCTATTGTGAATTATCGTTGTAGGCTGAAAATAGCCAAATGGAATGTATCGGCGATTCTCGGAACTATGCTGCGGAATAACCAGAAAACTGGTTTCTGGTTGTCTGATCTCCGCAAAAAGGTAGGGAATCGAAGCCAACTCCCGGGTAGGCGCTTTCTTACTCGCCAGGCGAAACGCCTTCACCGCCGCTAGCCGCTTCGCGAGGTACTCGTGTTTGCGAATCGCGCTTACGTCCGCATATTGCAGCCATAAACAATACCGCTCTTTGCCTTGAAGGTACTCCTCGGCACACACCAGGGGCAGCACGTATTTCAGCAATTCTGGGTGGTTCCTTTTGAGCCACACCCTTTCCTCGACTTCTATGATGAGATGACCGCCGTCGGTGGGCTTGTTCCCGTACATTGTTTTCGGTACATCGCATAGCGGTTGAGACCTTGGCGAGACTGCCAAATCGGGTCCTTCTACCAAATACGGACTTATATTCCGCACCGGCACGGAATGAGGTTCGGCATCGGGCTTCGTATACTCGTAAATGTGTTTTGCTTCGGGTTCCAGTCTTCCAAACCCAATAATAACGACGTGTACATGCGCCCTTCCTCGTGCTTCGCTTTGCCACGCGAAAGTTTGGTGCGCAAAGTGAATGTGCATTCCGGATTGAAAAAGGTAATTCCACAGGTATCCAGCCTGCTCGCCTTGGCAAATTGAATTGGTGGATACGAACGCGATGGCTATCGTCGAGTTTCCCTTCGTAAAATCCGCTGCTTTTCGATACCAGCACGTTACGTAGTCCAGGCTGCCCGCGCCCGCTTCACTTCCCCAAATTCTGGCGGCGTCGCGTTTTTGGTCCAAGTTCATCAGATGCTTGCCCACAAACGGTGGATTGCCAAGAATAAATGCACATTTCAATGCCGGAATCAAGTCGTTCCAATCCATGCGGAGCGCGTTCGCACAACGAATATGCGGCGCAGTGCGCAACGGAATGCGCTGGAACAGATTCCCGGCAGAATTCGTGAGTTCCATGTTCATTTGATGGTCAGTGAGCCATAGCGCCGTTTCCGCGATGCGGGCGGCCCAGTCACCGATTTCGATGCCGTAGAACTGGTTGACATCGATGCGGGAGAGTTTTGCAAGTTCGCCGAGATTGAGTTCCTTGCCCCGCTTCTCAAATTCATGCAACAACGTGAGCACTTCAAGTTCCAACCGGCGCAGTTCGCGATATGCAATGACGAGAAAGTTTCCGCAGCCGCAAGCGGGATCGAGAAAGGTCAGCCGGGCAAGTTTGTCATGGAACTCGCGGAGCCGGGCCTTGCGGCGCGCAGAACGATCATTTTTGATTAGTCCAAACTCCGCGCGCAGGGCATCCAGAAACAAAGGGCGAATGACTTTCAGGATATTCCGTTCGGTGGTGTAGTGTGCGCCGATCTGCCGCCGCTCGGTGTCGTCCATGATGTTCTGAAACAGGGAACCGAAAACCGCGGGGGAAATGCGCGACCAGTCAAACCGGCAGGCGGCGCAAAGGCTATTGCGCATGTCACGGTTGAATGAGGCGATATGTAGATGTTCCGCGAACAATTCGCCGTTGATGTACGGAAAAGCGGCAATGTCTTCTTCGAGAATATTGACACGCTTCTCGACAGGCGTATTGAGCACTTCGAAGAGGTGTGACAATCGTGCACCGGGATCGGTGCCGTCAGCGCGGGTATGGTTGTCGAGGAATTGCTCGAATTGGGTGCGTTCGAAAATACCGGTATCGTCCGCGAAAAGACAAAACAACAGCCGGACAAGCAGCCGTTCGAGTTTTTCACCCTGGTATCCGCTGCTTTCCACGGCGTCGTGCAACTTCGCCATAATCTCGGCGGCCTGGATGTTGGCAGGGTCTTCTTCGCCGAATCGGTGCGTTTTTTGGCCGATGACGAAGGCAAACAGCTTGACCTGCTTGTGGAGATCGGCGAGCGTAAATTCGGTGAGTTGATACTTGTGATCCCGCCAGAGCGGTAATTCGAGTTGTTCTTCCGGTTCGAGGTCGTAAAGCGCGAACCGTTGAAAATCGCTGAGACAAACCCACCGCGGTACTTCGTCCTGTCTGCCGGCGGAATACAATTCCTGAATGTATTGGAAGGCTTGAGAATGGGCCTTGTCCAGCGATTCCCCCGCGCTCTTATGCTCCGCGAGAAAGGTTCCCTTCCAAAACAGGTCAATGCGATGATGGGTATCGCGCAGAGATTTTACCGGGTCTTCGAACACTGCTACGGTGCGGCGGCGCACGCCGAAAACTTCAAAGAATTCGTTCCAGAAGGTCTGGGCCTCCGCGCGTACATCACGGGCGTCTTGCCACTCGCGGGAAAACTGGATCGCATTTTGGCGGATTTCGTTCCAGGATAGTTTCGGCATGGTCCCCAATCTAACGTGCCACGGTATCCTCGGCGTTAGCGTACACGATCTTTACTTGCGAGAGAATTCAGGGAACGCAGAGTCAGCCCAGCATTGTGTGCCAATTGAAACCAGCCATGAAGTATTGCAGCATTCAGGTTACGTCTTTTCTGTCAACAGTGTTACCCTCGTTTCCGAAATTGCGCATCAATTGAATAGTCCGCGTTATACTTACGTCATATCGATCAAGACGCAGGGAGACAATCACACATGATACGCGGCAATGCGTGGCGCTTGGGCGCGCGAACGAAGTTCCTGATTGTGCTGGGCATTGCGGCGGCAACGATAGGGTGCCCGCCAGGTCTTCTTCCCGCCAATCCTGTTGCGGTCACCCATGACGTTACATACGGGCTGGGATACGTGAGCGACGGCTCCAAGGGCGGGTATGTGCTGGCGCCGCTGCTGATGGACGTGTATGTGCCGGAGAACGTCGACGGGCCGCGGCCGGGCGTAGTCATCATGCACGGCGGCGGATTCTTCGAAGGCGGCAAGGACGACGAGCGCATTGTCGATTTCGCGACCTATCTCGCGGGCAGGGGCTACGTGTGTTTTGCAATTAACTACCGGCTTCTCCAAGACCAACCGCCAGCGCCCGACCTCTGGAGCGCGCTACTGTTCACATCCGCCGTCCACGCGGCAATCGTCGATGCGAAGGCCGCCGTGCGGCATGTGCGGAAGCATGCAGGCGACTACGGTGTGGACGCGAACAGTTTAGCGTTCATCGGGGAATCGGCGGGGGCCATCGCGGGCGTCGCCGCAGCCGTGACGGAACCGGATGATTACGCGATGGACGGACCGGACTTCCCCATCCCCCCGGAAAACGCGCCAAACGCGTCGCCCCGCATTCAGGCCTACGTGCATCTCTGGGGCAACGCCGACCACGTGCTCGGCGACATCTCCCCCGACGATCCCCCAACCATGATCCTCCACGGCGAAGACGATGACGTTATTCTCACGCCGTTCGCCGTTGCCGAACGGTTTCATTTCTTTCTCGATTTGCAGGACGTTCCGCACGAGTTCTATGCGGCAGAGAACTTTGGGCACGCGGCCTGGAACTACCGCTTTCGCGGAAAAACCGTTGAACGGCTAACCCTCGATTTCCTCAACCAGCATCTCCTCGGCATCGGCAAAACAGAAGACCCAACCGGGTAATTTGCCCTCAACCTTGGCGCAGTGCCATAAAGGCCGGCTGAAGCTTTATCCGAAGTGCTGGGCAGTCCGGCGTAGCGGCAATCCAAACAATCATTCAAAGTCTAAATGCACCGCCGGTCAACCCGATATCCGCTAAAGCAAAAGGAAAGGCCTTGCCTGCCGGAACGTATGGAACCTGGTCTCATGAAACATTGCGCTTGGGCCGATAGCGAAACGATCATTCAACTGCACGGCAATGGCCCCTGGATCATCGAATATTTGAACCCCGCGGACGATCCCCGCAACGCTAAAAAGTGAACGGAGCGAAAATCTTCGAACAGTTTGATGGCGCGGCCGAGGCCAGTTCATACACGGTGACAACCAAAGTGTTAATGGCGTGCCCGGAGCGATTCGAACGCTCGACCTACAGCTTAGAAGGCTGTTGCTCTATCCACCTGAGCTACGGGCACGCAAGCGCGGGCGCATTATGGCAAACCCTGCCACCTACCTTCCACGCCGGCGCCAACCGTTTAGCCTAGCGTCTTCCTGAACCGGGTCGCGCTGACACCCAGAAGAATTGTTCCGATTACGATCAATCCGAGGCCCTGCGGCCACAGTTCGCTAAACCCCGCGCCGCGCAAAATGATACCCCGCAGAATCCGGATAAAATACGTAACGGGAAAGACCTGGCCAAACACATAGATCGGGTACGGCATGGATTCCTGTGGAAACATGAATCCCGACAATAGCACCGATGGCAACATGACGAGAAACGCTATCTGAATTGCTTGCACCTGATTACTTGCGATTGTTGAAACCATCAGGCCCAAGCCCAGTGACGTAAAAAGGAACAGGATCGAGAATGCCGCCAGAAGCATGACGCTTCCTTCGATGCGAACCTGAAACAGAAAACGCATCAACAGCACGACGACAAAGACTTCAAAAGCGCCAATGCAGGCATAGGGCGACAGTTTTCCCACCATCAGTCCCAGCCGCGAAACCGGTGTCACCATGAGTTGTTCAAGCGTGCCCGTTTCTTTTTCACGCACTACGGCAAATGCCGTCAGAAACATTGTCACCACCTGCAATACGATGCCAATGAGGCCCGGCACCATGAAATTCGCGGTTTTCATGTCGGGATTAAACAACACGCGAGGCCGCATCTCGATGGGTTGCCGCTGTCCCGGCAAACGCTCCTGTATAATCTGAAACGACGATTGCATCGCAATCGCGTTCGCGACGTTCAACGCCTGCATCGCGACCGTCGAGTCGCTGCCGTCTATCAGCACCTGGACCTGTGACGGTTTTCCAAGCGCAATATCATCGGAAAAATCCGGCGGAATCTTGATGCCGACTTTGGCGCGGCCGTCAATAATCGCGCCGTTCAGTTCATCGTCCGAATACGATTGCCCGACGAATTTGAAGTACCCCGTGTTCGTAAACCGATCGAGGAGAACGCGGCTGGCTTCGCGTCCGTCAAGGTTGTAGTAAACCGTAGGAATATTTTCCACGTCGAGACGTATGGCGTAACCGAATATCGTGAGTTGAATGCCGGGAATGACAAGCATCAACAACAACGTCTTCGGATCCCGCAAGATGTGAATCGTCTCTTTGTAGACGATTGCGCTGAATCCCCTAAACACGGCGAGCCTCATCCATTGTTCGTGTCAGCGTCACAAACACGTCCTCAAGCGACGCGGGAATCGAGTCAACGTGTACATCCTGGAATCCTGCTGCCTGCATCGCATCGCGCAAGCGCGTTCCCGATTCCTCTTCAGTCAGGACGTGCAAAGAATCGCCAAATATGGTTGCATCGCGCACGTAGCCGAAGGTGTTGAGCAGCGCCATCGCCTGCGGCTGGCGATCACTGATCACGCGAAGGCGTTCGAGGCCCACGGGCGTAACTTCGGGTAATTCCTTCAACTCACCCGGCGTGCCGCTTGCAATTAGTTTCGAATAATAAATATAGCCTACATGAGAACAACGCTCCGCCTCGTCCATGTAATGCGTCGTTACAAAGAACGTATGCCCCGCATTCGACAATTCAAACAACAGGTTCCACAGCGCGCGGCGGGCGACCGGGTCTATACCCGCGGTCGGTTCATCGAGAAATAATAAACGCGGTTCGTGGACCAGCGCGCAGGACAACGCCAGACGTTGCCGCCATCCGCCGGACAATTGTCGCGCAAGCCGGTTGCGAAAATCTCCGATTCCGGTAATATTTATTACCTCTTCAATGCGTTCCCGCGCCCGCTGGCGTGGCAGCGCGTAAACGCGCGTGTAGAACGTGAGGTTCTCGAGTACGGTGAGATCACCGTAGAGACTAAACTGCTGCGACATATAACCGATGTGACGTTTAATTTCGTCGGTTTGCCGCAGCAAATCAAAACCCATTACCTCGGCCGTTCCGTTCGTCGGCCGCAGCAGTCCACAGAGCATGCGAATCAGCGTGGTTTTGCCCGCGCCGTTTGGTCCAAGCAATCCGAATATGCTTCCCTGCTCGACCTGAATGTTCACGGAATCCACCGCGGTGAACGCGCCAAACTTTCGGGTCAAGCCGTGAGTTTTGATCGCGAGTTCCGGCACCATGCCACGCTACTTCGCGACAGATGCGTTCAGGTGCGCGGTAGCGGCCATCCCTGGACGCAGCCTGCCGTCGTGTGAATCGAAGGCTATCTTGATCCCGAACATCTGTTGCGCGCGCTCCTCTTCGGTCTGCAAATTGCGCGGCGTGAATTCCCCTTGCAACGCGATAAAGCTCACTTTACCCGTGAAAAGCTCCGGCCCGTGGGAATCGGTCGTGAACGTTACTTCTTGGCCGATTGAGAGATTACCCAGTAGCGCGGAACTGACGTACACCACAAGTTCCAGATCTTCGGGATCCGCAAGCTGCATCATCGAGCCAGGCCCGGCGAGGTCCCCGGCATGTATATCGAGTGATTCAACCACCGCGGCGCGCGGCGCGATAACAGTCATTTCACGGAGTTGCAGTTCGGCGCGCTGGGTTTCGGCTTGTGCGGCGTCACGCGCGGCCCGTGCGAAATCGAGGTCTTCTTTTCGCGCACCGTTCTTGAGCAGATCAAATGCCGCTGCACTCCGGTCGCGCTCAGCCTTGGCCATTTCGATCTGTTCGTTTCGTGTGCCTCGCGCGAGTAGGTCGAGTTGTTCGCGCGCGGCACGATATTGGCTTTCCCTGGCTTCATACGTGCGCAAGGCTTGGTCGAACGCCTGCTGAGATACCGCCTTGCCTTCCAACAACTTCCCGATGCGCTCAAAATCTGACCGTGCCGTTTCCAGTTGTGCCATCGCCGCGTTGGCCAATGCGCGCGCCGCTTCGATTTCTTCCGAACGCGCGCCATTCAACGCCATCATGTAGGCGGCTTCGGTTGCAGCCGCTACTGCTTGCGCTTGCGCAAGCTCTTCGGGGCGCGCCCCAGTTTCCAGCCGCTCAATCGTCGCTTCGGCCTGCGCCAACCTGGCTTTGGACGCGACAATGGCGGCTTCCTGTTCGCCGCATTCCAATTTTACCAGCACATCTCCGGCGGCAACGGTATTGCCCTCACTTACCATTACCTCCGCGACACGCCCGCCAATACGTGATCCAACACCAATCGACGTGCCTTCAATCGTCCCCGTTACGCGCAATTTGGAGGTCGTACCGTCCGTACATCCCGTCACTGCCGCAACTACAAGGAGGAGCATTCCGGTCCTAGTCAGCATGCAGCCGTCTCCGTTTCCCCGCACTATTCACCCGTTAGAACTCCGCAACGAAATCCTACATACGCGGATGTTTCCACGCAAAATACTGTGTAGCTGGCAGAATTCGGGAAATCTCCTGATGATCACTTCTACAAATTTCTGGTAGACTCACCGCATGCCAGCCACGCCTAACTACATTACGCAATGGGCACTGCCAACTGTTATTTTTTCCGCGATTGCCGCCCTATCCGCGATCGCGCAATCCGCTTCGCCACTCCCGGACGCCACGGCATTCGCCGAATGCGTGCTCCGTGTCGCCAGAACATATCCGGCGGACGGCAAGCACACGTATCACTGGCCCAAACAAGGCGCGTGGAAAGGCGTCACCCAGGACGTGTTTTACAATGGCGAACTGATTTGCACTGGAGACGCGCAGCGGCGCTGTCATTGCAGCGGCATCACCTGGGAAGTTTTCATGCGCGCCATTGATGAATACAACCGCGACCGCGCGGACAAAGCCCTGCACACGTGGACGCCAAAGGACGTCAAAAATTTCCAGTTCCTTTGGTTTGGCAGCGACGGCAACAAACATTGCCTCGAAAACGCAGTGCTTACTTATGGAATAGGAAACAAGATCGCCGATCCAGCCGATGCACGGCCTGGTGATTTCGTACAGTTCTGGCGCGGGAATGGTTCAGGCCATTCCTGCATTTTTCAGGAATGGGTCCGCGACGGGAACGGCCGGATTACCCATCTTAAGTATTGGTCCGCCCAGAAAAAAACAAATGGAATCGGATTCAATCAGGAAACAGTCGGCGACGAACGGGGCATCATCCTTGATCAAGTCTATATCGTGCGCGTTGGAAAACCTTCCGGCCACGACCGCGCGAAAGATATCGAATAACGTGCGTTTGTGCAGGCCTCGTGCTGTTTCGACGCGAGTCGCGCTGGCAACAAAGCTGGTTTTCATTTCGAGTTGCCCTTTTTTTGCGGCACTGATATGCGCACACGCCGGCGCGCCAGCCACGGCCATACCCGAGAACGTCTACGCGACGGATTTGCTCGCGTATCCCAAGCAGTGGGCCTTCGAGATTGCGCGCTCTGGAATCATTCTTGTGGATGATCAGCAGCTCGACGATCTCACCGATCCCGACAAACTTGTGGATCTGGGCCTTACCGGTACGCCGGACGTCAAGTCTCTTCGCCAAATCTGTGAGGAAGCAAAAGCCGGAGGACGCCGCACCCTGATCCTCGCGTTCGACCATTTCTTCAACCAATATCGAAAAGAGTCCTTGGCCGCGCCGCGAAAGTACATGCCGGATGGCGACGACATGGCCGCGCGCGTCGCGACGATCAGCGCGTTCGCCCAGCAGTACGGGCTTGGCCTCGAACTCAGTCTTCTGAGTCCGCTCGAGATCGGTCCCGGGTACCGCGACGCCACCGGAGAATCGGGCACGTGGCTGCATTACCGCAAGGGAATTCGCGATGCAAGCACCGGTAAATACAGCGTGCAGCTCTGGCGTCACACACAGTGGTCAAACAATAAGGGCCCGATCTCAATCGAGGATGCGGGTGTGCGCGTGTTCGCGTTCAAAGAGCGTTCGCTTGGCAATACGCCCTACCTCGTCGTCGATCCAAAGGAGATCGTCGAAATCAGCGATACCGCAACCGTCGAAGTGTGGCCGGGCGCCATAGAAAAACGCGGAGACTTCGCGTCGATCCGCATAGAAGTGCGCGGAAACGGCCGGGCAGACATCGGCGCGCTCGATCGGGTAATCGTGGTGCAGCAGTATCAAACGCCGGAGATGGACTATTTCAGCCCGAATGCGCTTCCGTTTCTGACCAAACTCGTCGATAAATATCTTGATGCGGGCGTGAAGCTCAACGGATTGTACTCGGATGAAATGCACATACAGCAGGATTGGCATTACTTCTCGCATCACGATAATGGCGAACTCGCCCTGCGCTACGTTACACCGAATTTAAGCCGCGTCTACGCGGAGCGATTCGGCGCGGAGTTCGCCGATCTCGCCAAGTACATGGTCTACTTTACCCACGGCCAGGAGGATACCGCACTCGATCTCAGCGCGAAAGCGGGCCGCATGCACGTCTTCGGCGACTCGCCGGAAGCCGTCCGCCAGACCGCGCTGTTCCGCGCGCGGTACTATCATTTGCTGCAGAACGAAGTCGTCAAATTGTTCACGGAGGCCAAACACCATGCCGAATCGCGCACTGGCAATAAGCTTGAATCGCGCGCACACGCGACATGGGCGCAGAGCCCGACCATCGACAAGTGGGATACGGGCCGCTCGAACCATCAACGCAGCCAGTACGAGTACACGTCCAATTTTGTGTGGTCCAACACGGTCCAGCAGGCGGCATCCGCTTGTTACGATTATTTTGCGTGGGGCGATTTCCTGACAGGAAACGGAAACGACCACGCCGAAGGTGGATGGCTGGACCGCAATTACTACGGCCTCATGCTCGCCTGTTCGACAGGGTCTATCAACGAAGTCCCGAACTCCTATGGCGCGCATTGGGGAATGCCGCATGAGATCGGCCGGCGGCGCCAGTCGCTCGTGAATACATTCGGCGCGGCCGCCTCTCCCCCATTCGCAATTGTCGAAGACGGCGAACACCGCGACGTGGATGTGCTCATGTTGTATCCGCTGGATTTGGTGGGCGTCGACGAACGTTTCGGAAGTTGGATGACGCAGTACGCATACGCGAATCTCATAACGCCGGCAAAACTTCTTGAGCTTGGCGAGATTGAAGGCTGTGAGATCGTCGTCGCGGGCCGAAGTTACACAACCATCGCCACTCTGTTTGAACCATTCCCGTCCGCTTCCCTGCTGGCGATGCTGCAACAATTCGCCAACGCGGGCGGACGCGTGATCTGGTCGGGTCCTCCGCCGGTGATCAATGCGGAAGGACAGCCCTGCCTACGCGATTGGGAGTTTCTTACCGGCGCCTCGTATACCCCGGGTCTGGACGAAGGCATTATGGCCCCCGGCAGAGTGATAGCGTTCGACGGTGCGTTAAAGGGCGTGCCATCACAGATGATACTCACTGATTTTCTTGTGGATCGCATTTATCCGGTCGGCACTATTGGAGACACCGAAATTGTGGCGCGCTCCGGTGACAATATTGTGGGAACGCACCAAATCACGTCTGGCGGAGGCTCCGTTACATTTCTCGGGTTCCGTCCGCGCGACGATCAAGCCGCCAGTCTGGGCTATGAAGTGCGGACGTGGTTCGCGCTGTTGCAGACGCTGGGCGCATATCCCGCATCAAGAAAATTCGCGGACACAAACGACAACACCGAAGTGGTTTCGCGCACCACGCCGTACCTTTCCTGCCGGTTTCCGAACGGCACGACCGCCATCGCGCGGCATTTCAAGGATGTACTGGAAGATTGGCCTGGAGGTTTCGCGCGAGACGAAGCCCAGGATCGCGCGTATCTCGAACGCGCTCCACCACCGACCGAAACAATCGAACTTCAGGATTTCCGCGTGAACGGCCACGCGGTCACCTACAACGGCCAACAAACGGTCGCGTTCCGCGTTGATGACGCTGGCAAACTTATCGGGTTCGCGGGCAACCACTGCGCTGAAATCACCATCGACGGCGCCACGACCGTATTCGCTTCGCAGCCAATGACCATCATTGCGTGGGCGCCAGTGACCGCCGGGCGACGCGTTCCAAATGGCGCGTTGCTGATTGTCCACGCGGCGGGCGCGGGCGAGCTTCGCATTCCAGCGCCAGAATTGCCGGAATCCGCGCGCCTCGTTGCACAGGGCGCGACACGAGGCAGCCGCGGCGCCGATGTGCCATGCACCGTTAAAAACGGTTTTCTGACGTTTACCGTCCCTCCGGAACATTCAGGAGGATGGTTCTACGCGCTACCGTAGGCGTGCCCACACGCTCAACAAGCTACTCGGCCACTGGATACGCCCGGCCTCGTGCGAACGGGTTTGCCATAGCCTGTTCCACAATTCCCTCCAATAACACGCGCCACTTGTTCGTTTCTATTCTTGGATCAAGGCCCCTGCTCATTCGTTTCATTTGGTGGTTGTGCCAGAAGCTTTGCAGCATGTCATCAAAAATTTTGATTCCCGTCTCCACGTCGATACGCATCGCCTCCTGTGCGCTGCCGTCGAGCATGCGCGCACAAAGGTCCGGTTCGACACACAATGGCCGCGCAAGTCCCACTACATCCACCGCGCCTCCCGATACCGCCTCCGCCATTCCCTTCGCTGTGCGAAAGCCGCCGGTAACCATGAGAGGCATTGCGGTCACTTTGCGTACTTTTTCTGCATACTCCTGAAAATACGCCTCGCGTGATCGTGTACTTGCTCGAACGCCCATCATCGCGGGATTCTCATAGTTGCCTCCGGATATTTCGAGGAGGTCGACGCCTTCGGCGTCCAGCGCGCGCACGACCTCGATCGAATCCTCCTCCGAAAACCCTCCTCGCTGAAAATCGGCGGAGTTGAGTTTCACCCCGACTGGAAACGCCGGTCCCGTTTCGCGGCGAACGGCACGCACTGTCTCAAGCAGAAACCGCATGCGTTTTTCAGAAGACCCACCCCACTCATCGGTCCGAAGATTCACGCGCGGCGACAAAAACTCGCTGATGAGATAACCATGCGCTCCGTGCAACTGGACACCGCCAAAACCAGCAAGTTTTGCCATTGACGCAGTCCGCGCAAATCCGGCTATGAAATGATGAATCTCGCGGTCTGTAAGTGCACGGGGCCTGCCGAACATCGTTTTGAGCGGACCCCGCTCGAATTCCACAGCCGACGGTGCAACGGGCTGCGCTGTCACTTTCTTCGGTGATTGCCGGCCCGCATGATTGATCTGCATCCACAACCGCGCGCCGCGGGATTGCGCGGCATCTGCCCATCGGCGCAATAGCGACAGGTCACGGTCATCCTCCACTGCAACGTTGCGCGCGTTCTCCATTCCGATCCGATCAATCATCACATTGCCGGTTAACAACATGCCCGCGCCACTAGCCGCCCAACGTTCGTACAGCCGGATAATGGCATCGTTGGGCGAGTTCGTCGCAGAATCGGCCATTTGCTCAGTCATCGCCGCCTTCGCGAAACGGTTCGGCAGAACCGCGCCACAAGGCAACTGAACCTGCTGCCCAAGAATCTGGGCAAAATGTGAATTGGAAATGGTCGAATTCATTTCAAAACCTCGGCGATTCCAACGCAGAAAGCAAAACGTGAAGCTCTTACACACCTGGACGGACGAGAATGCGCGCAGGCATCCAGATTGGAAATATTGTTACAATGGGCAGTATGACACATGCCATGCCAACGTGGATCAGATCCTTCGGGGTGCTAGCGCTGGCTTCGCTTGCCTGCATTGCCGAGCCCATCGATTTCGGGCGCGACGTTCGCCCCATCCTCGCCAATTCCTGTTTCAAATGTCACGGCCCAGATGAAGCCGCGAGGCAAGCCAAATTGCGGTTGGATACATTCGAGGGCGCTACAGCCTTGCGCGAATCCGGCGGATCGGCTGTCGTGCCGGGTAACCCGGCATCAAGCATGCTCCTCGCTCGCGTGCAATCCCACGACATCGACGAGCGAATGCCGCCCGCGGAGGTTGGCAAGCCATTGGATGCGGCGGCCATAGGCACGCTAAAACAATGGATCGCTGACGGCGCGACTTACAAGCCGCACTGGGCATTTGTAAAACCGGAGCGCCCTGAATTTCCCGAAGTGCTAGACGCCGCGTGGCCACGCAACGGCATCGATTATTTTGTGCTCGCCCGTCTCGAACGGGAAGGGTTGAAACCTTCGCCGGAGGCAAATCGCGCGACCCTGGCGCGGCGGTTGTATCTCGACCTTACCGGGTTGCCGCCAACTCCCGCGGAAGTCGCAGCGTTTGTAAATGATACCAGTGCCGCTGCGTACGAAAAACTTGTAGACCGGCTGCTGCAATCTCCGCATTACGGGGAACGGTTCGCGCGGGTCTGGCTGGACCTTGCGCGATACGCAGACACAAAAGGGTATGAAAAGGATGATCGGCGAACCATCTGGCGATACCGCGATTGGGTAATCGACGCGTTCAACGCAGATATGCCATTTGATCAGTTCACAATCATGCAGATTGCGGGGGACCTGTTGCCCGGCGCGGCCACCAACGAATTGCTCGCGACCGCGTTTCATCGCAACACCATGACGAACGACGAGGGTGGAACGGACGACGAGGAGTTCCGCAGCGCGGCGGTAATCGATCGTGTGAACACGACCATGTCGGTCTGGATGGGTTTGACCGTTGGTTGCGCGCAGTGCCACACACACAAGTACGATCCCATCACCCACCGTGAGTATTACCAGTTCTATGCTTTTTTTAATCAGACGCAAGACGCGGATGTCCCAGCGGATACTCCCGTGTTATCGACCCCGACTCAAGCGCAATCCGCCGCAATCGAGGCACTTGACCAGACTATCGCCGGCGAGGCGCAGCGGCTGAACTACGCACTCAATCGCTTGTGCGAAGATCGGCCAAACTGGGAACAGGACCTGCTCGCGGCCGCAACAGACCTACCCGTCCTTGGAGCGTGGAAAGCGGGTCCATTTCTTCCCGCGGGCACGTATGAGGAAGCCTTTGAGCGCGCATCCGCCCCCGCGGCCAAGCCCGACACGACGGATTGGACGGTGCGAGCGGAATTCACCGACGGCACCGTGCATACCTTGCAAGAAGGCGATATTGGCTCGACCTCTCTCAAGCGAAACATCCAATCGCCCGACACGCGCCAAGTCGAGTTCCTCCTAGGAAGCAACGACGGTTTTATACTGTGGTTGAATGGTAAGGAAATCGTCTCGGTAAAAACGACGCGCTCGGCCGCGGCAGACCAGGATCGCGTAACGGCGACATTGAACGAAGGCACGAATACGCTCCTGTTGAAAGTATTGAACGCTGGCGCCGGACATGCCTTCTATTTCAAAATGAACGCTCAAACTTTCCCTCCCGAGGTGCGCGCCGCGCTTGCGCGCGATCCTGCCGCGCGGACTCCGGAGGAAACAGAACTTATCCGGCAGCAGTTTGCCGCGATAGCGCCGGAACTGGCGCCGATGCGTGAACGACTGGCCGCATTGCGCTCGGAACGCGGCGCCATCGAAGCCGCGATTCCCAATACGCCGATTTTGCGCGAATTGGCAACGGACCAACAGCGCATCACGCGCATTTTCGAGCGCGGCAGTTTTCTATCACCCGGGGAACCAGTAGTTCCCGGCGTGCCGGCTGTGTTCGCATCCTTGCCAGCGGATACGCCGATCAACCGGCTTGGGCTGGCGCAATGGCTGGTATCACCCGAGAATCCTCTCACTGCGCGCGTTGCCGTCAATCGGCATTGGAACCAATTCTTCGGATCGGGAATCGTCCAAACGCTGGACGATTTCGGCACTCAAGGCGACTGGCCGACACATCCGCAGTTACTGGATTGGCTCGCTTGCGAGTTCGTGGCGAACGGGTGGAGCATGAAGGAACTGTGCCGCGTTATCGTGACGTCGGCGACCTACCGGCAGGCTTCAGAAGTCTCGCCGGCCGTGCTGGAACGCGATCCCTACAATCAGCTCTATGCGCGAGGCCCGCGTTTCCGCCTGGCCGCGGAAACAATCCGCGATCAAGCGCTCGCGATTGGTGGCCTGCTCGATAAAACCCTGCATGGTCCTTCCGTCATGCCGCCACAACCCGAAGGCGTGTGGATGCTGGTGTACAGCGCGGACAAGTGGACCACAAGCGAAGGCGCCGACCGGCATCGCCGCGGCCTCTACACATTCTGGCGGCGTTCGAGCCCGTATCCGTCAATGGTCACGTTCGACGCCCCGTCGCGGGAAGTGTGCATCGCGCAACGCACGCGCACGAACACGCCGTTGCAGGCGTTCGTGACTCTGAACGATCCGGTCTACGTCGAAGCCGCGCAAGCATTGGCGCGGCGCATAATGCAGGAAGCGGAGTCGCCCGCGGACCGCGCGAAATTTGGGTTTGTGGCTGCCGCGGGCCGCGAACCGTCCTCGGATGAGCTGGCGCAAATCGTAGCGTTGTACGAATCAGAATCGGCGCATTTCAGCGCGGACCCGGTGGCGGCAATCGAAATGGCGTCCAATCCACTCGGCCCGTTGCCGGCGCAACTGAACACCGCAGATGCCGCCGCATGGACCGTCGTCGGGAATGTGCTGCTCAATCTCGACGAAGTCCTCAACAAAACGTAGGGAGTTTTCCCATTGGACCCACATACCGAAGCCTGGATGGAACATCACCGGCTTTGCACGCGCCGGCACTTCCTCAGCTCGTGCGCCGGTGGGATGGGCGCGGCCGCCGTCAGCCTAATGATGCAAGGCACGGCGAAAGCGTCCGTCGTACAACCGGAGCTGCCACACTTCGCAGCGCGCGCCAAGCGCGTAATTTACATCCATCTCGCGGGCAGCCCGCCACAACAGGATTTATTTGATTACAAGCCCGCGCTAAACGAATTGAACGGGCAACCCTGTCCGGATTCGTTGATGGAGAAAGAACGTTTCGCGTTCATCAAGGGCCATCCGAAGATTCTCGGTTCTCCATACAAATTCAAACAGCATGGGCAGGCCGGCACCTGGGTCTCAGAATTGCTCCCACATTTCAGCGAGATTGTCGATGACGCGACCGTCGTGCGCTCAATGTACACGGACCAGTTCAACCACGCGCCCGCGCAACTCTTCCTGCACACCGGCTCACCCCGTCCCGGCCGCCCTTCCATGGGCGCATGGGCGACGTATGGTCTCGGCAGCGAGAACAGCGACCTCCCCGGCTTCATGGTGCTTGTGAGCAGCAACACGCCCGACGCGGGAAAAAGCGTGTTCGGCAGTGGCTTTCTTCCTTCTGTCTACCAAGGCGTGCAATGCCGGACACAGGGTGACCCCGTCCTCTACGTCTCCGATCCCTCGGGCATGGACCGCGGCGTGCGCCGGCGCAGTCTCGACACGTTACGCAGTCTTAATGAACAACACCTCGCGGTCGCGGGCGATCCCGAAATTGCCACGCGCATCGCCCAATACGAATTGGCATATCGCATGCAGATTTCCGTCCCGGAGGTCATGGATATCGCCAGCGAACCGGAACACATTCGCGCGATGTACGGCGCGGAACCAGGCGTCGCTTCGTTCGCAAACAATTGCCTGCTTGCCCGGCGGCTCGCGGAACGCGGCGTGCGCTTCACGCAACTCTTTGACTGGGGATGGGACACGCACGGCACTGGACCAACCGATGACATCGTCACCCACTTGCCGAAAAAATGCCAGATGATGGACCGCCCCGTCGCCGCGCTCATCAAAGACCTTAAACAACGCGGCATGCTCGACGACACCCTTGTCGTGTGGAGCGGTGAATTTGGGCGCACCGCCATGAACGAAGAACGAGACGGCTCAAAATTCCTCGGGCGCGATCACCATCCGCACGCGTTCACCATCTGGATGGCGGGCGGGGGAACGAAGCGCGGCGCAAATGTCGGTGAGACTGACGAACTCGGCTATCGCGCCGTCGA
>JAWXCN010000268.1:0-34939 GCA_034408725.1 Candidatus Hydrogenedentota bacterium
GATTTCGGGCCGCCCACGTATACGCGCCAACCGCCACGCTGCCACAGCAGGAATTTCAGGAGCCGTTCGGCATACATGAAGTTCGCGCGCGCGCGCGAATGACCGTCGCGATAGACGCGTGTCTCGTAGCGGGACACCGAGCCGTCGGCTCGTTCGAGAGCCAACACCAGGGGCACGCCGGCGCCGCTTTCATCGACTTCGCGCTGGTAGCATTGATTGGCCAGTACAGCGGGCCGGAAATCGTTATCCAATGGAGGCTCGACGCGCGGCGCGATGAGTACAAACTCTCCCATCATACAGTTCTTTTCGCTCCTCTCCGCGATTGCGCGCAACGATATCATAAGCGCATTGTGGCAACAGAATTGGCCCTGCGACAAGGTGTAGATGCGCGGGCGACGTTCCGTCGCGCGGCGTAGTATACTCGCGGGCGGGCAGCGTTGATAGACAAGCGCAAGACCGCGCCACGACGATGTTTTCCGAATCGCAGCGCAACGACATTGGAGGAATGAGATGCCAGAATCGCTGCCGGTGGTCACCCGCCGGACATTTGTAAAAAGCGGTGCAGCGCTCGCGGCAGGCATGGCCGCGTCGCGCGCGCACGGCGCAAACGAGCGGGTGCGGCTTGCCTTCATTGGCGTCGGCAACCGCGGTTGCCAACTCGTGGCGGCGGCGCAAAAACACGCCGATATGGAAATCGCCGCGGTGTGCGATGTCTATGCGCCGTACCGCGAGAAAATGGCGGGGCAACTGGGTTGCCCCGGCGTTGCGGACTGGCGCGCGGTGCTCGATATGAAGGACGTCGACGCGGTGGTGATTGCGACGCCGGACCACTGGCATGCGTTGCAGACCATCGCCGCGTGTCGCGCGGGCAAGGACGTGTATTGTGAAAAGCCCATGTCGTATACCGTCCGTGAAGGCAGACGCATGGTCGAAGTCGCGGCGGAGACGAAGCGCATCGTGCAGATCGGATTGCAGCGACGCTCTTCCCCAATGCTCGCGGAACTGGGCGAGCTCATTCGCGGCGGGCGCATCGGCAAGGTGACTGTGTCGCGTTGCCACCGCATCAGCAACATGGCGCCGACGGGAATCGGACGAGCCGAGGACAGCGCGCCGCCCGCGGACCTGGACTGGAATATGTGGCTTGGACCGCGGCCAGAACGCACGTTCAACGAGAACATCGCGCCGTACAAGTTCCGCTGGTGGAAGGAATACTCGTCGCAGATGGGGAACTGGGGCGTTCATTATTTTGATTTGCTGCGGTGGTTGCTGGGCGAGCAGGCGCCCACTTCGATCTCCGCGCATGGTGGCGTGTTTGCCGTGGATGATCAACGGACGATCCCCGATACGATGCAAGCGATCTTCGAGTTTCCCGCCGGGCACCTGATGCTGTTCGGCCAGTATGAAGCCAGCGGGGTGCGCATTCTGCCGCGCGGCGAGGTCGAGTTGCGCGGGACCAATGGCGCGGTCTACGCAGGCGCGAACGGGTTCACGATCGAGCCTGAATCTGGCGGACAATTCCAGGACGACGCTCCGCGCGGAGAAAAGACGGATGTGACCGTATCCGAGGGCGATGTCACGATTGCGCACATGCGAAATTTTCTTGATTGCGTCAAATCGCGTAACAAACCCAACGTCGACGCGGAAGAGGGGCATCGGTCCACAACGATCGCCCACCTTGGCAATATCGCGCACTGGACGCGCTCGCGCATCGAGTGGGACCCGGCGGCGGAACGTATTACGAACAATGAAAGCGCGAACGGGTTTTTGGAGTACGAGTATCGCGCGCCGTGGACACTGGCGTAACCAGGCGCGGTTGCGCGCGCAAGGAATGCAGTAAGACGTGCCGTCAATTGACTGCCATCTCGCTTGGTAAGTAAAAGCGGTAGCGGCTGCTACCGCAATCCATACTTCACGTTTCCTGGCGTCTGGCAGCGGCCTTGCGGATGATGTCGCGCAGCACCAACTGTTCGTCAGACGTCAACAACATGCCGGCATAGGCCACCACATCGTGCCACGAGAACAGCAGCGATTCGACTTCTGTAACTGCTTGAATGGTGGCGGTGCGCTGGGCGGTGGGTTCGAGTTGTTGCATTTCCCCTAACAATTCTGGCGCGACGACGGGGATGGCCGTTTCATGCGCGCGAATCACGTCCACTTCCCCCCGCAGCAGCACGCAGCCTGTGTTTTCATCCTCGTCGCCTTGCACAAAAATGCAATCGCCCGGACTAAACCGCGCCGGTTGGCCCACCCAGAGAAAGATCATGCTTACTCGGGTGCGCATGGGTTCCGGCAAATCCAGGATCATCGCGACAGAAGATAGACGGTTCCGGTACTCGGATAAATTCACGGCGTCTCCTTTCCCCGCACCGCTCCCCCAATGATAGCTAGTGTAGCGCATAATTAGTCCATAGTCGAGAAGAAACGCGGAAGTCGGAATTGATTGATAGTTGCCCCCATGCCTCGCTACTGTATCGGCCCATGTCAACCTCACCTTTGCCGGCAGGTATGCGCGTCGCCGTTGCCGAAGCCTTGCAACGCGCCGTTTCCGGCTTCATGGAAACCTCGATTCACCACGTTGCGGCGCTGAACACCATTGGATGCTACCTGTTATGCCATCTCACCTCCCTGCGCTACGAACCGGTTGCGGGGTCTATTGTGGTCCGGCAGGGGGGCACCCCTGTGGCGTTGCGCGCGGACCCGGCCCGAATCGAGGAACACGAATATTATCTATGGATTGAACACATTCACGCCGACGGGCGCGTGGAACTTGTCGATTTCGCGTCGGGCTGTTGGATGGACTGGGCGCGTGACGAGCAGGCATTGTGGATAGGGCCGCCTGCGCCGGAGTATGTGTGGGGTTTTGTGGATGAAATCGATCCTGAGACGGTGCGTTACTCGCCCGAACCCGGGATTACTTCGGTCGTGCGCGCCGCGCTGCAGAATGTTTTTCAGTCCGCCGACCCACCCGCGCAGGTGAAGCAATGGGAAGAAGCGATCAATGAGGCGCTGGACCTACTGGTCGTCGACCCGCGCGCAATCGATTTTTTGGTGCAAGTGGGTATCGCGGAACGGTGATCGGCGTTATTCGCCACCGGCTACCCGGATATCCTTGAGCACGAGTTGAACGTTTGTTTCGCCGCGCCAAGTGTTGAGCTGTGGCGTGAACGCGATGTCAAAAGCTTCCGCGCCGGCGAGCGCGTCCATCCTGTCGCCCATGCGAAAGCCGATCACGTCCACCAGTTTTGGGCCGTCCTTCGCGCAAAACTTCAAATGCCCGCCGCGTAACAGGCGCCATGAATCGACCGGCGCCTGCACTCCGAAGCTGCAAAAAACGGGGGCGGAATTCCCCTGGCCGAAGGGTTGCAGTTTTTCCATGGTGCGCACAAGGCGCGGATCGACTTCCGTTAATGACACTTGGGTGTCGATTTCCAAAACGCGCGACAACTCGCCGGGCGCCAGGACGGCGCGCGCGGCCTGTTCGAATGCCGCGCAAAACGCGGGGAGTTTTTCTTCGCGAATGGTCAGGCCAGCGGCCATCGCGTGACCCCCGCAGGCTTCTAGATGGTCGCTGCACGTTTCAAATGCGGCGGCGATATTGAAACCGTGAATACTGCGCGCGGAGCCACGGCCCAAGCCTTCGCCGTCGAGTGCAATCATGACAACGGGCCGGAAGTGGGTTGCCTGGACACGGCTCGCCACAATTCCGATGACGCCACGGTGCCATCCCCGGTTGGCGAGCACAATGGCGCGTTGGTCCTGGCTAAAATCTGCCTTAAGCAACGCGAGGGCTTCGGCGAGTGTGCCGGTCTCGACGGCCTTGCGTTCTTCATTTGCGGCGTCCAAATCTTCAGCGTTGTGACGGGCTTCCTCGTGAGAGTCCGTCAGCAAGAGTTCGAGTCCGGCCAGTCCGTCGCTCATGCGGCCACCGGCGTTGATGCGCGGCGCGAGTTGAAAAGCAACGTCTTCCGACCGCAGGGTTTCCAGGGTGACTTTGCTAACGGCGGCGAGCGCTTTTAGTCCGGGGCGCGCGTGCGCAGCGGCGTCACGCAATCCAAGCGCGGCGATAATCCTGTTCTCTCCAGTGAGGGGCACAACGTCGGCGATCGTTCCGAGGGCTGCGAGGTCCAGGTCGTGTACTTCGCCGGTGAGCGCGTGCGCGAGTTTGAGCGCGACCCCAGCTCCGCAGATATTCGCTGCGGGGTGGTCCGGGGGTTCGCGTTTTGGATTGATCACGGCAAGCGCGCCGGGAATGCCGCGGTCGATCTGGTGATGGTCGGTGATGATCACGTCAATGCCGTGCAGCCGCGCGCGTTCGACGGCCTCGTGCGCCGAGATACCGTTATCCACGGTGACGATGAGCGATACGCACTGCCCGCGCGCCGTTTCGACACGGCCGGCGCTCAGACCGTACCCCTCGAGCTGCCGGTTGGGCATTCCATACGTGCAGCGGGCAATGCCGAACCGGCGCAACGCACGGACCATCAATGCCGTGCCGGCTATGCCGTCGACGTCGTAGTCGCCGAAAACCATGACGGTTTCGCCGTTATTGCGCGCGGCGGTGATGCGGTCAACGGCCACGCGCATATCGGTCAACGCAAAAGGATCGCTGAGGTCTTCGATGGACGGATTCAGAAACTGGCGCGCGGCGGCAGCGTCGCGTGCGCCACGCAGCAGCAGGACCCGCGCAAGTGCGGGATGAATGTCGAGTTCCTGTGCCAGGGCACGCGCCCCGGCGCGGTTGTCCGGAGCAATATGCCACGTGCAATGGCCTCGCGCGTGGTTCACCATCGCGTCCTCGCAAATTCGACAATGGTATTGACAACGTCGTCGGCCGACATGCTCGAGGTATCGACGAGGACGGCGTCTTCCGCGCGCCGCAATGGCGCGATGTCCCTGGAACGGTCGTTTTCGTCGCGCGCGCGAATTTCCTCTTTCAATGACGCGGCGTCGTATGCGATGCCTTTTGCGTCGAAGTCGCGCGCGCGGCGGCGGGCGCGTTCGTCCAGGTTCGCGTCCAGATAGACTTTGCATTTCGCGCGCGGAAAGACGACCGTGCCCATGTCGCGGCCTTCGGCGACGGTCGGCGCGCGCGCTCCTATTTCGCGCTGAAGTTCCGCGAGGTGCGCGCGAACCCCGGCGTTCCGATCCAGTTTGGCGATGCGCCGGGTGACTTCAGGAGTCCGGATGGCATCGGTCACTTCCTGGCCGTCTATGAATATATGCAACGTTCCATTCTCATCGCGAAGGTCCAACCGCATTTCCCTCGTGGACGCCGCGAGCGCGAGGGGATCGTCCGCATCGACTCCCTTGTTCATCGCATTCCACGTTGCCGCGCGGTACATGGCGCCGGTGTCGAGATATGCAAACCCCAGTTGGCGCGCGACGTTGCGCGCGACGGTGCTTTTCCCCGCGCCAGCGGGCCCATCAATTGCCACAATTTCAGTAACGTCTCCGGGAAACATGCTGTCCTTGCCTAGCGTCCGCCCCGCCATTATCAATCACCTTCAGTGACTACGATACCAAAAGGATGCGGCCCGCGCCGCGCACGTACGTCTGCCGTGCAGACCCGGACGCGGCAGTCTCGAGGACGGCGCCCGTTGCCGGCACGGATTCATTGAGCAAGTATGCATCGGGATAAATTTTCACGCCTACATCGAACACACCCGTAACCGTTGGCGGCTCGCCGGGCGTATCATCTTCCTTGAGCGCAATCTGGAACTCTTTCCGCAAACGGTCAGAGGTTGCGAGAAAAGTTTCGCGAAGTACTTCTATCGCCCTGCGGTCCCGCTCGGCGCGCTCGACCCGGTTGTTAACCGTGCGCAAGATCACGCGCAGGAAGCCACCCTGCAAGCGGAGCATTTGCGGGCTATTGGGGGCGTCGCCGCGTTCGCGGAGCAGGGTGATGAGTTGGCGAAGAAATTGTCCCATGGGCATGGCCGTTTGAATGCCCTTCGCGCGCTCGCTGGCGCCTTGCAACACCTGGATGCCGCTTTCCTGCTGCGCGATAAACTGATGAATCTGTTCCCGTTCTTTTTGCCACGCCGCCAAGCGGTCACGCAGGTATTCGAGTCCTTGTGACACTTTGGGGATGCTGGCGTTCGGCGCGAGGATACGGTCTTTTCGCGCGATAAGGTCGAGCATTTCGTCGTTGATGTCGTGCTCCGGGTCCCCTTCAGTCTGCAAGTGCTTGAACTCGGCATGCACTTCGTTAATGTGCGATGTGTGTTCTTCGACGCTCTCATCATCTTCGGGCATGCTCTTGCCCGCATACCGCGACAGCCGTTCGAGCCGGTCCTCCGCCATGCCTGTCAAACTCTGCAATATGTTGGTCACGCGGTTGAGCAAAGCGAGCCGGTGTTGCGCGCGCTGCAACCTCTCCGCGACCACGAGGGCGGTTTCCCCGCCCAACAGAAAGGCGATGCCGCCGCGCGCCGCGTGCTCCGCTTCAACGTGTGTTTGCGCGATGCGCTCGCGCAGCGTCTCGATCTGCCGTTTGAGCCGGTTCGCTTTGTTGATCAGTTTGAGTCCGTCAATGCCCACGTCTTCGTTGTAGTCCTGGCAGGTGAGGTTCTGGCGTAACACGATGGCCAAATGCCGGGTATCAGTGTGGTGGAACGTGGATGCATTGAGCGATTTCGTGACGTGAAACGTCCCGCCATGCACGGCGTCGTGTACGGTGACGCGGGGCGCTTTGAACACCCCCATGGTCGTGCTGCCTTCCACGACGATGTCGGCGCCGGCAAACAGCAGGTTGGGGGCTTCGGCCTGGCGGCAGACTACGCTACCCCATTTCGATACGACGAATGCGCGGACCATCACGCCTCGCGACCGCACGTTTCCCTGCCGGACAATGACCATGCCGGAGATGTTGTCGCGCACTTCGCAGTTTTGTGACGCCGCGACGCGACCCATCACAAACCCTTCAACGCTGACACTTCCGTCTTCGACAACAACGGTGCAGTTTTCCGGCACCAGGTCCAGGACTTTCAGGTGTCCTTTCTCGTGGATGAGCACTGGGCCACGCGCATGAATGGGCACCCCCGCGAACAGTTTTATCTCGCGGGGGCGCGAGGATTCGATGTCTGCGCCCGTCACGACGTGGAGGCGCGCTGATATCGCGGGCATGCCTGGCGCGGGCGGCAGGGACTCGGCGAGGGCGTGAAGATCATCAGTGTATGGCGCAATGAGCGACCGCAGGCGCGAATACGCAGCTCGATCTTGCGCGCGTTCGGTCAACGCGTAGACGGACGTGAGGAGGTGTACATGGTCCCAGGGAAGACGTCGAACGCGGCCCTCGAGCACCTCGTCAATCGCCTCGCGCAAGGTCCACTGGTGGCGGCGTCCCTCGGTTTGCTGGTATTCGGGTTGAACGGCGACTGTCCATGCGTCGACGACAGCGGCGATGCCCTCGCATTCCTGTAGACGAACCGGATTGCCAATCCAGGACCGTTGCCATACTTCGGCCAGCGCAGCGTCCTGAATCGCAAGTTGGCCGAGTTCTTCTTTTCCGGCGTTGAGAACGTATTCAACGAGCCGGTCGAGCATGGCGCTAGAACGTGGCCGTTTGCGGGCCGGCCATCGCCGCGATACTGGCGTCGTATGGCGGGCGCAAAATGCCGCGTTCCGTGATGATGCCGGCAATGAGGCGCGCAGGCGTCACGTCGAAGGCGGGGCTATAAACCTTCACGCCGTCCGGCGCCGTTTGCCTTCCGAAACCATGAGTGACTTCTTCGGATCCCCGTAATTCAATGGGGATTTCATCGCCTGTCGCGATCGAGAAGTCGATCGTGGACAACGGCGCGGCGACGTAGAAGGGGATGTCATGCGCATGCGCGATCAAGGCGACGTTGTATGTGCCGATTTTGTTCGCGGCGTCGCCGTTCGCGGCGATGCGGTCCGCGCCGACCACGGCGAGTTGCACGCGGCCTTCGCGCATGACCTGCGCAGCGGTGTTGTCGCAAATGACCGTGACATCGATTCCGGCGCGCATGAGCTCCCAAGCCGTAAGCCGCGCGCCCTGGAGTAAGGGCCGCGTTTCGTCGGCAAACACTTCAAACCGTTTTCCGAGTTCGTGCGCGCGAAACATCACGGCAAGCGCCGTGCCGTAGGATGCCGTCGCTAGCCCGCCGGCATTGCAGTGGGTAAGGACGCCGGTCCCTTCGCAGATCAGCGAGGCGCCGTGCTCGCCAATCGCGCGGCAGCGGCGTGTGTCTTCCTCGCAGATTTCCACGGCTTCGGATTCGAGGCGGGCGACAAGGGCATCGCGATCAAGGTGGGCGTGAACTTCCGCGGAGCTTCGCATGCGGTCGAGCGCCCAAAACAGATTCACCGCTGTGGGCCGCGACGTTGCAAGCGAATCGGCGGCGTTGCGGATGGCGTTGAGCACGTCATCGGTGGTCGGGCAAGGTTGCTCGCGAATGGCAACCAGCAGGCCGAACGCTGCGCACACGCCAATCGCAGGCGCGCCGCGCACGCGCAACGACTTGATCGCTTCCCATACGGAATCGACTGTTGCAAGCCGGATTTCCCTGAACTCTGTGGGCAGCAGGGTCTGATCGATGATATAAAGCGAGCCGCTTTGCCAGCGGACAGTCTCTAGCGCCACGAAGCTTCTCCTCTTCAGAACAAGTCGGCGTTATGCTATCGAAGGAGGACCGTGGTTGCAATGAGCAATTGGCGATGATCCCGAGTCATAGCGCATAAGTAGCCATTCCATACAACTTTCATGGGATCGTTCTTAACCAGAATTGGCGGGTTGGAAAACCCGCCCTCCTGAATTCGCGATCACTCGAACACGATTTGCCCATACGAAACCGCGTCTGCGACGCCGTTATGGCCGATGACATCGATGGTGTTCGACTGCGCGTTTCCCGCGCGGACTGACGCGTTAAGAAAACTTCCAAACGGGGCCTTGAACGGGATGTCGATCAATTCTTCCGGATCGAGCTTCGGCGAAATCGGCATCAACACATTCCTTGTGTGCGCGCCGGAGACATATAACAATGCGTACACATCTCCATTTGCCATAACATGAAACCGAGCGTTGCCAGGTTGTGTTTCAGCGTTGCCTTTTAACAGCACATGGCGCTCAATGGGTTTTCCCTCGCGTGCTATCGCCATCACAAGGTTACCGAGCGTGGATTTGCCCGGGAAAAACTTATCTCGCATGATCGCCGAGGAGACTTCGCGTTCGATATACAGGATGTAGGCGTCGCCGTTGGGGGCAATCCAGAGGTCCTGATTCGCGATATGGCCGGCGGTAGCGTCAACATTGGCGATTTCGATGGGGGCCGCAAACGCGGCCGATTTCAGGTCATTGCAGCGCGCATAAAACAAGCGGCGGAACACGTAGTCCCATTTGCTGCCGGTCTTCTCGAACTTATACTGCTGCCACTCTTTGTTCGGTTCGACAATATCGCCCACGGCGACGATGTGCGCGCGCCCGTTTTCGATGGCGACTTGCGGGTAACATGCCCGAATCGGAAACGTCAGCTTTCCATTTCCGAAGGGTTGGCCGTCCATCGACAGAAAGCAGTAGTTCTGCTCGCTGGTTTGCGCGTCGATGTTAAACATCGCAATCTGCCTGTGTTGCGCGTCCGCGGCGTAACCCCGGTAGGAATGGTCGGTGAATGTTGGCGTACCTTCCCATGTGGGCGTCATTTTTCGCGAAACTATCGGTGGCGTGCCCAAATCGAATCTCAGGAGGTGCGGCTCGCACGCGCCGTACTCGGCGCCAGGTGGCATCAGCGAATCGTTGGCGTAGAGGTAAAGACCTTCCTTGGCGTCGGTGGTCAGTATCGTAGGTTCGCGCTGCTTATATGCATCGGCCTCGGCCAGCGGTTTCCAGCCATCAGTGGTGCGTTCCAACAAACGCCATCGCGTGTTGCACAATCGCGGCACATCTTCGCCCGTCTCCATCTGCGCGACGAAAACGCGATCACCTACGCGTGCAACCGGCGAACACCCAAAACTCCACATTGGCCCGGAGCCGTTGTCCGGATTGGTGAAGGTATAAACGACTTCTTCTGCCGTAACGCGCGGCACGATGGCTGGTGATGCAATCGCGCCGAACAGGAGCGCGGCAATGGCGGCGCGCAGCATCATGCTTTGTCGCACGCCTTCTGCCAGTTTTCCAAACCTTTTATCATGTGCGGGACTGGATTGTCGGGGTGGTTCTCGTATTCCAGCATGATCGGACCGGAAAAATTCAGTTCCTTCAGGGCCTTCGCGACCGCGACCAGGTCCATGTCCCCTTTACCCAACACCTGTTCTTCGGCGCCATGAATCCAGTCCTTCAAGTGCAATGAGTGCACGCGCTCACCCAATGCGGCGATCACCTCATGCGGCTTTTCGCCGGACCGGATCGAGTGGCCGGTGTCGACGCATGCGCCGACCAATACACTCGATCCTTTTACCGCGTCGATGGTGTCAGTTACTTTGTCATAGCGCGCGCCGGGTCCGTGATTGTGGATTCCCGCCTTGATGTTGAACTCTTTGCAAAGCGCATCCACGCTCGCAAAAGCTTTCGCGTCTTTGTCGATGTCCGCGGAGATCACCTCGAGTCCGAGCGCCTTCGCGAACTCGAATTTCTTGCGGTTTGCAGCGTCGTCGGCCGAGAAATGCTCTACCCCATACACGGGAACTTTTATGCCCGCGGTGGCAATGGTTTCTTTCACTTTCGCGAATCCGGGATCGGCCGCATCGGGTTTGAAATGCACGGAGCAGAATTCCATGTTTGACAAGCCGAGCGCCTTAAGCTGCTCGATGGCGCCCTCGAAGGGAAAGTTACGGAAACTGTAGCTTTGCGAACCCATTCTGAAGCCCGCGTAGGCTTCAATATCTTTCTTCGCGGCGAAGGCCCGCGTACCCAGCGCGGCGGCGCCGAAGGCGGCACTGGATTTCAAAAACATGCGACGGCCAAAGGTTTTCATTGATTGTTCTCCAGGTGAATTTTATCTCAACAGGTTACGCGGCGTCCGCCGTGCCCAGGAACTCGCGCGAGCGCACGACCCAGCATGCCACCGCGAGGAACACACACGATGCCACGATCAGAACGGACAACGCGAATGTGTGACCGACGGGGTAGACCTCGCGCATGAGTTCCGCGGGAAGTTCCACCTTGTCGATCTCGATTCGCCGGAACGGAACTTCCGGCAAAAGGCGTTGCACGTATTTTTGCAGCGTAAGAAAATCAGCATACCCCGGCAGTGCAATGACCAGTTTCTCCCAGCCGAATATAAACAACGCGCTGAGCACGACGGGACGTCGTGACATTGTGCTGACGCTCACGCACAGCGCGCCGTACGCAATCAATGCGAGGGCAACGATTCCGGCGTAATGCAGGAGGAGCGGTAGATGTTCGCGCCAGGGTAGCTCGAGAAACACGGTAAAACTCGCGTACGTCAGGGCCAGCGCAAACCACAGCAGCGAAATCGATACTGCGCAAAATGAAATGTATTTGCCGAGGACTATCGCAGAACGCGGCGCCGAGCGGGACAACAACAGCGGCAGGGTGCGCCCTTCAATTTCTTCGGCGAGGAGGGAGCAGCCATATACGAGGGCGGTCAATGGCGTGACGGTCAGCACGAACATGAAAAGGACGACGGCGTCGAGCAGCTTGATGCTGTCTTCGTCGATCTTGTCCGAATTAAACCACGCGATCACCGGCAGCAAAGCGGGCAGGGCAATAAGCACGGCCATGATCCACGTCCGGCGCCGCCGCACATAGAGGTATGACGTAAACGTCATCACGGCGGTCAGCACATGGTAAAAATGCGCCATCGTTACTTTGCCTTCGCCGCATCTTCGGTAAGCGCGCGCACGAGGAGGTCCTCGAACGCGTCGCGGTCCTTCCAGCGCACGGCGCAGCGGACGGGCCGGCCTTTTTCATCGGGCACGGTACTGCCTTTGTTGTCAATGGAAAGTTTGATCATTTCCATTTCCATGAATGTTTCGTCAAAGCAAAGATATGACGCGGCGGTATCGAACAGTATGCTGCTCGAATCGTTGGGGTGCTGCTTTCGGTTTGTCCACGCATCGTAGTTTAGAATGGTCGCCGTGGCGCGAGCGTTCTTCGAGTCCTTTACCTCGGCATAGCGTGGTCCCGTAAGGCGGAGCGTGCCGCAGATATCGAGCGGCGCCATCGTAATTTCCCACGGCGCGGCAAAAACGCCGCGCGCGGCGGCCACGTCGCGAAACACGTTCCATTCCGGGTCGGGAGTCTTTTTACCCTCGTACCCAATGTATACGCTGCCTGCCATAAGCACGACGCGCGCATTGTCCGCGATCGACTTGTCGCGTTCGAGCGCGGCCTTGATATTCGTCTGCGGGCCGATCACGCACAGCGTCACTCGGTCAGGCGATGACTTGATGGCGTCGATCAATGCGCCAATACCGTCCTCGATCACTTTACCTTTGTAATTCTTCAACGAATAGTCGCCCAGCCAGGCGGCCTGGTTCAGCGGACGGTCGCTGTTTTTCACACCAGTAGCCAAAGGTATATCGGTGCGGCCCATAGCTTCGAGAATTTTTGCTACGAGCCGGGTTTTTGCGGGCGTGTCATCGGATGCGGTGACGATAAGTTTTACATCGATCTGGGGCGATCCCAGTAGCATTGCAAGCGCCCAGGTGTCGTCGATGTCGTCGCCAAGGTCGGTGTCGAGAACGACCGGTACAGGCGCGACAGCGGCGGCGGACACCGAACCCAGAACAAAAAACAGCAATGCCCAATGAACCATTATGCGCTCCACTGATTACAGGCGAGAGTTGATGCGCTTACTGTGACTCAGGCGGCAGCAGTTTCGCAAGCACTGGTTCGAGCGGCGCCGCGGGGGGTTGTTGACGGATGACGACGACGAAGGGGTGACGCGCGAAAACGTCTGGGTTCTCCGGTATGGGTTGACCCGCAACGGCTTCGGCGACGACCAGCAGCCTGCCCGCGGATTTGGCGATGTCGAAGACGCGCCGGTCCTCAATGCGCAGCACGTCCGCGAATAACTCGGGGCCTCTGATGCGAATGCCTTCATCGAACCGGAAATGGCTGTCCGTTGGTTTTGGCGCTTGCTCCTGGGACGCAACCTGAATTCCGGTGCTTTGCAATCGCGCGATGAGATCGGCCGCGGTTTCGATGCGGGGTGCGGTGGTGCAGCCGCAAATGAAAGCAAGCGATAGGAATGGCGTCGTGCGCACAAGTGTTTGGATCATAACGGGTCTCCGGTTACGGGGCGGCAATAACACCGAACTGGTTGTCCTCGACACTGCCGAGAAAAAGTTCGCCGTCGTACTCGTTCACGCTGGTTATGGGCGCGAGGGTTCCGGACGGGTTCTGAAGGTTATGAATGACAGTGCCCTGCGCATCCAATCCGAGCACGAACGAGTACGGCTCGGCTTGGGGAAGCAGGCTATTTGGCAACTTCCACAATGTGCGCCGGACCAATGGGTATGGCCACAGCATGTCCGCTCGGGGATTGCGCGGAAATGCCAATGCCAGCCAAAACGTTCCCTTGCCATTCGAACTGATGTTGTCGGGAAACCCGGGCAAATTGTCGATGAACACGTCCCAAGTGCCCTTTTTCTGGCCATCGAGCCAATAGCGCATCACGCGATAGTTCCAGGTCTCGTTCACGAGGACAAAGGTTTGATCCGGGCTGATCGCGACACCGTTGGCGAAACATAGATCATCGATGAGTTTCGTGACCTTTTGCGTTGCCGGATCGTATTTCAGAAAGCGTCCATTGCCGCGGTGCTCCATAAGGTCCGCGAGATAGTTCGGCGCGTGAAACTTCCAGGAGGCATCGGTGAAATAAATGGTCCCGTCGTTTGCGATGTCGAGGTCGTCGGTGAAACCGAAGGGAACGCCGCCGGCTTGCGTGGCGAGGGTTGTAATTGCGCCGGCGGCATCCACCGAGAGCAAGCCTTTGTGCGCGTCGCACACGATGAGATTGCCGTGTGCGTCAAACTGCATTCCGAGGGGCCGTCCGCCTGTGTTCACGAATTCGGAAAACTCCATTTCGCGCGTGAACCGGATGATGCGGCCATCGGCGACGCCGGTGTAGAAGCGGCCTTCCGAATCGCGCGCGATGTCTTCCGGTCCAGCGAATGCGCCGGATGCCGAAAAAGTTTTTACGGGCGACAGTGCTGTGTTCTGCGCGTAGACGCCGGTCAACGCGGGCGCGGGTGGAGGCGTCCACGCCGTGGGTTCTATTTCCGATGGCGCGGAAATGAGCCACGCCGCCATAGCAGCGAGCACGGCAATTCCCACAAGTGCAATTTGCGCGAGCCGTTTCATGTGGCGCGTTACACGCCAAACTGGCGGAGATGGTGATCGAAGTGCAGGGCGTGGAATTTCAGCCACTTTTTCCCGCCGATATTTCCGAAGTAGGGATGGTGCGGCGGCGAGAACGAGCCCGCGCGCACTTCCACCAAAAGCCGGTCAATGGTCGCCTGAAGCACTGCAAGCTCGCAATCCCGCGGCTCCGGCGGCGAAACGTTCTTGGTGCGTGGCAACGGCACGTTTTTAGGAAATTTCATAACGCCGGTGAGCAGGAGCGGCGCCGCGATGTATTGAAACATGAAGGTGCCGCGAAACGGAAGCAGCGGCGTCTCGCCCAAGGTATACAACACAACGGAATTGCAATGATCGATCATTTGCGCGCCGCGCAATTTGCCCCATAAAGGCGTGGCGTCCGGCGCTACTTTCTCGAACCGGTTCAGAAACAATTGCTTTGTATTATCCGACAACCCAGCCATGGCACCCCTCCATTTCCTATAAGTTGCGGTAGCATACGCTACCTTGGCCAGCACAGCGCGCCGTCCGTCCAATTACCCGTATGCTCACTGAAAGGCTCCGGCTCCGCCGGTAGTCAAAGCATAGCGTGCTACCGCAGTCCATATAATAACCCGCCATGAAACCTGGGCCATATTAGCGCGTTTGGCGCGCGAATGCATCGGGGCTTCGGGCGTTGAATTGTTTGGCGCCAACCCATAGGATTCCAGATTCGATACGCATTCGCGCTTACATAGGAATCCATCAGTGAAAAAAGCTGTCCGAATCATCACTATCGCGTCCGTATTACTTATCATAGCTGGAATCATCGCCGTCTTCATCGTGAATTCCCGGTACGAGTTCCTGACCGACGCTCCACGGGTTTCGCACGAAACCCTCTTGACGCCGAACACCAGCATTCGCGCCGCATTTCAACCGCCGCTTGCAAAACCACTTGTCGCTAAATTACTCGGCGATCAGGCGCCTTCGGATTGGATACTGGACCGCGTGATGCCGTATGAGGCCGCCGTAATGGCGGCCCCCGACGTGATCGAGAAGCGATTCGACGTCGTCCTGTTTTTGAATGCACGCCGACTGGCCCCGGTAATTTTAGACTATGCGAAAACTTTTGAGATACCGCGGCACGCGCCTTTCCTGGAATGGGATACCGAGGGCTTTTCTCGTCCGCGTGCTGGTGTACTTGCGCTTACGGGCACGACGGACATCGACGACGAGACGGCACAGGATGTTTTGGCGAACTGGGGGGTAGTGACGATTCCGGCGCGTCCGGTGCTTGAAGGCGGTCACCTTTGCGAAATTTCGATCGACAACCGCGATGGCAGTCTCTATGGCGTCATTATGTTGATGTCGGCCAAGAGTGTAATAGAACTTCCGGTTAGCAGCGACATCATTCGTGACAGTCTGTTGCCCGTGGCGACGCTTTATCTAGCGGGCGACATGGAGGGCGACGATGAATTGAAAGTGCGCCTGGTATGCGAGTGCCAACCGGGCGTTGAAGAGGGCGAAGTTACGGCGGTGAGTTTCACGCTTGGCGGGTTGATCGGCGAATTAACAAAGCTGGTGCAATCCCGCGGTTCGGACCTGGAAGGCAGCAAACGCACCGAGGGAACGACGATTACCGGCGAATACACGATCGCGCCGTTTAGCAATTTGCTTGTGCAGTAGTGCGCCGCGTGTCATCGCCACCATTTCAACAGCAGCGGATCGCGTGTTGCGGACGTGAGTTCGACGATGATTCGGGCAGATGCGGATTGGCGTGACAGCTTGATTAACATGCTGTTTTTTCCCTGTTTCAAGGTAACGGGCATGAACAGTTCGTGATTGGTGTCCTCACTCGCCGTCTCGTGCGCGCCGCTGAGCGCGCCATTCACGAAGACTTTCACGCTCACCTTCGTCCTTACGTTCAACTGGGCCGCTTGCCGGGCCGGCGTGTTCCATTCGCAATAGGCGTAAAATGTCTCCGGCACGACGGTCGCCTCTCCCACAAATGGCAACCCCAGCGCATCATCAATCGAGAAATCGGAGATGACTTCGCCGAGCGCGAACCAGCGCGTCCACCGTACCGCGTCGCGCCATCCTGCGTGCACCGCCGAGAGATCGACATTTTGTTCCGGCGGATATACCGTGTCGTGGCCGGCGTGGTCCCAGTTTGCGAACGGCCCTATCACGCTCCACAATTTCGCGCGCTCCGCGCGTTCGCGCCGCGACCAATCCAGCACCGACTGCGGGAGCGAAGGTGTATCGTCAGACGGAACGGAGCGGCGGCCAAAGTGACGCAACACATTCACGAATAGCCGGTCGGCTACGGGGTCCATGCCGAGGTGGTCCAGAAACCGAAGATGCGTAAATACGATGCGGCCCGCGCCGAACCGGCGCACGAGCAGGTCTTCGCTCCAGGTGACTTCTCCGTCACGAAACGCCAATGCGCCGGCGATGCTTTCGTCGGACGTATCCTCGAAGGCCGCGCGCGGCGCCAAATTCCGAAATGGCTGGCGCATGAGGCAACGCGCCGGCAGTCCCTCGAACACGGGATGGAGCCGTATGTAATGGTACGCGTCGATTGCGGATGTGGTGGTCGCGCGAATGGAATCATCAATGCGATCCGCCAAGTCGTTCCAGTCGCGCGGCGGGCCGATGACGAGGCCGACTGCCCCGGCCCGCACTTCCGCGAGCACGTTCAGCAGATCGGTTTCGGGGTAACCGCGGATTGTGTTTGCCAGCGGCGGCAGGACGTATACCCGGGGTTTCGCCCCGGTGGTGCGTCCGAGCGGCAGGCAGCGGTCAGACCACTGACGCTGCGGGTCCAACACGCTTAACTCGACTTCGCCGGCCGTTGTCGGCTCGACAACGTGAAGGTCCATGCTGTTTTGACAAAGCAGCTTCATGCCCTGCATCAGCCGCACGACGAACCGGTGCGTGCCGACGGAGCCGGAAGCCGAGATTGTCCCGCTCCATATTTCGCGGGTCTGTTTCGGCACTTTTACGGACCGCTTCTTTTTCCACAACACCTGGTTTGTTGGGCCAACGACTTGAAGCGACAGATCGGCCAGGGGTTCCACCCGATCATCGTTTACAACGGTGACGGTGACGGGGACTTCCTCGCGCGGCACGAGTGTCGTTCGCGCGGCGCGTAGCGCAAGCAGCATGGGCGTTTGCACCGAGGCCAGGGACGGCGAGGGAACGGCGCCCTGCGCGTCGAGGCAGTATCCGCTCAATTTGGAATTTAGTCGGGCAGCCTGTAGTTGCGCTTTCACCGTCTCGATGCGCGTTGCTTCCACTGCTTCTATCAAGGCTTCCGCATTTGGGAACGCAGTGGTCAGCTCGCGCTCGGCCAACGCGGTCTCAATGACCGCGTTATTTTCACCCTGGCGCCGATGCCATCCAATCGCGCCAAAGGAAATCAGGATGGAAGGGTCGTTCGGGCTGCCTACGTTTTCATAATACCGTTCGCCGCGCGGCGTGCTTGGCGCGGGCAAGTGCGCGGTGATTGCGTCGAGCCGGGAAATGTCGTCATGGTAGGGGCGCATATACAGGGCCTCGGCCCCGATAGCGTCCAATCCGCTCGCGATCACCCGGCTTGGATCGAGTCCGTGAACGAGCCGTATTGCCTTCTCGCGGCTTTGAGTATCTTCGTACCGGTGGATGACGCCCCACATCACAATTGATGCGTGGTTGCGGCGCGCCATCACTGAGGCCCGCGCGGCCCGTTCGTCGCTCACATCGACGGTATCGCACACCATCATGCCAAGCGCGTCCGCGGCATCCAACAGCCAAGCCGGCGCGGGCATTTCGCACATGCGCAGAAAGGTAAACCCACTCTTCTTCACACCGTGCAGCCACGCTTCGCTCATGGGATCGGATTCTCTGCAATTCAGTCCGCGCAACACGATTGGCCGGTTATTGAGGTGGAACCGGTGGTCTTTCACGGTGAATTCGCGCATGCCGAATTGCGCGACCGGCTCGTTGTTGCTTTGGAGCGTGTAGAGGGCCGGGGCATCTGGTGACCAGACCTTGAAGTCGGGAAGGTCAAGTACATGGGTTCCCGCGGCGGCGCGCAGACTACCGGAAAGCCCGCTGATGGATAGTTCAACAGGGTCCGTAAGCGTTTCGGGTACCGTCACGGTGACGCGTTTTCGGCGCAGATCGGGCTGGATATAGAGCGCGGAGGACATCAGCGGGGGCATGGCGCACCTCCGCATGGCGCGCGATGCGCGCCGTACCGGGCAATTCGAATGGGTAATGCGGCCATGCTATGGTCTCGTCTGAACGTGCGGATCGTACTCCCGGCCCCGGCGTGAATCAAGACCAAGGAACTTGCCCGCCGTGATCGGTGTTGCACCCGCAGGAGGATCATGAGATGCCAATGGCCCGGATACTAATCACACTAATTATCGCGCTGCCGGTTGGGGCGGTCGCTGGAATGTTTTATGCCAACCAGAATGCCGGCATGCAGCTTGCCCAGTTGCAGGCGGACCGCGACGCGCTAAAGGCCTCTCAAAGTGACCTGAAGGAACAGGAAGAGAAAGCGCGCGAACAGGTTGAAGCGCTTGAACGCGAGAAACGGCATCTCGAAGACCAACTCGCTTCCGCATCCAAACCCAAAACCTCGCCAATGGCCGAACTGGAAGAGGTCGCCGCGCCCGGCGATACACTGCTCGGAGATGCGTCGCCCGAGGGAGACGCATCGGTTGGAGACGGGCGTGATCGAGTCGGGGACGGCGACGAAAATGATCCCGAGCGCCAGGCGCGGATGGAGGAGTGGCGGCAGGAACGTGAGCAGCGTGGCGCAGAAATGCGGCAGCGCATGGACGAGTTCATGGCGAACGAAATTCAGAACGCGCCGGACAAGGCGACCCAAGACCGCCTCGCCGCGATGAATGATTATTCACAAGGCATGATGGACCTGTTTCAACAAATGCGGGACGCGGAAACCGACGAGGAACGCGACGCGATTCGCGCGCAGTTGCAGGAGAACGGTACTGCGGCGCGTGAACTCGTGCGGGAACATCAGGACCAGCTCATGCGCCAGAGCCTGACCCAGAGCGGCGTTACGGACGCCAGCGCACAGGATGCCGCCATGCAGTCGCTTCGCCAAACCATGGAAGGACCGTTCTTCCGCGGACCGATGGCGGGCATGGGCGGTTGGGGCGGCGATCGTGGCGGTGGAGATCGAGGCCGGGGTGACTGGGGCGGACGAGGTCGCGGACCGTCGAATTCGGGCGGCTAATAATAACCACGCCGCCTTTGAGTATGGCTGCGGTAATTTGCGCAGTCCAATAGTCTCCACTCAAAGCCACGTTTCAACAAGAAGCCTATTTGGACTGCGGCGGCCCCCAAGGCGCCGCTTTGGCTGTTTATCACAGACGGCCTGCCCCTCACCGTGCGCGCGCGAAGTCCTCGCCCATAAACAGCCAAAGCGGTGTCTGCGCTACCCGCTCCGCCACCGCAGTCCAAATAGCGCCGAGTGTAAATCGGGTTACGTTATTTGATGCGGCGTTTGCTATGCTTTCGCCTCTAACACTTCGGTATATCCATTTTAGGAGACTTGGTCTTGCGCCTGGTACGCATTGGCGTTGCCGCGGTATCCGTGAAAGTTGGCGATTTCGCCGGCAATGCGGCGCGCCTCAAAGCAATCATTGCGGACGCCAAACGCCAGAAGGTCCACCTTTTGGTGACTCCGGAGCTGTGCATATCGGGCTACAGCCTCGAAGACCGCGTGTGGTGGCAGGACATCACGCGGCGAAGCTGGAAATCGCTCGAGTCCCTCGCGAAATCGTGCAAGGGCATCACCGCGTTTTTCGGCCTCCCTGTCCGCATCGAATCAATGGTCTACAACGCCGCCGCCCTCGTCCATGACGGTTCCATACGTGGACTCATCCTCAAGCGCCATCTACCGACCTATAGCATTTTCTATGAAGGGCGCAATTACACGTCGTGGCTGGGCGGAGTCACCGAAGTCAACGGAGTTCCCGCGGGCGAGCTGGTATTTGAACTGCCGTTCGGCAACGTCAGCGCGGAAATCTGCGAAGACCTCTGGTCTTCTGAATCCCCGGCGGACGCGCGGGCGCGCGCGGGCGCGGAAATCATCTGCAATCCCAGCGGCTCGCCATTCACCCCATTGAAGAACGAACATCGCCGCAAACTCATCCTCGGCGCGTCCAACAGCATGGCCTGCGTTTACGCCTACGCAAATATCCTCGGCCTCGACAACAGCCGCCTCGTGTTTGATGGCGGGGGCATCATCGCAACGCCCGACGGCGTGGTGACGGAAGGTCCGCTGCTTTCCAAACAGTATTGGACCCTTGCGACAGGAATCGTCGATCTCGATGACATCGCCCGGTTGCGCGGCGAAAACACGACTTGGCGTCAAAGTGCAACGCGTCTTGGCAATCCTGAAGGCATCTCGATCGTCGATGCGCGCGACGGAAAGTTCACGCCGGCGCCCATGAAAGACTATGCCGCACAATTACCCACAAGTTTTTTTATGCCGCGCACATCGTGGATCGTCAACGACGCCACGAAGTATCTCGATGAATTGTTCGACGCGCTCGTGCTGGGGCTGCGCGACTATTTCGAGAAGGTCGGCGCATTCGAACGGTACCTCGTGGCTTTGTCCGGCGGACGCGATTCTGCGTTGTGCCTGCTGCTCGCGGTGTATGCGGCGAAGGCCATGCGCGAGGGCAAAGACGCAAAGAAATACGCGGACCGCGTTGCAACCGTGTATTTACCCAACAAGGCGTTCAGCACCAAAGCGACCGAGAACGCCGCGCGCGCTATGGCGGCGGAGTTGGGAGTGCCGTTTCAAGTCGTGTCGATTTCCGACGAGTGCGACATAGCGCTGAAGAAGGCCATCGAGTTGATGGGCAACGACAAAAAAGTGACTCCTCTCGCGCGGCAAAACCTTCAGGCGCGCGTGCGCGGGAACATGATGCTGAACTGGGCGAATAGCGCGAACGCGCTACTGCTGGTAACGTCAAACCTCAGCGAAGCAGCAGTTGGCTACACCACCACGGGTGGCGACAACCAGGGCGGCTATTCTCCGATTGCGAATGTTCCGAAGACACTCGTGACACGATTGGTCGGGCACATTGCCCAGCGCGATGGGCTCAAGTCGTTGCAGAAAGTTCTCGATATACCGCCCAGCGCCGAACTCGCGCCGGACCAGTTGGACGAAGCGGACCTGATGCCCTACGCCATTCTCGACGACCTTCTGTTTCTGTTTGCGCGAAAACGCCTGGCGCTTGCCGATTGCTGGCGCATGCTCGTACATCGGCACACGGACCACTCGCCGGCACAACTTCGCGAATGGACCGCGCGCTTCGGAAAATTGTTCGCGTACAACCAATGGAAACGTGAACAGTTGCCCGTCACGATGAAAGTGCTCGATCTCGATCTTGATCCTAAAACGGGATTTCGCTTTCCCGTGACGCAAAGCATTGATGACGAGTTGGAAGAACTTACGAAGGCAAAAGCGTAATAACGGAGGTTTTTCGCCGTGAAAACATTTCTGCGGAGCGCACTGCTACTGGGCGCATGTTACGGCTTGGGAATTAGTGCGGCCGCACAATTCAAATCGCTCAAGGAAGCAGATGGCAAACACTGGTTCAAAGGGCAAACCCACACGCACACGCTCTGGAGCGACGGCGACGCCGCGCCGGAACTCGCTGTCGCTTGGTACAAGGACCACGGCTACGATTTTCTGTCCGTGACTGATCACAACACGATGCTGCGCGGCGAAAAGTGGTTCATCGTCAACGACAAGGAGCGGCTCACCAACGCGCGCCTCGCGGAGTTAAAGGAACGGTTCGGCGCGGACTGGGTCGAGACCGCGGAGGCGGGCGGAGAACTCGTCATGCGCCTCAAAACTTATGAGGAACTTCGCGCCCGCTTCGAGGAACCCGGCAAATTCATTCTCGTGGAAGGTGAAGAGATCACCTCGAATGCGCATGTCAATGGCATCAACATTCTCGAAAAGATTGCGCCATCCATAGCCGAGGCCACCCGCGAAGTCATCCGCGAGGATTTCGCGGCGGTCGATCACCAAAGCCACACGCATAAAAAGCCGATGATTGCGCATCTGAACCATCCAAACTGGGGTAAACTCGGCGTGCCGCCCGAGGACCTCATCGCCGTGGATACGAGCCGTTTCTTCGAGGTCTACAACGGGCACGGCGGGGTGAACAACTGGGGCGATGCTGCCCTTTTCCGCGTCCCCATGGATCGCTATTGGGACATCGTATTGTCGGTGCGGCTGGCCGCAAACCCGGAAAACATCCTCTACGCGCTCGGCACGGACGATGCCCATGACTATTTCGTGCGAGGTCCGGGCAATTCAATTCCTGGACGGGGCTGGTGCATGGTGTTGTCGGAATCGCTCGAGGCCGACGCGATCACGCGCGCATTCATTGACGGTGATTTCTACGCCAGCGCGGGTGTGATGTTAAACGCTGTTGAGTGGGACGACAAAACATTTCGCGTGGACATTGCGGCGGAGCCTGATGTGACGTACACGACCATTTTCTACGGCACAAAAAGGGGCGCAGACGTTTCGAGCACGCCAACACTGGACGCGAGTGGCATGGAAGTTCCAAACGTAGCGCGGCAGTATAGCGATCAGCTTGGCGCGGTGTTGCTCGAAACAAAAGTAAACCCCGCCGTATACAGCTTCACTGGAGACGAGTTGTACGTGCGCGCGAAAGTGGTTTCGTCGAAGCTGAAAGTTGATCCGTTTAAGGAAGGCGACGTGGAAATGGCCTGGACGCAACCGGCGGTGCGGAAATAACACATCCCCCTAAATCCCCCTTCAAAGGGGGAATTAAAGAGAAACCCTCGCAGGGGCCGGAAGTTCCTCGCCTTTGTTGCTATGGACCTCGGTGCGTGTTCTAAAGTCCCCTTGAACTTCAAAGGGGAACTTAAAGAGAAACCCTCGCCGGGGCCGGAAGTTTTCCTCGCCTTTGTTGCTATGGACCTCGGTGCGCGTTCTAAAGTCCCCTTGAACTTCAAAAGGGGACTTAAAGAGAAATCCTCGCAGGGGCCGGAAGTTCCTCGTCTTTGTCATTTTGGACGTCGTTGCGCGTTCTAAAGTCCCCCTTTGAAGGGGGATTTAGGGGGATGTTAGGGCGGGTATCACCGCGTGGAAATATCCGTCTTTGGCGAATCCATCAGGCCGAACATCATTTCCGCTTCGGCGACGATGTGGCCATCGCACCTCGCGACCGCGCTAACGCGGCAGGCGTTGCGCCGGATTTGCAGCATTTCGGCTTCGATGACCAATTGGTCGCCGGGCACGACAGTGCGGCGGAATTTCGCGCGGTCTATGCCGAGGAAAATGGCCACCTTGCCGGGGTCCACGCCGCTTTCGTGAAAAATCAGCACGGAACTCACCTGGGCCATGCATTCGATAATCAGTACGCCGGGCATCACCGGCATGGACGGCCAGTGTCCTTGAAAATACGGCTCGTTGACCGAAACGTTTTTGATCCCGACCACGCGTTCGAACGGCACAAACGACAGGATACGGTCCACCAGCAAGAACGGGAACCGGTGCGGAAGCACTTTCATAATCATGTTTACGTCGAGCAGGGTGGGTTGTTTCGTGACCGGCACGCGGGAATCTTTTTTCGAACGGCCATTCAACAGACTCTTCTTCACTTCCTGCGAAAACTTCACGTGCGACGCATGACCGGACTTGACGCCGATGACATGCCCGCGCACGGGCCGTCCGAGGAGATACATGTCCCCAAGCAGATCCAGAATCTTGTGCCGCACGAATTCGTCGGGAAAGCGCAACTCTTCGTTAAGGATCGATTCATCGCCGATGGCAACCGCGTTCTCGAGGCTTACGCCGCGGATCAGTCCCTGCTCCTGAAGCATTTTCGCGTCGCGCAGAAACCCGAAAGTACGCGCGGGCGCGATCTCTTTTGCGAACAACTCGGGCGTGATGATGTATGAGGCGTATTGCGTGCCTATCGCAACGTGATCGAAGGAAATCGTCATCGTCACCCGCAGATCGTCGGACGGAAGCACGCTCAGCGCAACGTCTTCGTTCCGGTAGTATACCGGTTGCTTGATCGTGATGTACTGGCGTTCGGCGTCCTGCTCGACGAGGCCCGCCTTTTGCAGCGTCGTCATAAACGGCACGCTGCTGCCGTCACCGACCGGCGTTTCGCTTGCGTCCACGTCGATATTCAGGTTGTCAATGCAAAGACCGGCGATGGCCGCGAGCACGTGCTCGACGGTATGGACTTTTACCCCGTTGACACCAATGGTCGTTCCATAGGAGACGTCCACGACGTTATCGACCTCGGCCTTAATTGCTGGCCGGTCCGGTAAATCGGCCCGGAAAAATGTAATGCCGCTATTCGGAGGGGCGGGCTTGAACGTGATGGTCGTCAGATTGCCCGTATGCAAGCCGATGCCGGAGAAAGATGCATCTCTAGCTATCGTCTTTTGGCGTTCCATGCAAATTACCTTCTAGTTGGGCGAGGCGCTGCTCAAGAATCTTGATGCGGCTAAGGGCGTCGGGGAGTTGCCGGAGCGCAACTTCTTTTCTGCGGAACCGCCCCACCTCGGTTGCAGGAAACCCCGAAACGGTCTGTCCTGGCTTGATATCTTTCGTCGCCCCTGACAGCGCGGCCATCCTGGCCCCAGCGCCTATCTCGACATGGCCGATGACAGAAGCCGCGCCTCCGAACACGACGTTGTCATGAATCAGTGCGCTGCCTGCGATACCCACATTTCCGCAGAGAATACAGTTTCTGCCTAGCTGTACATTGTGGCCTATCTGGACAAGGTTGTCAATCTTGGTCCCGTCTCCGACGACGGTCGCGCCCAAGGTTGCCCGGTCTATGCAGGAATTAGCGCCGACCTCGATGTCGTCGCCCAGCACCACCGTGCCGACCTGGGGAATCTTTACGTGAACGCCGCCGAGTTCAGCGTATCCGAAGCCATCGCTGCCGAGCACTACCCCGGGATGGAGTATACAGCGCGCACCGACAGATACATAATCGCGTATCGTAACCTGTGGACACAGAACAGTTTGCGCGCCAACATGGCATTGCCGGCCAATATAAACCTGCGCGTGAATGGTCGCGCCATCTCCAATCGTGCTGCCTTCCCCAATACACGCGTACGCGTCAATAACGACATCATTTCCGAGCGTGACGTCCTGTCCGATGATGGCAGTCGGATGAATGCCATTTGGCCGCCACGCCTGCTCGGCCTGAATTTTTTTCAGGAGCGTGAATAACGCCGTCCGAGGTTCGGCGACCTGGATGAGCGCGGCCACGGCCTCGTGAACGGTCAGCGGTACGAAAACAGCGGAAGCCTTCGTCGTCGCTAGAAAAGGTTGATAGCGGGGATCGGCGAGAAACGTCAGGTCTCCCCGCCGCGCTTCTCGGATACCGCTGACCCCGGCAACCGGCGTCTGAGGGTCGCCAACGACAGTGCCCCCCACCAGCGCGGCGATCTCTCCCACGGTCATTTTCATTTCCGGGACAGCTTCCTCTTCGGTGCGCAAGACAAAGCCGCTGGTACGGCCATGTGCCTAGTGTCCTGAGTTTGAGATTTGTTCAATACTAAGTTTGGAAATCAGACCTTACCCCTAAATCCCCCTTCAAAGGGGGACTTTGAAGATCAGATTATGAAATCCCCTTCACAGGGGGACTTTGAAGATCGGATTATGCGTGTGACTTTTGCCAAGGATTTGGGATCCATGACACTAGTTGGACTTGCGCGCCGTATCCGCCGATGCACTTGCCTTCGGCGCCGCGGCGGTGGGCCCGCCATTCAGCTTAGCGACCACTTTCGAGGTGATATTGATGGTATTCGTGAAATAAATAACCGTCGAGCGGCCATCCGCGTCGCCCTCGAGAATAAGGTGGTAATTCTCTGCCGCGCCCACCAGTTGAATGGCCGAAATAATGTCCTCTCGCGTGCGCGTACTGAGCTTTTGGCCCTTGCTATCGAGCTCGCCCTGCATGCGCTGCATGTCTGCCCGAAGGTTTCGCAACTCGGTCTCGATTTCTTCGCGGCGGCGGTCTCGCTCGGCTTCCGGCGCTTCCTTGACCCCTTCCATCTTGACTTGCAGGGCTTTCGTTTTCGTGTCCAGCTCCGTCTGCCGCTTGTCGCGTTCCGCTTCGAGCGCGTCCGCTTCGGCCTTGAGTTTTATATAGCCCTCAAGGACCTTGTCCATGTCGACCACGCCGATCTTGTATGTCGTGGTAGCGGCCTCATTCTGTGCGAAAACCGTGTTCGCGACCGGGCCGGAAACGACGGCGGCAATTGCGACCGCCGCGGCTGCGAGGACGTATTTAAGAGAAGTGTTCATGGTTTCAAAGTTTCCTGCACGTTTTCGCGGGGGACTCCCCGCGATGGATTATTTAGCGTTGAGATGCGTGACCACTTTCGCCGTCAAGTCCAGCGATGGATCGAAATACAGGACTGGCGAACCGGCTTTCGGATCGGCTTCAAGGACAATGGTGAAACTTTCCAACGCTCCGACATCGCGGACACCTTGATCGATATTGCCTAGAATGCGGTCGAAAAATTTGTCCGCTTTGCTGTCAATGTCCCCTTGCGCGCGGCGCCAGCGGTCCTCATAGGTCCGCCTGTCCGAATCAAGCTTATCCGCGACCTCTTGGCGCTGTTCGGCGGTCATGGTGGTGTCTTCGCGCAGTTTATTGGCCGCCGTATTGACGCTCTCGCGCAACTTGTCGATGTCCGTCTGGAGCTTTGTTTTTTCGTCCTCGAGCGCGCCCCATTCGGCTTTGCGGGCACTGTAATCGTCAAAGACGGTTTTCCGGTTGACAACCCCAATGCGCACGGGGCCGGAATCGTCCTGGGCGGAGACCCCCTGAACCGAAAGCACGGCCCCGGCAATGCCGCAAACGACCGCGCTTGACCATATATACTTAAACTTACCCAACCGATTCACTCGTGGATTCCCCTGTTACCGGTTCCGTTCGCGGCGGCAGAGTCGCATTTGATGCCGATTCGCGACGCCGGAAAGCCCGTGGAATAAGCGCACAGTATACCAATCGTTGTATGAATGCCGCAACACAGGCGGGGGATGAGCTTAGAACCGGAACCCGCCCTGAAGGTGCAGTTTGCCAGAACCCTGGTCGTCGTCGGGGTTCAGTGGGAACCCGTAATCCAGACGAATCGGACCCATCATCGGCACATCAAACCCGACACCGACACCGACGCTATACTGGATGTCGCCAAAGCCAAAGTCGCTGAATTCCTTCCAGGCGCCGCCCGTATCGATGAAGCCATAGAGCCGGAACCATTTGCTGGCCTTGTATTTTATTTCGAGGTTGTTAATCAGTCGCAACTCGCCGCCAATCGAAACATCCTCGCCAAACAGCCCGAGGAATTCTTTTTCCTTCGGCCCGATGTCGCGGGAATCATATCCGCGCACCGTGCTCGAACCGCCCACGAAATAGCGGTCCGCCAGTGGAATAACATCTGACCCGCCGAGCGACGCGCCGATGCCTTGGCGCGATCGAACCGAGAACACCCACTTCTTCTCTTCGTCCAACGCCCAGTACCAGGACGAATCATGGTCGAGCTTCCAGAATTCGTTGTCGCCCGCGAACGCAAATTCTACTTGCAGGTCATGACGCGACCCGGTTGAGGGATCGCGGTTCGAGTCTGTCGTCGTGCGGTTAATTCCCCAAATCGTGCTGACCGTCGTGTCGCCGCCAATGTAGTCGTAGTACGGGCTGAACCGGCCATAGGGCATGTCGCTGTAGTTGAGGTTCCGATAGCTCAGCGCGGCCCGCGCAGTCACGTAGGGCGACAACACCTTTCCGAACCGGATGCGCGCGCCGCGTGATTCTTCGGTGTACTCCGTGCCGCCTTCGTACTTGAATGACTCGTCATAAATATCGAACCCGAAGAGCAACGGATATCCGAAAATCTCCGGATCGGAGAAGCTCAGGCTGTATTCGTTGCGGCGCTCGCCCAACGCGAGGCGCAGGCGCAATTGCTGGCCGCCACCCTGGAACGTGGGCCAGTGGCTGATGTCGAAATTGTTGAACCGCAACTCGGTGTAGCCGCCAACGCCTTCATCCGTGCTGTAGCCCGCGCCAAAGTTGAAGAACCCCGTCTTGCCCTCATCCACATCGAGCAAAAGATTCGAATACAGGTTGTCGTCGCTCACGTCTTCGGTCGAGAACCGGATTGCGTCGTAGTATTCGGAGCTTTCCAGGCGGCGGCGGCTGGCTTCGAGCAGGCTGCCGTCAAATCGTTCACCGGGATTCAGGAAAATGTCCCTGCGCACGACTTCGTCGCGCGTAACGTCATTACCCGTAATCTTAACTTCGCCCAGGTATTTCAGGTCGCCTTCCTGGACCTGCTGCACGACATGCGTGGTCTTCGCGTCGCGATCGAGCGTGACTTGCGGCTGCACGTTTACGTCGATATAACCGCTGTCGGAATACCCTTTTTGAATCGTCGCGGCGTCACCCGTGACCTGGCTCTTGTTGTGGACGTCCCCGGGTTTCGTGTCAATGATGTCCATGACTTCGTCGTCGTCGTACACAATATTTTCGGCGGGTTCGACGGTTGCGACGGTGTATTCGGGGCCTTCCTGAACGTTGATTTTCACGTCAACGGATTTGCCGTTTTCCGAGTAAACCATTTCCGCGCCGGCGACTTCTGCCTCGAGCCGGCCCACGTCGCCGTATTTGTCTATGACTTTCGACAAGTCGGATTCGAGCTTAGATTCGTCGTATTTCCCGCCCAGGAACCACCACCTGCGTTTCGTTTCAAGACCGCGCTTGAGCTGGCGATCGCTGAGGCGTTCATTGCCTTCAAATTCCAGCGTCCGAATTTTGGCTTTCTTCCCCTCGCTGATCATGTACGTAATGCGGACGCGCGAAGGCCCGACTTCCTCGACTACAATATCGACGGCCGCGTTCGGCATGCCCTTCGACTGGTACAGCTTTAACACCGCCTGCCGCTCTTCTTCGTAGCCCTGCTCGACGAAGGTGTCGCCTTCTTTCCACGAAAGGACCGCGCGAATCGCTCGCGCGCGCAGCTTGTCGTTGCCGATGATTTTGATCTCGGAAATGACGCGCTTTTCCTGAACCTGGTAGGTGATGGTAAGGCCGGCGCCGCTTTCGGTCACGTCAGCCTGAATCGTGCTGAAAAAGGTTGTGTCGTACAGGCGCCGGATATCGCGGGATATGGCAAGCTGGCTGAATACCTGGCCCGCCTGCACTTCGAGCTGACTGCGAATGAGTTGTTCGCTGACGCGCTCGAGCCCGTCAATTCGGACTTCCTGAATAGTCTTCCCTTCGTAATTCTGGGCCACCGCCGGAACGGCGCCCACGAAGAGAACAGCAATTAGATACGATATGCCCCGCCGCATCGTCTTCCTTGCACAGCACCACCCCCACCCGGAAGCAATGCAATGTGTTTAATTGGTGATACCTTCCGCTATGGGTACAGCCGGCTCGAACACGAGACTGTCTTCCTGCTCCGAGGGGCGCACTTCGATGCGCATTCCCGGTGCAAAGGCCCCCTTCAATAGCGCTTCGGAAAGCGGGTCTTCTACGTATTGCTGTACGGCGCGGCGCAATGGACGCGCTCCGTACTGATCATCGCTGCCGACCCGCACGACGAAGTCCTTCGCTTCGTCGCTTAGGGATAGGTCGTAACCCTTCTCCCCGACTCGTTCTATCACTTCTGCGACGTGGATGTCAACAATCCTTAGCAGATCGTCCTGCGTCAAGCGGTGGAAAACGACCAGTTCATCGACCCGATTCAGGAACTCAGGGTTGAATATTTTCTTGACTTCTTCCATTACCCGCGACTGCATTTCCTTGTACTCGTCCGCCGCCAGTCCACGGTGGAAACCGACCTGGGTCGAGCGCCCAATGCGGCGCGCGCCGGCGTTGCTGGTCATGACAATAACCGTGTTCCGGAAATCCACCTTGCGGCCCGTCGAATCGGTCATATGGCCGTCCTCGAGCACTTGCAGCAGGATATTAAAGACGTCCGGGTGGGCCTTCTCGATCTCGTCGAACAGCACAACGGAATATGGCCGGCGGCGGACCTGCTCGGTGAGTTGTCCGCCTTCGTTGTACCCCACGTAGCCAGGGGGCGCTCCCGCCAACCTCGAGACCGCAAATTTCTCCATGTACTCGCTCATATCGATAGTAATCAGTGCGTCTTCATTCCCGAACAGGAATGATGCCAAGGTCTTTGCAAGCAAAGTCTTGCCCACGCCCGTCGGGCCGAGGAACAGAAACGATCCGACCGGACGCCGCGTGTTGCGCAGACCTGCGCGGGACCGCTGAATCGCGCGGGTAACCGCGTCAATCGCCATATCCTGTCCGATAACGGCCTTGTGCAATTCGTCGCGCATTTTCAACAACCGGAACGATTCGCTCTCCTCCAGCTTCGTAAGCGGGATGCCGGTCCACTTGGACACGATGTATGCAATATCTTCTTCGGTAACGATCATCTCCGCGGAATCACGCTTCTTTTCCCACTCCCGAACGCGCTCTTCGCGGTCCGAGATCAGGTTGCGCTCTTTGTCGCGCAGGCTCGCCGCGCGCTCGTATTCCTGGCGGCGGATGGCGGCTTCTTTCTCGTGCGTGACCTTGTCGATCTCGAGTTCGAGTTCCTTGATCGAACTCGGACGCGTCGTGATCTGCAACCGCGCGCGGCTGCCCGCTTCGTCGATAACGTCGACCGCCTTGTCCGGCAGGAAACGATCCGTAATGTATTGGTTCGACATTTTCGCTGCCGCGACGATGGCCTCGTCGGAAAACTTCACGCGATGGTGCGCTTCGTACTTGTCGCGAAGCCCCTTCATGATCTCGATGGTCTGATCGACCGATGGCGCTTCGACAATGATCGTCTGGAAACGGCGCGCCAATGCCGCGTCTTTCTCGATGTGTTTGCGGTACTCGTCCATCGTCGTAGCGCCGATGCACTGGAGTTCGCCGCGGGCCAACGACGGTTTCAGCATGTTCGCGGCGTCCACCGCGCCTTCTGCCGCGCCCGCGCCGACTATCGTGTGCAGTTCGTCAATAAACAAGATGATGTTGTCCGCGCGGCGGATTTCTTTCATCACCGACTTCAACCGTTCTTCAAACTGCCCGCGGTATTTCGTGCCCGCAACCACGCCGGCAAGATCCAATGTTAGTACTCGGCGGTTGCGCAACAGGTCTGGCACGTCCCCCGCAATGATCGCCTGTGCGAGCCCTTCGACTATCGCCGTCTTGCCCACGCCTGCTTCGCCAATCAGCACGGGATTGTTCTTCGTCCTGCGGCTCAATATCTGAATCACCCGCTCGATCTCGCTTTCGCGACCGATCACCGGATCCAGCTTATCTTCCATCGCAAGCGCGGTAAGGTCGCGGCCAAACGTATCCAGCGCGGGCGTCTGGCTTTTCTTGCTCGTGCTCGCTTGCGGGCTCGGCTTGCTCGAATCGCCCAGCAGGCGAATAACCTCGGCCTGAATTTTCTCCAGATCGATTTTCATGTCCTGAAGAACTTTTGCGGCGATGCCTTCGCCTTCTTTCACCAATCCCAGCAAAATATGCTCGGTGCCAATGTAGTTGTGATTGAACCGGCGCGCCTCTTCGACCGCCAATTCGAGCACCTTCTTCGCGCGCGGCGTGAACGCGATCTCGTCGTTCGACACCACCGCGTTCCCGCGCTGAATCTGATGCTCGATCTCAATTGCCAATTCATCGAGATTCACACCAAGATTCTCCAACGCCCGCGCCGCGATTCCATCCGGCTCGCGGCACAATCCAAGCAAAATATGCTCGGTGCGCACATATTCACTACCCAAGCGGGTCGCTTCCTCACGCGCTGCGCTCACGACATGCTTGGCTCGCTCAGTAAATCGTTCCCACATAATGTGTTAGCCTCGATTCATGTGTTGGCGGACATCGAAATACTCACCCGACATAGTCCGCCTTGCCGTCCGGGTACTATACACTAACATCCACCCGCCGGAAAAACTGCCGCAGGGGATTGGACGAGGAATTTCACCATGTGTTCAGCTTTGGGCGATTGACTGTGTTCAGCTTTGGTCGATTGACGATGGGAGTGTGCGTATCGTGGCGACTTGGCTCGTGTGGTTAAATATCTTTGTTGTCGCCACGCTGCTGCTTGTTTTCGTTGTAGTGATGACCGCTTACGACCGTGTGCGCAACCGGTTCATTCGCGTGTTCCGCCCGGAAACCGCAGCAAGTGAAGCCGGCGAACAACGCCGCATGAACCTAGACCTCGCCGCCTCCCTCCTTATCGATGAAGTCCTCGCCAAACACGACACCGCCACCTACGACCAACTTTCCACCTTCTTCGCAAACCTCCGCCTCGACGTAACACTCCCCGAAACCCTCGACCACGCCAAACCCCCTTGAACCGCGCTTCGAGCTCTGGGGGAATCGTGCATGCCTAACGACGGCATGCCTCAGTCGAGCGTGATCATTTTCCAAACCGAGGACGGTCGCACCCGCATCCAATGCCGTAGAAGGGAAACTCTCCAAAGCGTCAACTATTAAGCATTACTTAATAGTTCAAATTGAGGGCGCACGACGAGAGCATGTTGATGTTGCCCTCGCCGTCTTGGAAGCGCTAAATAAGTCGCAGGTGCATTAGACTTTTTCGGGTAAACTCTGTCGCATGAACTCCAACCTGAATCTCGAAAGGGCGCTCATCTTTCGCATCGTGCATGTGACCAATATCCCTTGGATTCTGGACAAAGCCGGATTATATTGCCGAAATTCCGAGGAGCAGGATCCCGCCTATGTGAACATTGGGAATACCGACCTGATTGAGAGGCGATTTCACCGAAAGGTTCCAATCCCTCCCGGCGGAACCTTGGCAGACTACGTACCATTTTATTTTACGCCGTTTTCAATAATGATGTATAACATCCACACGGGGTATGGCGGAATAACTAAGCGAGAGTACAAAGACATCGTGATCTTCGTTTCGTCAGTTCATAGGTTGAACGACCTTGGATTACAGTTCGTTTTCACCAATCAGCACGCATACCCCGTGGACACTAATTTCTACTCGGACGTTGCTGACTTGGATCGTGTCGATTGGGACATCTTGCAACGACGAGATTTCAAAACGAACGATGCCGACCCCGGGAAGCAGCAGCGTTATCAAGCGGAAGCATTGGTCCATCGGCATGTGCCGCTGGATGCACTTCTAGGTGTCGGGTGTTACAATCAAATCGTAGGACGTGACCTAATGGCACAACTGGACAAGTGCGGCGCAAAACTACGCGTCGAAATCACACCGGGCTGGTATTTCTGACATGGTGCGATTTACCGAAGGCAATCTATTGGATGCGGACGTGGATGCCGTAGTGAATACGGTCAACACGGTCGGCGTGATGGGTAAAGGCATTGCCTTGATGTTCGAAGAACGGTTTCCCGAGAACTACAAGGCGTACGCGGCAGCGTGCAAAGCGGGCGAAGTCCAGGTCGGCAAAATGTTCGTTACCCAAAGTGTCGAGTTGGAAGGACCGCGCTGGATCATCAACTTTCCCACGAAGAACCATTGGCGACAGCCCACAAAATTGGAATGGGTCCGCGACGGATTGGCAGCGCTGAAAGAAATGGTTCGGGAGAAAGACATTCATTCCATCGCACTTCCCCCACTCGGCTGCGGCAATGGCGGCCTCGACTGGCATGATGTTCGTCCGATGATCGAGTCTGCGCTGGGTGATCTGGAGAATGTCGAGGTCGTAGTTTACGAACCGACGGCGAAATATCAGAATGTCGCCAGGAAGCAGGGCGTCGAGAAACTCACCTCTGCGCGCGCCCTCATCGCCGAAATGGTGCGCAGATATTGGGTGCTCGGAATCGAATGCACGCTGTTGGAAACGCAGAAGCTGGCATGGTTTCTGGAGCGCACTATCAAGCGCGTGGGTTTAGAAGACCCAATGAATCTGCAATTCATAGCAAATCGATATGGGCCGTATGCGAATAATCTAACGCATTTACTAAATGGATTGGATGGCAGTTATCTCCATTGCGATAAGCGCCTTGCGGACGCCAGCCCATTCGACACTATCTGGTTTGAAGATTCCAAGCGTGAGAAACTCAACTTGTATCTGAGAAGCGAGGCAAAAGCCTATCTCCCCGCACTCGAAGTAACTGATGAGTTGATAGATGGGTTTCAATCTCCTTTGGGCCTGGAAGCGCTGGCAACAGTCGACTGGTTAATTGAACGGGAAGGAGTGGCGCCAACCTTGCAAGGAATTCGCAGCGGAATTCGGAACTGGCCCGCGGGTGCAGAGCATGCCGAGCGCAAAGAAAAACTGTTTAACGACCGGCTGCTAGAACTCGCGCTGGAACGTGTGCGCGGCCTCACCGGTTCGAAATGCGCGCCGAGCACTTCGACAAATCTACACCCGGTCCACGCGCCACAACGCGTAGAGGCCGATCAGGCATAAAACGGCGTTGGGGACAATACCCCGGACGATATATTCTTCGAGCGAATGGACGGAACCTACCTCAAGCAGAAGACGCATGAGGTAGTAACCGCCTAGCAGCATGAGTCCGATCGCAAAACTGAACGAACGTCCGCTGCGCGGCGAGCGCACGGCGAGCGGCGCGGCGGCCAGGCTCACTGCGAGACACGCCAGCGGGAGCGTAACGCGATCGC
>JAWXCN010000269.1:0-2993 GCA_034408725.1 Candidatus Hydrogenedentota bacterium
ATCTCACGCAAATGGGCTTCGGCTTCTCGCGTGACGACATCGGCGGGTTCCTCCCGTATTACCTTGAAAAGGGAATTCTGCCGCTCGATCCGTTCCAGGCGATTGATCAGGAGGGTATCGGCCAATTGATTGAGATCGGCATCCAGCGCGGCCGGTCAACGCGCCCTGCCCTCAAGATCGGTATTTGCGGTGAACACGGTGGCGAAGCCAGCTCGGTGAAATTCTGCCATCGGGTCGGAATGAACTACGTAAGCTGTAGTCCGTTCCGCGTTCCCATTGCACGCTTCGCTGCCGCACAAGCGGCACTGGAATGGCCCCGCACCTCGAAGAAAGCCAAGTCGAACGGCAAAGTCAAAGTAAAAACCAAGGCCAAGGGCAAAAAAAAGTCGAAGAAGAAATAACTGCGCTGTCTACCTGCAAAAGACCAATCGGCGCTGCGCGGTCACCGAGGCCCGCGGCGCCGATTTCGTTTTGGGGACTGAGGCATTGAAAGCGCGACGGAAACTGTCCATTAAAACTTTTCGCGGATACGCCATTGGTGGATCACGGGCTGGGATCGAGTTTGGGCGGGATAGAGGACGCATCGGTCAGGGTGCTGCCCCATTCGGCTACGGGTACAAGCCAGTCAACTTCGCGTTCGATTCCAAGCTCGATCAGCACATTCTCATAGAATTTCCGGTACGGTTTCGTCATTTCCTCAATCAGGAATTGATCCCGTTCCTTGTTCCATATCTCGTAGACCATAAATTCCGTAGGATGATTCAGATTTTCGTGGATGATGGCGTTTACAAATGCCGGTTCTTCCGCCAGCGTGTTGAAGAGATCGATAAGATGTTGTTTGAACAATTCTTTGTCACTACCACCGGACTGCAACCGGAATCGGACCAATAGAATGATTTGCGGCATGGGATTCTCGCATTAAAATTGCTATGTGGGGATAGTAGCGATGTTGCCGGCAAAACTGCAAAATGACCTGCCGCCGCAGTCCATAGCCGGAACGCCGGGCGCATCCCTTGCGTGTTGGTTGTTTGGCCGGTATTATCCTTTGGGGTCAAACCATAAAGGTTGATACGTGAGCGCATTCCGGCAAGCCATCAAAGACATCATTACTAACATGGAAACGGTGATCCTTGACAAGCCGCAGGTGTTGAAGACTGCGTTGTCGGCGTTTTTGGCGGGCGGGCATGTGTTGTTGGAGGACGTCCCGGGAGTCGCCAAGACGGTGATGGTGCGTTCGTTGGCGGTGTCCAGTGGGTGTACGTTTAACCGCGTGCAATGCACGCCCGACCTCTTGCCCTCGGATGTTACGGGCGTTTCTATTTACAACCAGAAGACGCAGGAGTTCGAGTTCCGGCGCGGGCCGGTCTTCGCGCAAATCATAATCGCGGACGAAATCAACCGCGCCACGCCGCGGACGCAGTCTGCCTTGCTGGAAGCGATGGCGGAAGGACAGGTGTCGGTTGATGGCACGACACACCGGCTCGCCCAGCCGTTTTGCGTGTTTGCGACGCAGAACCCCGTGGAGCACGAGGGGACGTTTCCACTTCCCGAAGCGCAGCTTGATCGGTTCATGCTTCGGTTAACAGTTGGGTATCCGAACATCACCGCGGAAGGTTCGATGCTGGAACGTATGCGGCTGGCGCACCCGCTGGAGACGTTGAAGCCCGTGACGGATGCGCAGACGATACTCAGGATGCAGGGGGCGGTGCGGGAAATACACGTCCATGAGAAAGTGCGGGAGTACATTCTGCGGATCATTCATCGGACGCGCGATTCCACGCATCTGAGTCTGGGGGCGAGTCCGCGGGCGTCAATGGCATTGTTCCGGGCTTGTCAATCATTTGCGGCTGTTCAGGGCCGGACCTATGTGATTCCAGATGACGTAAAGGCGCTTGCGCATCCGGTATTGGAGCATCGGCTTATCCTAAATCCTGAAAGCAGGTTACGCCGCGTGACCAGCAATAGCGTATTACGGGACATTCTAACAGAAGTGCCGGTGCCCGCCGGTACCCTGACTTGGAAAACGGCGTGAAAATCGGGTAAAAGTAAGGGGCAAGTTCAATGGCGGGTTGGAAAACCCTCCGAAGTTGGTGTGGAGTTTAGCAAGGAAATGGCAGGTATAATGAGGCTATTTTGGCGAAAGCCACGTGTGATTGCGGACGCGCTGGATGACGAGGAAGGTCGCGCGCCGTTTCAGGCGGACGGCGGCGCGGCGAGCAGCCTCGAACTGACGAATGTCGGCCCGTACGAGATTATCGCGCCTGTTGGCAGCGGTGGTATGGGGACGGTGTATAAGGCAATTGACCGAAAGCGGGACATGACGGTCGCCATCAAGGTTTTAAAGCCCGAATTTGATCTCGACAAGAAAAAGCGCAAGCGCGACTATCTTGGCCGCGAAATTCTGGTGGCGGCGTCGCTCAAGCACGAGTGCATTATCCGGTACCACAAGGAAATCATTGAACAGGTTGACGCCCAGGGACGTGTGCGGCGGTGTTTGTTGATGGAGTTTGTAGATGGCCCTGACCTTCGCAAACACATTGCGGACCGCGACCTGACGGCTACCCAGATGATTGATGTTTGTATCAGGCTGTGCCGCGGGCTGGATTTCCTGCACCAGAACAACATCGTACACCGCGACATCAAACCGGGAAACTTCCTGTTTTCGCGCGACATGAAGCAGGTGAAAATCTGCGACTTCGGCCTGTCGAAATCGAGTTCGAGTTGGCGCATGCGTTGGGTGCGTGAAGGCGGCGGCACGCGGGCGTATATGTCTCCCGAACAGATCGAGAACAAGGGCCGCGGGCTTGATGCGCGGTCGGACATTTTTTCGTTTGGCATAACGATGTACGAACTGCTCGCCGGACGGCATCCCTGCGATGGGCGCGATTCGAAAGAAATCATGCGGCAAATCCGGAGTTCCAAGTTCAAATTCGAGTCGCCGTCGAAATACAATTCTGACTTACCGTCGGCATTGGACCGGATCGTGCTGCAAT
>JAWXCN010000270.1:0-19036 GCA_034408725.1 Candidatus Hydrogenedentota bacterium
CGCGTATCCTGAAGTCTTCAAATGTATTCGAGGATTTCGAGTACTCCGAAGTGAAAGCGGCGCTGACACGCCGCAGTCCAAGGCGCTGCTCGCGGCCAATAGACGTCCAAGTTCCGCGTGAAGCGCCTTGGACTGCGGCGGCGGGTAGCTGCCGCTTTCCATTTCGTGGGCAAGGTTGCTTCGCAATTAAGCGCGATTGCCCTACATGCTTCCGCACTGTACGCCATGGTGCAAATTTGCTATTGTTTAGTGGCTGTGTAGCGAAACTCTGCGTGTCTGCCCGAGCGACGGTGTGGTTGTGCCTCGCGGAGTGTCAACACTGGAGGTGCGAGTCGCATGGGTTACCGGAAGTCTTTCTCTCACGCATGGCCACGCTGTGCGGTTGTCGCAGTGGCTGTTTGCACACTTTCAACCGCCGCGTTTGCGACGCCACTGGACGATTACGTCGCGTTGCCGGATGCGAGTTATTCATGGAGCCTGGCGACGACAATTCCGGGCGCGGGCTATACCGATTACGTCATTGATCTGAAGTCACAGACGTGGGACCCGATTCCGCCAAACGGGGTGGACCGCCCGCTTTGGGAACACGCACTCATAATTACGGTGCCGGATACCGTGAGCCATACATCGGGCATGTTGTTCATTGGGGGTGGAGATAACCCTGCAAACCTTTCCGGCGGGAACGATGCGTTTTTGATCGCCATGGCGATCCGGTCGCAGTCTGTGATTGCTCAGTTAAAACAAGTGCCCAACCAACCGTTGACGTTTGCCAATGACCCGCTTGCCATTGCCCGCGAAGAGGATGAACAGATCGCCTATTGCTGGCGCAAGTTCCTGGATGCGGGCGGTGACCCGGAAGACGCGATATGGTTGTCGCGTCTGCCGATGACAAAAGCGGCGGTTCGCGCGATGGACGCGATGACCGCCTTTCTTGCGACACCCGCCGGCGGCAGTCTTGCGTTAAACCAGTTTGTGGTATCGGGCGGATCGAAACGCGGCTGGACAACGTGGACAACGGCAGCCGTTGATTCGCGCGTCATAGCGATTGCGCCGTTGGTGATTGATCTGCTGAACATGGAACGGTCTTTTGTACACCACTTCCAGGCGATTGGCGGGTATGCGGATGCGGTCCACGATTATACCGACCACGGCATTTTTGAATATCAAAACACCCCCGAATACGACAGGTTGCAGGAATATGTTGAGCCGTTCTCGTATCGTGATCGGTTAACAATGCCAAAGTTCATTATGAACTCCTCGCAGGACCAGTTTTTCCTCCCTGATTCATCGCAGTTTTACTGGGACCGCCTGGTGGGCGAGAAGCGGCTCCGGTACGTACAAAATAACAATCATGGCCTCAGCCAGACCGCGGATGCCGCAAGCGATCTCGAGGCGTGGTACACAATGATATTGAATGGTGTGCCGCGTCCTGATATTTCCTGGGTGAAACGCGATGACGGGCAGATCGAGGTCGAGATTATTTCGGGGACACCAATCGTAAACGGTGTGCGGTTGTGGCAATCAAGCACGCAGCCGGAGCGCAAGTTCGGTTGGCCCGATGTGGGAAACACGGGCATATATTCGGACACGGTCCTCGCCGAATCTTCACCGGGAAAATATGTCACCAACGTCACCATTCCCGGAAGCGGGTTTAAGGCGTTCTTTGTGGAAGTGACGTTTCCGAGTGGCGGGACATTTCCGTTCCGGGTGACGACGGAAGTCAGCATAGTTCCTGACGTGCTTCCGTTTGGGCCGCAGTACGCGCTTGGTTCGGAGACGGAATTGCTCGACGCGGCGTACTACGCCGGAGAAGCGAGTGATGGATCGAATGTCGCGGGGCGCTGGGGTTTCTTTGGGCGCGCGTCAAACGATGCAACGAAGGTAGCGTTTTGGGCGGTAAACGCGAGTACGTTCATGCCATCAATCTTTCTCGTTGACGTTGGCGCGCCATCAAGCTGGCGGCGTATCACGAGCGATTTCGCGGCGTCACCTGATGCGCCAATTTATTGGACACCCGATGATTCCGCGCTGTTCGTGGGCGGATCGAAAATCGTCATTCCCCCCGTGGGTCAATTGGCCACCATTACGACGCCATTGAATCACGGTTTTTCGCTCAATGATACGAGCATGACGGCGCTCGCGAACAACAACTGGGCGTTTGCGCTGAGCAGCGGCGAAGTCGTCGCGCTACCAATCCTCGTCAATGGTGATGAGGATCCGTTTCGCGATCCTGTCTACGTAACCAACTTCACAACCAGTGGCGTATCCGCGGATTGGCCGAGCGTGTCGCCCGATGGAACCTCGCTGACGTTTGCGGACTACCACGGCGTAGGCGCGCTCGGTGTTGCGCCGGATTTGGGTGATATTTACGGTGTGGAGAATCTCGAAGCGATCCTTGCAGCGCCGAAACTGCCGGCCACGGACATTTCATCACTGGCGCCAACGTCGGCGAATGATCCCGACATGATCAAGATTCGCACCGCGGAGAGCGAAAACTTTGCGCATACGCCTGCGTATTCGCAGGACAAGAGTCTGATATTTTTCAGCGAAGATTGGAACAACGTATTCGCGGACGATGATTACTTCCCTTCCTTCCTGTTGGGCGATTTCGACATCATGGTGGCCAATGCCGATGGGTTCGAGGCGGACGTCCGGCTCGCGGAACCCGGTAACCAAGGCTTGATTACCCCGACGCACGGCGGCACGCGGTTCACATTTATCCGCGATATTGCCGCAGTCCCCCACCTGTATATGTCCACATTGGAAATCACGGTGCCGATGGCAGGCACGCAGCTTGGCAACAACGACATCCTGACGGTTGTGCCGCAAACCGCGTCGGACGCCAGCGGCACCAGCCTCCGTGTGCCTGCCGCGACGACCATCAATTACCCCAATGGCGCCGATCAGGAGATTGCGATCACGACGCCCATCGATCCTGTTTCGTCGCCGCAATTGCCCGCGGGCATCGACGCGATTCCGGTGGTGCGCGAATTTGGGCCAGACGGCACGACATTCTCGCCCGCGCTCGAAGTGACCATCTCGTACACGGACGCGGAAGTCGACGGTCTGGATGAATCAACGATGCGCGTGTTCCGGTTCAATACCGGAACGGGAACGTTCAGCGATGAGATTACCACGATCATAGATCGCGACACAGTTGCCAACACGATCACGTTTACATTAAACAGCTTCTCGACCTATGGTCTCGGCGCGGAACAAGGCGCGCCACTCGTCGATACCGACGACGACGGCATTCCGGACATAAGCGACCCCGACGACGACAACGACGGCATCGCAGACGGGTCTGATGCGTTCCCACTGGATACTGACAACGACGGTCAAGACAACGCAGTGGATACCGATGACGACAACGACGGCATTTCGGATGAAATTGAATTGTTGATGGGCACCGACCCGCTTAACCCGTTCGATACACCTGCTCTGCCGGTGAGCAATTGGCTGACGTTGCTGATACTATCGGCAGTGCTGCTGTGCTCGGGATTGCTCCTGGCTTTCCGCGCACACAAAAGATGCGTTCCGAAGTGACTTAGCAAATAGTTCAATTTTTAACGCCCGGGCTTATCATGCCGGGCGTTTTTTTTGAATCGTTTGGCGTAAACCGCGAGCAAATGGTCAACGCACGCCGGTTGGTGTTCCGTATCGATACGTTATTTCGCGGAAATTTCCTCGCGGACGGCCAATTTCGCTTTGATGAGTTGGGGGTGGGTGAGGTTCATGAGTTTGGCGAGTTTGTGGATCATGTAGTCCTCGTGGCCGTCGAGGTTGCCGTCGGCGAAGATGACGCGCCAGACTTCGCGCAGGATTTCCTGTTTCTCGTCGTTATTACAGGCTGCGTTCACGGTATTGGTGAATTTCCAGAGGTCGAAGGATTCCGCGCGGCGGGCTTCAGCCGTATTGAGGAGTTCTTCGGCGTCTTCCTGGGAGAGCGAGAACCGCTTTTTCAGCGTTGTAACGATGTGTTCACATTCTCCGGGGGAGAATTCATTGTCGGCGCCAGCGACTTCTAGTAGGAGCACGCAGGTTGCGAGGCGCAGTCGTTCGGCGTGCGTCTCCTGTGATGTGTCTGCCGCGGGCGCGAATAAAGAGACGATTCTGGAAAGCATAAGACCTGGCACCTCGAATTTCTGCTGACAATAGCATTGACCGCGGGGCTGCGTCCATGCCATGCGAATGGTATCGCCAAAGAGGAGTTGGTGCTGCGTCAATAATCTAATTGCACCGCGCTTGCCGGGATTGCTAGCATGATGCCCGGAGGAACCGCTTTATCCATGCAAGAGTTGAGCAAGCTCAAAGGGTTGTCCGAATGGCCCGCGGTCCGCAATCAGATTGAAACGGCGGTCCGCGGGGTACTTGGCGAGATCGATACCGAACGCGTCGAGTTGCAGATGAAGACGCTGGACGAACAGTCGTTTCCAGGGTACAGCCGGAAACGGGTGAACTATTTCGTCGATGAATGGGAACGGGTCTCCGCCTGGCTATTCGTACCTGACGGGCGCGAGGAAGTCCCGGGGATACTGTGCTGTCATCAGATGACGCCTCAGGGGAAAGACGAACCGGGCGGCGTCAAAGGCGATCCGCAACTCGCGTTTGCCCGGCGGTATGCAGAGCTGGGGTACGTCACGATTGCGCCGGATTGCGTCACTTCAGGTGAGCGCCAGTCCCACGGGCTCCAACCCTACGATACGAAAAATTTCTACAAGGACCATCCCAAGAAATCCGTGCTGAGCAAAATGTTGCAGGACCACACGTTCGCACTTGATGCGCTCTGCGATATCAAGCGCGTCGATCCCGCGCGGCTCGGCGTCATTGGGCATAGCATGGGCGGAACAAATGCGTTGTTGCTAGCGGCGTTCGATCAGCGCGTGCAGACTTGTGTCGCGAGCTGCGGTTTCACACGGTTTGCAGACGACAAGAATGCTGACCGTTGGGCAAACGAAAACGGGTTTGTTCAATTGCCAAAGCTGCGCGAGGCAATCCAGAAGAAGGAATATCCCTTCGATTGGGAACACCTGCTCGCGCTGGTGGCGCCTTGCCCGACCCTGGTGATTACGTCACTGACGGACGAAGTGCTATCGAACACGAAGAGCTGCGAGAAAGCAGTGAAAGCTGCAAAGACGATCTATAAACACCTGGGCGCATCCGAGGCGCTTGCGCAGTACGTACATAGTGCCGGTCACGGCATGACGGTTGAAGCACTGGAGCAGGCGGATGATTGGTTCGAACGTTGGTTATGATAGGATAAACTGGTAGTAGTCCCTGCCACGCATGTTAATTGGGCGCTACCAAACGAGGCCGCGCGAGTACGCACATCGTGTATACGCATTCATATCTTCATACCTATTACCTGCACGGGAGACACCATGGCGATCGCAACCGCAAGGGAAACGCAGCAACCCATTGTCGATGAGCGGGTAACCCGCCTTGTCGACAACATTCAGCAAGTCATTTTCGGCAAAGAGGAAGTGGTCAAACTCTGCGTAACGGCACTACTGGCGCGGGGCCATATCCTCATTGAAGACGTGCCGGGCATGGGCAAGACGACTTTGGCGCAAGGGTTGGCGCGGTCGATCGAGGGTACGTTTCACCGTATTCAGTTTACCAGCGACATGCTGCCATCCGACATTATCGGCGTATCCATTCTGAATCAGCGCACGAGTGATTTCGAGTTCAGGCAGGGGCCCATTTTTGCCAACGTAGTATTGGCGGACGAGATCAACCGTACCCCGCCAAAGACCCAAAGCGCGCTTTTGGAGGCCATGAGCGAATTCCAGGTCTCGATTGATGGACTGAGCCGCCAACTACCCGATCCGTTTATCGTTCTGGCAACGCAAAACCCGATTGAATACGAAGGGACCTACACGCTTCCCGAATCGCAGCTAGACCGGTTCATGCTCCGCGTTGAGATGGGGTATCCCGGCGACGAAGATGAGCTTCACATCATGCGCCGGCGCGATCCAAAGGTTGCACTCGAACAATTGAAACCGGCGATATCCTCGAAAGACGTCGTTGATCTACAACGGTTGACGGGAAAAATTCTGGTCGAGGAATCCGTTGCGCGGTACATGCTTGCGATTGTACAGGCGACGCGCGACAGCGAGTTCGTTCAACTTGGCGCGAGCCCGCGGTCGTCGGTGTCCTTTTTCGAGGCATGCCAGGCGCGCGCGCTTGTCGAGGGCAGGGACTTTGTCACGCCCGACGACGTCCGTCAGATGGCTATCCCCATACTTTCACACCGGATATTGGTCAAGTCGCGAGATGGCAACCCTATTGCGTCCGCGCGCGCGCGGTCCCGCATCATCCACGAGGCGCTAAAGTTGGTCCCCGTACCCGAGTAAGACAAATGTTCAAAAGCACGCGGAAATCACGGCGCAGACTGACCCGCACCGGCCAGGTTTTTGTCGTGTGCGCGTTGCTGGCGTTGTTGGCATCGTGGAACTCCGGAATCAACTTGTACTACCTCATCTTCGGCGCGATTGGGAGCTTTCTGTTTTTCTCCTTCATTCTCAGCCGCCGCGGTTTGATGCACCTCGAAGTGGCGCGAGAAGCGCCAATGGCCGTGAACCGGTTCGAGCCTTTTGGAATACTCGTGCGAATTACGAACAAACGCCAGTTTCTTCCGGTGTCATCTATCCGTTGCGAGAACGCGGATGCACGCGGCGAGTCCACCGGATACGTGCTGGCGATTCCACCGGGCCGCGTTGCGCAGGTAAGGACGACCCAGCAGTTCACGCGTCGAGGCCGGCGTCTGCTTCCCGCAATCGATCTTGTGACGTCATTTCCATTTGGCCTAATCGAGGCGCGGCGCCGATTCGATATCGAGACGGAGGTGCTGGTGTATCCGCGTGTTCTGGCGGCGCGGACTGCGCTAATTGATCAATTACGTGGAAACGGTGAGCTACCGAAGGTTGCGCAAGGCCCCGGCGACGAGTTTTTCAGTCTTAGAGAGTATGTTCCCGGTGACGATCTCCGGTTCATATCGTGGCGCGCCAGCGCGCGGACGGGGACACTATTGGTAAAAGAACTTGAACAGCAAACCGCGCGGTATGTTGTCATCGTGTTTGACTCCCGGCTCCGGCAAGACGTCGAAGATTTTTACGAACGGTTTGAAGAATCCGTCGAACTCATTGCATCGATTGCCGTGACCCTACTGAACCGTCAGTTCAAGGTGGCCATCGTTACGCCGACGCTGATTCTGCCCGATGGCGAAGGCACCGCGCAGACGCTCAAAGTTTTGGAACTGCTCGCGCGAATTGAACCGGCGGAACCGACCGCGGCAGACCCGTTTTGGCGCGCGGCGCAGGAGGATGACCCGCGCCGGACTTCGATACTGATGGTGTCACCCGATCCGGCGCAATGGGGCGAGATTCGATCTGGCGGAAATGTGCGCGTGCTTGACCCTCGGGAGGTGATCCATGCCTGAGCAATCGCTTCGCACAGTGCGCATCAGCCTCGCGCTTATGACATTTGCGAGTTATCTGGCGCTCGCGACCACTGACTCATTTGGGCCTGAGATTGCGTTGGTCCCGCTGCTTTTGATTGGTCTTATGCCGGTGTTCGAGCGTTTCGACGCGGCCCGGCCCATGTACCGGCGCGTGACCCATATACTGACGCTGGGATTCACAATCTTTATCATCCCAATGCTCGTCCAAAACCTGATTACGGGTCTAATGACCATCCTCCTTTATATTCAAACGTATCTGTTTCTACATCGCAAAGGGGTGCGCGAGTATCGATACCTGTTTTTGATGGCGTTCTTCCTGCTAGTGGCCGCCGTTGCGCAAAGCCCTGACCCCGCGTTTGGGCTAGTGATGCCATTGTTTGTGTTGAGTGCGGTGTGGGCATTCGCGTCCGTCCAGATTTATGCCGAAACCGTCGCGAATGCGCAAGGCAACATTGCCGATCTCCTGCCGCAGACCGGCCGGCGCGGCTTCCTTCCACCTGAAATCGCGCAGTGGGTGACCGGGGCAAAACGCGACACCGTCAATGTTGCACCCATGCTGGCGGTGTTATCACTGGGCTGCGTAATGGTGACGCTTGTCTTTTTCATGTTCACGCCGCGCATGGAAGCAGGTGTGTTCGGCCGCAGCAACATACTGAATCAGCCCCTGCGTTCCGGGCTGGATGAAGGCGTGAACCTTTCCCGCGGCGGGACCATTGCCGGAGACGAAGAGACGGTATTTTTGGCGCGCTTTCCCCGGGAAGCGACCGGCAAACCCCCGACGGATGATACGGGTGGAATTTACTGGCGGGTGACGAGTTACAACAAACTGGTGGGCGACGAATGGTCGCGCGACCCCGGCGAACTCGAATTTCACGAATGGCGCACGCGCGACAGGGGCGTGCTCGAGCGCGTGACCGCTGGTCAAGGCAACAGGCTCGTCGAGCAGGAAATATTTTTGGAGAGCACGACCGATCGAGTGGGCGTGCCGGCGATGCCCTTGTTGACGAAAATCATTCCGCCAGACGGCACGCGGTTCCTGCCGGACGACTGGGACCCGTTTACGATCCGCATTGGGCGCTCCTCCAGCCAGTCATTCTCGTATCAGGCAATTTCGGAATTGCTGGAGTTTACGGAAGGCGAATTGAGTTCCGCGCCCGCGAATTATGCGGAAGAGTTCACGAGGAACCGAAACCTCACGGTGTACACGAGCCATCGGCTAAGCGGCCGCAGCGCCGCCCTTGCCCGCAATCTGACCGCAAATCTCGACAGCCCATACGAAAAAGCGCTCGCGATTGAGGCATACCTTCAAAGCACCGAATTTCTCTATACCAATACGCTGGAAGAGCTACCCGAAGACGATCCGGTTGACGCATTCCTTTTCGTGCGCAAAGCAGGGCATTGCGAATTGTATGCAAGCAGCATGTGCATGCTTGTTCGCAGTTTGGGCATTCCGGCGCGCGTCGCTTCGGGTTACAAGACGACCGCCTTTGACTGGAGCGAAGACGATGGTGGTTACATTGTGCGTAAACGGAACGCCCACCTGTGGGTAGAGGTCTATTTGATCGGGGTAGGATGGCGTCTGTTCGATCCCTCCGGCATTCTGGAAATGGACAATTCGCTTCTCGCGAGGCTTCAGCGATGGTTTACCCGCAACGTATTGAACCTGAAAATCATGTATTACAGGGACATTGTAGGTTTTAACAGCGGGATTGACCTTGGAAACCTAATTTCATTTTCGATTGGCCTTGTGCGATTCGATGTTGAAACGATGCGTAGCGCGCTTCCTTCGTTGGGGATGTTTGCGCAGGGCCTGCCGCGCGCGATGCTCATTTTGGCCCTCGCGCTGGCGGCATTTTGGGGCCTTTTCGTCATGTATCGCAGTGCTGCCTTGCGGCGCCGCCACGCGGCGATCGTGCAGTTTACGGAAGACCAGATACGGGCTACGCGGATGTACAGTCAATTAAAGCGCAGATTGCACGCGCTGGGTGTGAACGGTCATACCATTGGCGCTCGTGAGTTATTCAGCGAAGTGGAATCAAACCTGCCCGAACAGCGCGAAACGGTGTTATCGCTCGTGCAAACCTACAACGACGCGAGATTTGGCGGAAGGCCTTTGAACAAAGAGCATTACATTCGGCTTGTCCGGGACGTGCGCGGAATCCGAAAGCCGCGGCCCGCGAAATAATGCGCTACTGCCCGAGGAGGAAGGCAACCGCGTTCACTTGCCACAATGCCACTGCCAGGTCCATTTTGCCGTCCACGTTGAAGTCCGCCGCGCTTAATGCCCGTGGCCGCGCGTCTTTATACGAATAAATCTCCCGGTGAAACGCGATGCCCCCTCCCGGGTTTCCCGACACATTCACGAACACGCACACGCGGGCGGAAGCATAACACGCGGCGGCGAGGTCGATTCGGCCGTCGCCGTTCAAATCCTCGGCTACGAAGTCGCGAATTTCATCGTCGACCGCCTGGCGGTTGTCCCGCTGAGACATTGAAATCTCCTGGGATACGCTGTAGGCAAAATCGCTTGCCTGGTCCGCGAAGAACAGCATGATCGCATCCGTCGTAAAGCAATGCGAGACGGCGATATCGAGTTTCCCATCGCCGTTGAAGTCCGCCAACCGGACCTTGTGCGGGAGCGGCGCGCGGCTGGAAAACCGGTTGGCCTCCGTAAACGCGCCATTTCCCGCGCCCTTCCAAACGACCACTTCACCCGAATTGTACATGGTTGTCACAAGGTCGACATCGCCATCGCCATCTAAGTCTGCGGCTTGAACGTCCCTCGGTCCGCCGGGCGCGGGGATAAGTGTGGGCTCTCCGAAATAGGCGTCACGGTCTCCTGGAAAAAAAATCAGGACATCGGCGGACCAGCCCGTGGCTACCACATCGCGGAATTCGTCATGATTCATCTCGCGCACTGCCAACGATGTTATACCGGGAAGGGTATAAATAGGCTCCTGGTCGCTGTCTCGCATGCGCGCATAGCGCAGATTCAGGTCCGGCGCCGAAAATGTGATCGGCTCGAATCCGCTTTCGCCGAGGTTACGGAAGAGCGTGATATGGCGCCGGCGCGCATCGTGAAAACTGGCTACCACGAGGTCCGGCGCTTTGAGCGCATCGATGTTCGCGGCGACGACGCAATACGGCGCGAATCCGGCGCGCAGTGGCGGTCGGGCAACAAATTGCATGGGCCCCTGGGACTCGAGTAGTGACAGCTCGTCGTTTGCTGGACGTTCTTCGCGCGGGTTGGTCATCGCGCCGCGGTCAGCGGTGACAATGTCGGGAATGCCATCGGCGTTCAGGTCTTCAGCGATAATGCAGACGGGGTTGGAGCCTACCTGCAGCCGGCCAGAATGCTTGGTAAAAATGTCCGCGCTGGCATCGGCGCCGAACAAGAGCACGAAGGCGAACAAGACTGCACGGGCGCCATTCATCGAACTACTCCGTGGCCGCGGTTCGCAACGAATTGTACTGCCAATTGTATTGCGGCCACTAAACTATTTTCCCGGGCCGTGCCTTTCCACGCTATGTCATACGCGGTGCCATGATCGACCGAAGTCCGCACGATGGGTATGCCGAGCGTGACCTGGACGCCTTCGTCCATGGCGATGAGCTTGAGCGGGATATGACCTTGATCGTGGTACATGGCGACGACCAGATCGAATTCCCCAAGGTCCATGCGGCGAAACACAGTATCCGGCGGGTACGGTCCCGCGCAGTCGATGGCTTCGCTACGGCACAGATCCACCGCCGGTCCAATCTCGCGCGCCTCCTCGGCGCCCAGGAGGCCGCCTTCACCGGCATGCGGGTTCAATCCCGCGACCGCGATTCGCCGGCGGGACAACGGCAGCCGTTCGAGGGCGAAGTGCGCGATTCGAATGGTTTCCGCGATTCGATCTTTTTTGACCTGCGCAATGGCGTCTGCCAGCGGAAGATGACCGGTGACATGGACTATTCGCATGCGATCGGAAAACAACGACATCCGGTAGCCGGCAGCCCCCGTCATTTCCACGAGCATTTCCGTGTGGCCAAGCGCGCTGCTACCCGCGAGGTGGATACATTCCTTGTTGATCGGGCATGTGACAACAGCATCGACAACTCCGCGCATCGCGTCGGAGATGGCCGCGCGAATCCACGATAGCGCAGCGCGGCCGGCATCGGGTTGGATTGTGCCCGGATCAAGAAGGGGCGCCGCACACTCACCCGTTGCGATGGCGGCATCGCGTTCCGGTGCAGGCAAACCCAAGGCTTGGCGCGCGGCGCGCAAAGTTTCCACAGCGCCGTACACGATGGGTTCACATCGCGCGAACACTTCATCGCGCGATAGCGCCTTCGCGAGAATTTCAGGACCGATGCCATTGACATCACCCATGGTGATAGCGATGCGCGGTTTTTGAATGGACGAAGTGGACAACATTTTTTATGCTCGAGAAAACGTACCGGGACGCATAGCATACCTGCGTTTGTCCACTATCTCCACCATGCCACGCATGCGATGTGGTTTGCGCTTTGCACTTGCGCATGCATAAACAAATGACGCGTGACGCTCACATTTTTTGTTTTATCTCTTGCGTCGAATGCAGACGAATGTTATACTCAAATTCTTGGGGCTGCTGCCGCTGATAACGATGCGCGCACGCGCGATCCCGCGGTTGGGCCAGGGTGAGTTGCTTCCTTTCCGAAAAAGAATTACTTCCACAGAGGCGGCAGGATCGTGTCTATTTGTCGAGGGGGATTGATCGGTGAGTGATGGGTTGCGGCGCTTGATCGAGTCTGGGGAGAAACGTTGCCAAATGCCGGCGGAACATGCGTCCCATGGCGGCTTTTCCGGCAACGTGCGCGGCATTACACGTTTTGCGCAATATGCAAGAACACGTAACCGCGCCCGCGTCAATCACGTAGAACATCCTCTTGACAGTCTGGCGGATCGTAGTGCAAACTCCGCCACCCACATCATGGTTGCAGGCCGCGTTTATGCGGTGGATTGTTTGTGGATAACCCGTGCAAATCTCGATCGCAGTGCTGACCGTTGCGCGCGAGATGGTGGGTTGCACGGTCAGTCACTTGGAAGTGGCAACGTCATTTCAAGGTGATGCTTGTTCGTAAGGGGAACATAAGGTGGGGACCAGGAGACTTGCGGGGTGTCTCGATGGGGGCGCTTCGCGGGTATCGATCCTCTGTTAGCGGAAGGGGGTTCGACATTTGCCAGCACACAATGGCAGTAGGGATGTATCCAGCGAATTGAATCCCTGGGAACAGACCCAGGAACGGCTCAAGAAAATTCTCGATGAACTGAGTTACGACAACTGGTTTTCTCAGACCCGATTCGAGTCCTATGAAAATGGATTGCTCGTAGTCGGGGTCCCGAACAAGTTTTTTGCGGACTGGTTGCGGGAACATTACCTGGACGCCGTGTCCGCATGCGCCGGCGCGGTAATCCCCGATCTCCGCGGGATTGAGTTTCGCGTGGCGGTCTCCGAATCTGGCCCGCACGTTGTTCACGCGAAGCCGGAGCAACTCCAGTTACCCCGTATTCGCGACGAGCGCGCCACCTCCGCGCCCAAGTTGCAGCATTTCAACCAGCGGTATACCTTTGACCGGTTTGTGGTTGGAAGCGGTAACCGGTTTGCGCACGCGGCAACGCGCGCGGTCGCCGAATCTCCGGGGCGGGCGTACAATCCCCTGTTTTTGCACGGAGCCACGGGGCTGGGCAAGACACACCTGATGCAGGCAATTGGCCAGGAAATTCTTCAGCGCCGGCCTGACGCGAGCATCTGCTATATCTCCTCCGAGCACTTCACGAACCAGCTCATCGAGAGCATCGCGAAGAAGTCTACGGTCCGATTCCGCACCAAGTACCGGAAAGCAGATGTATTGCTCATTGACGACATTCATTTTATTTCCCGCAAGGAAGCGACGCAGGAAGAGTTTTTCCATACGTTCAACACGCTTTTTGACATGCACAAACAGATTGTCATTTCGAGTGACCGTCCACCCAAAGAGATTCCTGGTCTCGAACACCGCCTTATTTCGCGATTCGAGTGGGGGCTCGTCACGGATATTCAACCGCCTGACATTGAAACCCGGATAGCAATCCTTCAAAACAAGGCGGCCCGCGAGAACCTTATCGTCCCGCCGGACGTGCTGAACAGCATTGCGAAGTACATCACGTCCAATATCCGCGAATTGGAAGGCGCGTTGGTTACCCTAATTGCGTATTCAAAGTTGACGGAGAAGACGATCACCCAACAGCTTGCGGAGGAAGTGCTTCGCGATCTCATCGGAAAGGATCGGCTTCAGCCGATCAATATTGAGATTGTGTTGCGGGCTGTTGCCGAGCATTTTGACGTTCGTATATCGGACCTGCGCGGCAAGAACCGCCAGCGTCAGGTGTCGTATCCGCGGCAACTCGCAATGTATCTTTGCAAAGACATGATTTCCAAGCTCTCCTACTCGGAAATTGGCGAGGCTTTCGGCGGGAAGGACCATACAACAGTTCTTTATGCCGCGCAGAAAATTTCAAAGGAGATCAAGTCGAGCGCGGCAACAGCGCAGCTTATCGCATTGCTCCAGCGAAAGATTCGCGGATAGTGTCTAGTGTCCCGAGTTTGAGATTCGTTCGATATGAAGTTTGGAAATCGGACCTTACATCCCCATTCAAAGGGGGACTTTGAAGATCGGATTATGCGTATGACTTTTGTCAAGGATTTGGGATTCATGACACTAACGCAGGCCCAGGACGGGGTTGCGCAACACGCCGATTTCAGGCACGCGCACTTCGACGACATCGCCGGGCATAATCGCCGAAATGCCCTCGGGCGTCCCCGTCGAGATCACGTCGCCAGGCTCAAGCGTGATGAACTGCGTCACGTATGAAATGATTTCCGGTAACCCGAAAATGAACCGGCCCGTGTTGCTTGCCTGCCGGACTTCCCCGTTGACCGTGCAGGAAATGTCAACGGTAATCGGCCACGCAAGCGCCTCACGCAACACGAGATAGGGTCCAAACGGGCAAAACGTATCCAGGCTCTTGGAACGAAACCAGGGATGACCAGCGTCGATATCGCGCTTCTGCATTTCGCGGGCGGTAACATCGTTGAGCAACGTATACGCAGCAACACATTCACGCGCATTTTCCGGTGAAACTTGTTTTGCCACCCTTCCGATAACTACCGCCAGCTCGCCCTCGTGGTCTACCCGGCCGTATTCGGGTCTCGTGACAATTGCCTGATCAGGCCCGATACACGCCGTCGGCGATTTCGAGAAGAAGATAGGTTCCGTAGGCGCGTCGTGGCCCGTCTCGGCTGCATGGGCCGCATAATTGCGGCCTATCGCGATAATCTTTCCCGGCCGATACGGCAACTCGAAGGAAAGAGGTTCGCGCAGGGCATATTTCTCGATGAGGGCGTGCTTGTTAAGCGCGGCCATGATTTCATGCATCCGGTCTGCTTCCAGCATTCCCGCGCGCAACAACTCCAGCAGATCGCGGATAGGCATTCCCAACCGCTGGTGTTCCAGCAATTCGTAGACGCGAAAAGCCCGGGTGAAATCCACCCAACGTCCGTCAATCGAAACAGCCACGATGGACTCATCGTCGCGCCTTACTACGCCAATTTTCACGTTGACCTCTCCCACGGCAAGCCACAGCGTACACATGATTCTTCACGTAAAACAAAAAATACGGCGAAGTGCTGGAAAACGTTAGTGCGCGCGCGCATAATAGGCGAACGTTTCCGCTGGCGCCGTGCAAGCGGATTGATTGGCTTGCGCAGGGAAGAGAGGGCTGTCCTCTTCAGTTTACCCAGCGCGTGACCAAACAGGGTGGAGTTTGGCAGTTGTTCAGGACGTACCTTTCCTGGTTAGGCATGGCGCTCGCCTGCGCAGTTGTGCTCGCGTTTCTTTGGCCGTCCGAAGCGGGGTCCGAGGCTGAGCGCGAGGCGTTGCGTAACGGCCGAAAAATCATTACCTATTGGGACCGTTCGCAAGGGCACGAATATGAAACACACAACGAGCTTATTCGCGAGTTCAATGCGAGTCAGGACAGAATCTACGTCCGGACACTGAGCGTCGGGTGGCGCATCGAGAAGTTGCTGACCGCGATTGCCAGCGGCGCGCCGCCGGACGTGTGCAGCATGGAAGCCCACACGCTTTCTCAACTTGCGCCCCAGGGATGTTTCGTCGCGCTTGATTCCTGGATGGCGACTCAGCCGAACATGAAACCGGACGACTTCTTTGATCATCTGTACGAAATGGTCAACCATGAGGGGCGGGTGTGGGGGATACCCACATTGACGGATTCCTATTGTCTTTTGTGGAACAAAGCCGCGTTTCGCAAGGCGGGGCTGGATCCCGAACGCCCGCCGCGCACGCTCAAGGAGTTGGAAGAGTTCGCGGCCAAGCTTACGGTGCGCGGGCCTGGCGGCACGGTGGAACAAATCGGCTTCTTACCCTGGCTCCCATGGGACTTTACGTACATGTGGGGTGGGTACTTTGGGGGAGAATGGTTTGATAAGGAGAGGACGCGCGTAACGGCCGCATCGGATCCCAACATTCTCAAGTCGTTGGAGTGGCAAGGGAGCTGGGTCAGGGACCCAAACGATCCCGACGCGCCGGCATACGCGCTTGATAGCGAAGTCGCGCAAGCGTTCTATAACGGGTTCTCGGCGGGCGGCGCGTATTTCAGCGCCACGAACCCATTTTATACAGGCAAGGTTGCCATGATTCACGAAGGCGAATGGCAATGCACGTTTATTCCCAAATATGCCCCCAGCCTTGATTGGGGCGTGGCGCCAATACCGCAACCGGAGGGAGCGCCTCCCCGTTCCTATTCTCCTTCCACAGTCCTCGACGGCATACCTTCGGGAAGCCGGAACCCAGACGAAGCATTGACGTTTCTTGCATGGTTCTATGCGGAGAGGTCTGAGAACGAACCGTCTCCCGCGAGTGACTACGCCTTTCTGATTCATAACGTACCGGCGCGGCGCGTCGAAGCATCGCAGGAGCGGTTCAGCGGCGATCCGAAATTCAAGGTGTTTGTAAACGAACTGATGACGAAACCTGCGGTATATTTCCCGGCATCCCCTGTTGGACGGCTATTTGCGGATCAGACGCAGGTTGCGCGGGAATATGTTATGTTCGGTTTAAGCGAACCGGAAGCGGCATTGAAAAATTTAGAGTCCAAGGTGAACGCGGAATGGGACCGCGTGCGGCCCAAGACGGTGTCGGCGGCGGCGCCATGACCCGAACTGAACGCCGCAATCTTCGTAATGGCCTATTGTTTGCGTCACCTTATATCTTTGGGTTTCTCGTTTTTACGCTTTATCCGTTTGCGGCGAGCGTGTACTACAGTTTTTGCAATTTCAATGCGATTGACCCGCCAGTCTGGACGGGTCTGGATAACTACAAGCAGATGCTTGGCGACGCGACGTTGCGGACGTCGCTGTTCAATACACTGTATTTCACCGTTGGCTCCGTCCCTTTGGGCATTGTGTTTGCCATACTGCTCGCGGTTCTGTTGAACCAGAAGCTCCGGGGCATTTCGGTCTATAGGACGGTTTTTTTTCTTCCGACAATTGTGCCACTGGTGGCATCCGCAGTCTTGTGGCTATGGGTGCTGAATCCCGAGAGCGGTCTGCTCAACGGCATACTGCGGGCGATGAACGTTGATGGCGCCTTGGCGGCCGTTGGCCTTTCGTTGCCCAACTGGTTGTCCGATGAACATTGGGCGATGCCGTCGTTGATTTTGATGAGTTTTTGGAGCGTGGGAGGAGCGGTTGTCATATTTTTGGCGGGGCTCGCGGATGTTCCGCAATCGCTTTACGAGGTTGCGGACATCGACGGCGCCGGGCCGCTCCGGAAATTTTGGAACGTAACGTTGCCGATGATCACGCCGACCATCCTGTTTAATCTGGTGATGGGTCTGATCGGAGCGTTTCAGTATTTCACCCAGGTGTACGTTATGACGGCGGGCACTGGCGGCCCGGCAAACAAGACGTTGGTGTACGCGCTGTATTTGTACCAGATGGCTTTCAAGTATCTGAACATGGGCTATGCGTCCGCGATGGGGTGGATGTTGTTCGTATTGGTGCTGATTTGCACGCTGGGCGTGCTGTACACCTCCAAACGCTGGGTGCATTACTATGGCGACTAAGTCCTTGGCGAAATCCGTTGTCGCCCATGTCGTGCTGCTCGCGGCATCCGTGCTTTTTATTGCGCCGTTTGTCTGGATGGTGTCGACGTCGCTCAAGCATGAAACCCAGATATTCCCGAAAGCGGGGGAACCTCCGCAGTGGATTCCCACGACCGAACGGCTCGACGAGCAGGGACGCCGTTTTATTACCTACGAGGGCAGGACCGGCGTGGAAATAGGCAATGAAGACGTTAAGAAAGTCATTCTAGTCGAGGGCGAAGAACTGCGGGTTTGGCCCGAGGACGTTGAAATCCAGCAGCAGGTAGGCATCCATTGGCAGAACTATCCACGTGCGTTCAACATGATCGATTTCTGGCTGAATCTCCGGAATACGTTGTTCATTTGCGCGTCGGTGGTAATTGCGACGGTCGTTTCGTGTTCGTTGGTAGCCTATAGTTTTTCTCGAATTGAATGGCCCGGACGTGACGCGGTGTTTGTTGTTGTGCTCGCAACGATGATGTTGCCCTACGAAGTTACGCTGATTCCGCTGTTTGTGGTGTACAAGTGGCTGGGGTGGACGGGGTCATTCAAACCGCTCATCATTCCCGCGTTTTTTGGGACGCCGTTCTATATCTTTTTGTTGCGGCAGTTCTTTATGGGAATTCCGAAGGACCTTTCCGCCGCCGCGCGTATCGATGGTTGCAATGAATTGGGCATTTTTGCGCACGTAATTATTCCATTGTCCAAACCCGCGCTCGCGACGACGGCGCTCTTCATGTTCTTATATCAGTGGGCGGACTTTTTGAATCCGTTGATTTATCTCCAGGATGATCGGCAGTACACGCTTGCGATAGCGTTGCAGCAGTTCCAAAGCAACCATGAGGCTGAGTGGGGTCCGCTCATGGCCATGTCCACCGTGATCACGGCGCCGGTGATCGTATTGTTCTTCCTTGCGCAACGGACATTTATTCAGGGAATCACCATGACCGGATTAAAAGGATAGTTCGTAGCGCCGGAATCTGAATGTGCTGGAGCGAGGGCAAGGCATGGGTGAAGCCAAAGCGGAAGCGCTGACCGAAGCGGACGCTGCTACCTCATTCCATGTTTAGAGCCTCTAACAATACTGCCGTAACCCCTTCAGGGTAAAAACCAGCAGGGGTGGGCCACGATCCTGGGGTAGGAAGGCGCGCATACAGCCGCGCACCTTCCAACCCCAGGCTGCGCGCCGTAGCCCCTTCGGGGCAAAGAGAAGCGCAAGATTTGTTGGAGTTTCTTTCCGCACCAAAACAGTCGTGGCGGTCAGGGCAATCGCGCTTAATTGCGAAGCGAAGTTACCCAGGAAATGAAAAGCGGCAGCTACCCGCTGCCGCACTCCAAGGCGCTGCGCGCGGATCTTTGGACGTCATTTGACCGCGCGCAGCGCCTTGGACTGCGGCGTGTCAGCG
>JAWXCN010000271.1:0-4551 GCA_034408725.1 Candidatus Hydrogenedentota bacterium
AACTAGTCCAGGGCGTATCCGGCTCGAAGCAAACTTGGTCAGTCAAGCCCTCAGCTTGAACCCTCTTACTATCGGAGTGCCACCCACGCCCGTGAATATCTGGCCCCCGGCGAATGCTCCGACGGTCAGGGTGGTCTCAGTTGCGGGAACGGCCGCGCCAGCAGACCCACGCGCTGCCATGGTAAACACCGGAGACGACCTGACGCTGACGAATACCGGACCTACAACCATCTTACTGGAGACGGCGAGTCTTGCGACAAACGGCACCGTGACCGTCTTTATCAAGCCTCGAAATGGCAACCAAACCAATTACCAAGCCCGCCTTTTAGGTGGGACGATCAATTTGGCGACTTGGCAGTTGCAGACCAATCTCCCTCTTGGTCATTTTGTGATCCAAGCGCGGGCGGTGACACCGTGAACAGTAGCGTAAGAACTGACAAGCAGGAACGATGAACGAATGAAACATTTGAAGTTAAACGATACTGAGCTGAAGCCGCCGGAGGACCGCAAGGTGAATCGGTGTAAACGGCGCGCTCAACGGCTCTTGGGGATGCTTGGTTTCATTCCCTTGGTTGTGTGCTTGCCGCTCTCAGTCCGTAGCCAGACAAACTTGCCTACATTAAGTATCGCTACGGTCATCGGTTATCCCGGACAAAGCGTCACCGTGCCGGTCCGGGGAGTGAGGCTCACGAATTTCGCCGCGATGCAGTTCGATGTCAGGTATGATTCGACACATGTGACTCCGGGTGCAGTGACGAAGGTATCTCCGCTTTCCGATCAAATAATCCGTTCGCGCGAAATCGCGCCGGGCGTGCGGCGGGTGGTGCTTTATTCGCTGGTGAACAGGAGCCTGACCTTTACCAATACCGGAAGCCTGGCAAATCTGGGATTTAATGTTCCCGCCACGGAAAGAAACGGTTCGGGGCCGATCACCTTTAGCAACGCTGCTATCGCGCGGCCCAATGCAACCGCACTCGCTCCGCTTGCCCTTGTGCCGGGCACAATTTTCGTGGAGGCGGTGAATATTCTATCAGATGGCAAAGCGCAGTTTTTCCTCAGTTCCCAACCGGACGTAAAGTATCTGATTCAAGCGACGACGAATCTTATCAACTGGGTCAACATCGGGACAAACGTGGCCATAGGCAATTACATGGACTTGGTCGATGAGGATGCGGCGTTGTATCCCTACCGATTTTATCGCGCGGTGCTTTTTCCCACTAACGATGCAAGGCTGGGGGGACTGAGCCGCTTGTCCACTGGCATCGTGAGCTTTGACGTGCGCGGGACGCCGGGAAGGACTTACGTTATTCAGGCTTCAACTAATTTGGTCAACTGGGTGGACATCTCCACCAATTATTCCGCTGGAGATGTGATTGCCTTCACGGATGTTGACTCCTCCAAATTTCCGCAACGTTTCTATCGGGCCGTGTTGTATGATGGAGCCAGCGGAGGCCGCATCGGCGCCCTCACCCGCTCGCCGGATGGCAAAGCCACGTTCGAATTCGGTGGGATTACGGGAAGGAGTTACACGATTCAGGCCTCCACAAACTTGGTGCAATGGGTTAATCTGGGAAATGGAACGGTCACGAACGGTTTGGTGAACTTTAACGACACGAATGCTTCCAATTTCCCCTTCCGCTTTTATCGGCTCCAAATGTCGCCATGAACGATTCTCGTAGGAGCCGATGTGAGGAGGATCTAACTCATTCGGAATGTAAAACGCATGGGGAGCGCACGCGTCTCGCGTGCCGATTCGGGCGGCTCGCCAGAATCCTCGTTTCCCCATTTCCTGAAGGGCAAAAAGTTTGGATTACAAAGTTTTCGGCGGGCCGCCGAAAACGGCACGCCAGCGGCGTGCGCTCCCCAGAAACGGGTAGCACAGGCGACTCGCCTGTCCCGTCCGGCCACTGGCCGGACGGAATGGAAAGAACGTCCTCACTGGAAACAAACGTTCCGAAATATTCGACCGCTCTCCTCATTACGAGCGACGGGTCGCCGCTCGGGACAGGCCAGTGGCCTGTGTTACCCATTTAACTGCCGTGCCATGTCAAAATTAACGAACATGAGGCGAATCGTTCGATACTGGGTGATGATCGGATTCCTTTCCATTGGTTTTTCTTCTCGCGCGGACGTGATTCTGGATTGGAACGCGCTAGCGCTCGATTGCATCCGCGCTGACACCACCAGCCCAACACTCAGCTCCCGCAATCTCGCCATTCTCCACACCGCGATTTACGATGCGGTTAATTCCATCACCCGAACGCACCAGACGTTTCGTTTTCAACTCCACGCGCCTACGAACGCTTCCCCGGAAGCGGCTGCCGTTGCGGCCGCCTACGAGGTCATCGCTGATCTCTATCCTTCACTTGCGCCTTGGGCCGATGACCTTTACGACAGTTACCTTGCTTCCGCAACACCCGGCCCGGCTTTGACCAATGGACTCAACCTCGGTTGGGAAGTCGCGCTGCTGACTCTCGATTCGCGCAACAACGACGGTTCAAGCACCGAAGTGCCCTACATTCCCAGCAATGACGCGGGCCAATGGCAACGCACTCCGCCATTTTATCGCCCACCGCTGACCCCGCATTGGGGTTTTGTCGATACGTTTTGCTTACCGGACATCGAGCCGTTTGTCCCCGGCCCACCGCCCGCGCTCGACAGTTCTGACTACGCGGTAGCACTGAACGAAGTCAAAGCACTTGGCGGAAAAACGAATACAACTCGTACGACGGAACAAAGTCAGATTGCCGTCTTCTGGTCAGACTTCAGCTACACTGCGATGCCTCCGGGGCATTGGCATGAGATCGCAGCGAGCATCGCGCAAAGCCGGACGAACACGTTGGAACAAAATGCGCGTCTGTTTGCTCTAATGAGTCTTGCGCAAGCGGACGCAGCTATTGTCTGTTGGGAAGCGAAGTACCGTTACAATCTTTGGCGTCCTATTACGGCGATAAGACGAGCGGACGAGGATGGAAATTCGGCGACAGAAAAAGATGCTGCATGGGATCATTATCTCGCCTCGCCGCCGTTTCCATCCTACATGAGCGGACATAGCACATTCAGCAAGGCCAGCGCACAAGTGCTCACACATTTTTATGGAACGGATGCGATTAATTTTATCGCTACATCGGATTCATTACCGGGCGTCGTTCGGAGCTTCTCCAGCCTCGCCGTCTGTGCAGACGAAGTCGGCATGAGTCGAATTTACGGCGGGATTCATTTTCAGTTTGATAATGTCGAGGGAAAGTTGTGCGGTCAAAAAATCGGGGATTATATAACCGCGAATTTTTTGCTGGAAAACGACCGGCTCCCGCTGCTAAAAATACAAACCTTCAGCAACCAGCGCGCGGTACTCCAACTTCATGGACGCATCGGCACAACTTATTTATTGGAAGCCTCTACGGATTTGACCCATTGGAAACCTATCTACACGAATTCAGCAGTCAGCGGCGGGCTGATCTTTAACGATCTTAGGGCCGCAACAAACCAAATGCAATTTTATCGACTCGTTGAAGCGAATTGAGACGGAATTGTATTTCCCCTTGTGCATGCCTGATGGATCATTGAAGAGGGGGCAAGCACTCACAAGCGACGGGTCAACCCATTTCTAACAATTTGTGACTAGGTTTTTAATAATCCTCCGGCAAAAGAACAGTTGTTATGTCATGTCCGGGATCGGTTATCACCCAAAACTTTATCGCTTTGGTGGAATGATAAGTGGATAAAATCATTCCTTGTTCCAAGACTCCGCACTCATTGACCTTCCGGTCTTCCGCGCACACATCGCCCCAATCGCATTGCCGGTGACGCAAGAGGGCGGTTTTAACATCTTCCGGGGTCAAGACGTTGTCGGCATTTGTCGTAATAACAATCTGCCCAAGGTTAAACTTTTGTAATGACACCGTCAGAATGACAAAAGCATCTGGTTGCGTCGCACGGGTGGTCTTGCTCTGCGGCGAATGAGAAGAGGGTTCTGAATCCGGCATGGTTCCTCATCGAAATGAAAGAGAGCGCATCTTACCATGTTTCGTGAGGCAATGTCACGGGCTGCAAAGGTTGCAGGAAAGGCGCGACAAGGGATGTTGCGAAACAAAGTTTTTCCAGAAGAGGATGAATCGAAGAATGGTAAACTATTGTTTGAACTGAGATTTCTGGCGATAATACGCGGCTGGATTTTGCTCAGTTATATTTCGTCAGGCAGAAAAAAAGGGCCAACGATTCACAATTTTTTAAGCTGCTCGAAACGGGCGATGCGGGACTCGATGTCGCGCACAATGCCGCGCAGTTCATGCATGTCTCCTGTTTCCAAATGAATTTGTAATCGCTGGAGCAACGGCTCTACGGCCGGACGATGCCGCTGCATGAGGCTCGCAATATCGCCCTCGTAAACCGACACGCGGTCGAACAGGCCCTGCCGATAGAGGGAGGGCAGCGCGTAGAGCTTGAGCAGGACAAGCCCCTCCGGCGTCGCGGTCGGCACGTCCAGTTCCGCGAACCGGTGCGTAGTGCCAAAGGATTGCTGCGCCTCGGCGAAAAGAGCATTGGCGGTGA
>JAWXCN010000272.1:0-9744 GCA_034408725.1 Candidatus Hydrogenedentota bacterium
CCGATCTTCAAAGTCCCCCTTTGAAGGGGGATTTAGGGGGATGTAAGGTCTGATTTCCAAACTTCATATCGAACGAATCTCAAACTCAGGACACTAGCGCAACGTAGCTTAAGAAGGAGACATAACATGCCAACAAATACAACCACCCCGGACTACGAGCACCTGCCTGCCGGCACGCCGATGGACGAAACTGACGTCAGCCTGCGCGCGTACCTCACGCGACTTTCTGATGAGCACCTCGCGCAGTACGACAAGACCTGGACCGATGATCAGGTAAAGGAATGGGACGGCAACTTCCGCCTCGATGACAATCTCATGCTGGTCTGTTGCGAGCGCGACGTTGATATCACCGAGTTCCGCGCCGTCCTCGAAGACCACCTGCGGTTTCGCGGAATCTGGAAGTAACGCATGTGTCGCTGGGGCGTCCCGCCGCATCCCCGGCGTCCGTGTTGGGCCGTGAAAAGTCGGGATTAGTCCGAGTTGCGCCGTGTCAGTTTTTCGCCAAAAACTTCTGCACGCGCTTGCCCTGAATATCTCCGAGGTATACGTTGCCCTTCGAGTCCAACGCAATGCAATGCACCCAGTTCAACTCGCCCGGTTTTTCTTTTCCATCCGCACCTTTAGGAAACGAGTACACCTGTTGCACTTTCCCGTTCGTATCGAACCGCATGATGATCTGATCACGCGGAGGACAACCCAACGGCGCAGTCGGATATTTCTTCATATCCTTCTCCTGCCACGCCATAGGCGACGAACCGCACACCCATATTTCGTCATTCGCCGTGATCCAAAATCCCCACGGCACAACAATGTGTTTCCACGAATCGACCAACTCGCCCGCGGTGTTATACACCTGCACGCGCCCGTTGTTTCGATCCGCCACGTAGATGCGGTCTTTCGAATCGATCGCGATCGCGTGAGGGATGCTGAACTTACCGTCGTCGGTTCCCATCGATCCCCACGCGTTTACGAACACGCCGTCCTTCGTCAGATGCACGACGCGCTGGTTGCCGTAACCGTCTGACACAAAAATGTCTCCGTTAGACGCAATAGCGACATCCGTGGGCATGTAGAAATGCTTGTCGTCTTCCGCCGCTTCGCCGGTTACGCCGACCGTTAAAAGCACCGTGCCATCGCGCTTGTGTTTCTGCACGATGTGCTGCGCGAAGTCCACCGTCCAGATATTGCCTTCGCGATCAATCTTGATGTGGTGCGCGCCATCGCCGCCGCCCCAGCCGAACAAATATTTTCCATCAGGCGCGTAGACCTGCACAGCGGGCGTGCTGCGCGTATATATCCACACGTTGTCCTCCGCGTCCACCGCGACGCCGGGCATCGCCTCCCATTTGAAGTCCTTTGGCTTCTGCGGCCAATCGGCCTCGACCTCGTACCACGGTGAAGGATTCACCTCCGGGTATACCGGGTCCGGCGGGGTCTTCTTGTCCTGCCCATGCGCAGCCGCCACGGCCACCAACAAGGACAATCCAAAAGTGAAAAAGCGCATGTGTGTTTTCATGGGTATCGATGATAATGGTAAACTCACCAATCGTCAACGTATTGGAACCGCGTCGACTCACGCTTCCTCTCCTATGTGTCCCAAATTTCCCATAACTCCCAATCATCCCATACAATTTATCGGCCATGGCCACCCGCAAACTATCATTGCCCCTCGAAGCGCTCCTCACCGAAGTGCGCGCGTGCCGCCTGTGCGAGGATAGTTTGCCGCGCGGTCCGCGTCCCGTGCTGCGCGCATCCGCAACCGCGCGGATACTCATCGTCGGACAGGCCCCCGGCACACGCGTGCATGAAACCGGCATTCCATGGAACGATCCGAGCGGCGACCGGCTCCGCACCTGGATGAACATCGACCGAGACACTTTCTACGACGAATCGCGCATTGCGATTATCCCCATGGGCTATTGCTATCCGGGACGCCACCCGCGCGGAGGAGACCTGCCTCCACGCAAAGAATGCGCGGAACACTGGCTTCCAAAATTGCTCGCCCACCTCCCGAACGTCGAACTTACGATTCTTGCCGGTGCGTACGCCCAACGGCACTACCTCCGCGAAGCGGCAAAACCAACTCTTACCGAAACCGTCCATGCCTGGCGCGATTATTTTCCCCGCTTCGTGCCGATCCCCCACCCCTCGCCGCGGAATACGCATTGGTTTCAGACACACGCGTGGTTTGAAAAGGAGATAGTGCCGGAACTCAGGGATCGGGTGGCCGACTTGTTACAATCATAGTAGCTTCGTCACGGCGTCATGCCGCGCTTCTCGATCACTCTCGCCAGCCGGACGCTGTCGAAATGCGAGGCGATCCCACGGAATCGATGTTCTTAGTGGATGGTAAACGCTTTCTTCGTCTCGGTATACAGACTTGGATTGCTCTTGCTGATGACGCGAATGGCGTAACCCGCGCCTTTCGCAACGTCATTGGGGATTCGGACGTTTTCCTCGCCATCATTTAGTGTGGAGCGAACTAAGGGAGTTACACGCCGTCCGTTCCGCCAAAGTTCGATGCCCACTTTTTTGCCAATTGCGCCGGAGGTCCACCGGACTTTATACGTCGAACCCGCAACGATGTTATCGCCCGCACGGAATGGGCGCATACGCAATGACTCGCCGCGCTCAATGTTGTACACCTCGCCTTTGTTGTAGTTGCCGTTGTCATCGCCGATGCCTCCCAACGGATTATCGTCGATGTCCCGAATCGAGTCGTTATCCCCGACGTTAAGACGCAACGTCCCCGAACCGTTTCCCGTCGCGACGGTGACGGTGCGGGCCACGCCCGAGCCCGCTACATTCATTATCGAGCTGCCGAACAGACGTTGCGCGCCAACAGTAAAGTCATCTTCGTCGACGCCCGTAACGGCTTCAGAGAAGCTGACCAGGAACTGCACGTTTACGGCGCGCGTGGGGTTCTCGTCAATCCGCGCGATGGAGTTGACTACCGGTGGAAGGATATTGGGATTGCTCTTGACGATGTTATAGACACTGCCATTGGTATACGTGCCATTACCGGCGCCGGGTCCGCCCAGTACTCTTCCGGCGAAGTCCTGGATGGAATCATCGTCAATAAGATTAAGCTTGAGGGTTCCGTCACCTTCGCCGGTTGAGACGGTAACGATGGAGACAAGTTCATTGCCGCTGATGCCGGTAATGCGCGCGCCGGTGATGCCAGTGGTGGTTAGTGTGAAATCCGTCTCATCGACGCCTATGACATCAACGCTAAATGACACGTAGAAATCCACGGAGACAGACGCCGTGGGGTTAACACTGGCACGTGTGATACCGTTGACCGCGGGAGCAACAGTTGCATAAATTTCGCCTGTTGTGAAATCTCCATTACCTGCGCCGACCCCGCCAAGGGGTACGAACTCACCATTAAGTATTGAATCGTTATCACGAACATCCAGGCGAATCGTGCCGGGCGTCGACCCTGTATACACGGATAAGTGGAAAGTGTTGGAGGCGGCTGTCGCATCAAGGATCGTTGCAGAGGGAATGTTCGTGTGCAACTCGAAATCCGTGATGTCAACGCCCTGGACAAGCATGTCGAACACAACTTCATAACGAACGGTTTCCTGCGAAGTCGGCGTGGGATCCATCCGTGTAATAGAATGCACGTGTGGCGTGTTTGCTGCAGGGCGATTCACCGTGTAGTGCGGCCCGTTGTCAAACGAAGCCGTCAAGGGAATCTGGGCGGCGTCTGCAATCGAATTGTCGTTAAGAACATTCAGTCCTATAGTGCCCGCACCCCAACCGGTCTGGATACGTACGTCATAGGAATCGTCGGAACCGGTCACCTCGAGTAACCTGCAGTTCACGAGCCCTTCAACATTAACAGCAAAGTCCGAGATATCGACTCCACTGACAGGTTCCGAGAACCGTACGCGATACCGGACTTCAGGTCCACTGCTTGGATTGGCGTCAGCCAACGAGATTGATTGCACTCTTGGAGCTACGTCGTCTGATCCGCCGAGCAAGGCGAAGTACCCAAACTCTGGTACCGTTGCTTCGACCAAGTTTCGGACATAGTCAAAGGTTTGGCTTTGAACCTCAGTCCATGGGCCTCCCGTGCTCGGACCGGAAAAGAGTTTCAACCCATATTCGTTTGCGTTGGCTATTTCATCGTCTGTGTATTGAAATCGTAGAGTTGCGGCGGACCAGTTTGCGCGGTCAGTTTCCAGCTTCCAATATACGTTTGCAGCGTAATCCAGATGTTCGCTGCCAATACCCGACAGATTTTCGTTCGACCGCGTGACGGTTCCGGTCACGGTTCCAGGGCTTCCGCTGTCGAACCCCACAAACATACGTGACACGGGCGCCTGCGCGCCTCTGATTCCTTTCGGTGCAACTGCGCCAGCCGCAAAGGGAGTGAGGTATGTAGTTGAATTTATGTCCGAACCCCCAAAAATTATAAAAATTGCGCCGCGACTCCCAGCAACTACGTCAGGAAAGAAGGGAGCGTACAGAGTGGGTGCGAGCACGGCCAAATCTTCAAAGCCATCGCGATTCATGTCGCCGCCTGCAAAAAAAGTCGATCCAAAGTTTGAAGGGTGGTAATAACCCAAACTGAAATGCACCGTCCCAAACATTCGCACGTCAAACGGATAAGCGTCGAAATCGACCAAGGACCCGGATCCCAGCGGCAATCCAGGCTTTTCCATCCCGCCATACATTACTGAAGCTCGGCCGGTCGCATTAGGATTACGCAAAGGACGTTCAACGTAGGCCGTGCGTTCACCGGCGAGCAGATCGCTATATCCATCTGAATTAAAATCGCCCATGCCAAGGGATATTTCTACCCTGCTATCCGCGACATGATCTGAAAACTGTGTTTTGACGATTCGAGTTTCTCCGGTTGCGCCAGGCATTTGATCAAGGTTCGCAAAACTTCCCGCGCCGATTGGAACGCCGATCTTGTTGGGCCCTCCAAATAAAATGTAAAGGCTCTCATGGTTTGCATCGCTTTCGCGAATGAGATTTGAGACGGAAAGATCGCAGTAACCGTCACCGTTAAAATCGCCGGACGTCAGCGCTTCGGCGAACCGCTCTGGATTTGCTTCACTCGTGATGAGGGTTAAACCGTCTTCCAAGTCCGTTGTTGATAAGTCAAGGGTCTGACCCGGAAAATCCGGCTTTCCGTAGACGACTAATATGGCCAATTGCGTAGTAGATTTTCCGGTCGCGTCGTCTACGCGTTTACTTGTCGCGGCGTTGTCGATAGTCGATTTTTGTAGCTGTACGTCGACAACGGAAACTATGTCATCTAACCCGTCGCCATTTATATCTGCCAACACATTTCGATCAGGCATCCACCATTTAGGTTTTATCGTCAATATCCCGGCGCTCGGCTCGGGCAACAGATTGATATCGGAAGCACCCAATGTGGGAGAACCGAACACGACATGTTGGGATTGGGAATCGGCGGCTGGAGTTTCGCCTGGCTCATTAACGGTGAAATCACCATAAACCGAGGATATCAGGATATCAGAGATGCCGTCTCCATTGATATCGCCAGCACGTACATTCTTTACCCATGCAACGAAGTGCGGGTCAGCCGGATTCCGGTCAAAGTTCAACTTCAACTGCGTGAAGCCGTGGCACGGAATTTCCGTACGAAGATCGATGATCTTCTCCCGAAGACAAGGTCCTCCATACACGATAACTGCGCCGGTCCATGAATCTGGGCCGCCACTCATGACATGATTGAATCGATCAACTGGAATCACGATATCACCGATGCCGTCGCCGTTGAAATCGCCGATGGCTGGATGTCTTGCTATATGAATCGGGTATCCTCCAGGGGGAAAAGAGTGATACAGAATTGTTTCGCCCAGTTTTCCTTCTTCCGCGGTCCTGAGATCGGTGAGGGTACCCTCTCGATCTGGCCCGCCAAAAAATATAAGAACCTGTCCAGTCGAGGCGTACTGCAAGAACTTTACCGAGTCCGGTGCACGGGCGATTACCAGATCGTCATATCCGTCGCCGTCTATGTCACCTACCGCGTGTGAATCTTGCGCGAGGCTCATATCATTTGGGATGTGATAAAAGTCCCCGACTTCGCGGCCGTAGATTCGCCACACGGGAGCGGATTCGGTCCCTTGGGGAACGGCCATGTCTATCTCACCAGGCCACGCCTCAAAAGCGGTGGCCGTCTGAGTTGCAAAAGTTGTGACGAGGAACGCAACAAAAATTGTTGTTCGCCTTGCTCCTAAACGAAGCTTTTCTCCAACCCGATTCATGTAAAGTTCTCCGTTGCGCGGACGAAAGTGGCCGTCGCCCAAATTGGGGTGCAATACTTTGGCATTTTCTGTGAGAGCATGTATTGTGCCAAAGTTATTGCAAAGCGGTAAGTAGTTTATTTTCAATAAGTTGACGGTTCCGGATGGCGCCGGTTGACGCAACGCAGTTGTCCCGATTCCAGAATTGGGACAGGGTCATGTACAGTTACTTAACAGCCCGCCCTTCGTCGCTCTCTAACAATGTCATTGACCGCGGCGCTGATACTGGGAAAATCCAACGGTTTCGAGATTCGGGGGTAGATTGCCATGCTCAAAAAGGAGAAGGGCGCAATGGTCCATTTTCAATTTTGCGCCATGAACCATACGAGTCCTCGAGACACGTTCTTCGGTCAACTCCCTACAATGCTTTCGCGAGTACGGAGAGGATAAATGCCAGTTCTTCGCTCTACATATCCGCCGCTTCGTTTGTTATGCTTCCGCTGAAAATGAGCAATCGTAATTCCTGGAGATGATATTCAATGGGCGGAGTACTGATTGTGGGCGCCGGAGGTGTGGGTGGCGTGGTTACGCACAAGTGCGCGCAGGTACCGGAAGTATTTAGCGACATCACTCTCGCGAGCCGGACGCTGTCGAAATGCGAGGCCATTCGCGATCAGATATCACGTCCGATCAACGTGGCAAAGGTGGACGCGGACGATCCCAAGGAAATGGCCGCGTTAATTAAAAAGGTCGATCCCAAACTTGTGATCAACGTCGCGTTGCCGTTTCAGGACCTGCCGATCATGGACGCGTGTCTGGAAACGGGCGTGGACTATCTCGACACGGCAAACTACGAACCGCCCGACGAAGCGAAGTTCGAGTACAAGTGGCAATGGGCGTATCACGATCGGTTCAAGAAGCGCGGCATCATGGCGCTGCTGGGCTGCGGGTTTGACCCAGGCGTGACGAATATTTTCACCGCATACGCCCAGAAAGAATTTTTCGACGAAATTCATTACGTCGATATTCTCGATGCAAACGCGGGCGACCACGGCCATCCATTCGCAACAAATTTCAATCCCGAGATCAACATTCGCGAGATTACGCAACGCGGAAAATATTGGGAAAACGGCGAATGGAAAGAAATTGACCCGATGTCGGTGTCGATGGATTTCGACTTTCCGCAGATCGGTGTGAAGCGCGCGTATTTGTTGTATCACGAAGAACTCGAATCGTTGGTGCATCACATCAAGGGCCTAAAGCGGATACGGTTCTGGATGACTTTTGGCGAATCGTATCTGACGCATCTGAAAGTGCTGCAAAACGTCGGCATGACGCGCATTGACCCCATAATGTACGAAGGGCGCGAGATTATTCCGATTCAATTTCTAAAGGCGCTGTTGCCGGACCCCGCGTCGCTCGCGCCTGGGTATACGGGCAAGACGTGCATCGGCTGCATGATCGAAGGCGTTAAAGACGGCAAACCCAAGAAGATTTTCATCTACAACGTCTGCGATCACGCGGAATGCTATCGCGAAGTAAACGCGCAGGCCATCTCGTACACCACCGGCGTACCCGCGATGATCGGCGGCATGATGATGCTCACGGGCACATGGCGCGGCGAAGGCGTGTTCAACGTTGAGCAACTTGATCCCGCGCCATTCATGGACAAACTGAACAAACACGGCTTGCCGTGGCACGTGCAGGAGTTTTAACCACCGATGAATTGCGATGAACACCGATGAATATTGATGCGGAACAACTGGAGACTTCACGCGATCCCCTTACAGCCATGGTGATTGGGCTAGCATATGAAGTGGCAAATACCTTAGGTCATGGGTTCCTGGAGAAAGTTTATGAGAACGCGTTAGCTCACAAATTACGAAAAGCAGGTCTCGCTGTCCAACAACAGCAGCCTATAAACGTATTCTTTGACGGCGTTGTCGTCGGTGAATTCTGCGCGGACATCCTGGTTAACGGAACATTGATTCTCGAGCTAAAAACTGTCAGAGAGCTAACAGACCTCCATCTTGCGCAGTGCCTGAATTACTTGAAGGCGACTGGCCTGAAAACATGTATGCTCATCAACTTTGGAAAGCCTCGCATCGACATAAAACGAATTAGTCTGTAGGCGTTTTTGCCACCCATTGAGAAAATGAACGCCGGTAGGAGACTGTTGTTGAAGGGATATAAATTAAACTTGCCACTGATGAAGTGTATGTATCTACGTGTTTATCGGTGTTCATCAGAATTTATCGGTGGTTAAAAATGACCTATCCCAACATCCCTGTCATGGACATTTCCACGCCCGCGTACGTCGTGGATGAATCGGCGTTGCGGCGCAACCTTGAAGTGATCGCAGACGTGCAGACGCGCGCGGGTTGCACGATTATCCTCGCGCTGAAAGGTTTCGCGATGTGGAGCACGTTCCCCATCGTGAAAGAATATTTGCGCGGAACAACGGCGAGTTCGGTGGACGAGGCAAAGCTGGGCCGGATCGAGTTTGGCGGGCAGGTACACGTCTACGCACCCGCATACAGCGACGACGATATGCGCGAATTCATTCCACTCGCGGACCACATTACATTTAATTCGTTCAACCAATGGAAGCGATACAAGTCGCGCGTGTTGAAGGCGAATCGAAAAGTTTCGTGCGCGGTGCGCATTAACCCCGAACACCGCGAAGTGGACGTCGCGCTGTACGATCCATGCGCGCCAAATTCGCGGTTGGGTATGACGCGCGCGCATTTTGAAAGCGAATCGCTCGACGGACTGGAAGGGCTGCACTTTCATACGCTCTGCGAATTGAATTCAGACGCGCTTGAACGCACGTTGAAAGTGGTGGAAGAAAAGTTCGGCGAATTTATCCGTGAAATGAAATGGGTCAATTTCGGCGGCGGACACCACATCACCCGCGCGGATTATGACAAAGACCTGCTCGTCCGGCTCGTCTCTGAATTCAAATCGCGCTACGACGTAAATGTCTATCTCGAGCCCGGTGAAGCAATCGCGCTCAACACCGGCGTGCTCGTTGCTTCCGTGCTCGACATCTTCAATAACGGCATCGAAATCGCCATCCTCGATACGTCCGCCACCGCGCACATGCCCGACACTTTAGAAATGCCGTACCGCGCGCAAATCATCGGCGCGGGCATGCCCGGTGAATTCGCGCACACCTACCGACTCGGCGGACTAACCTGCCTGGCTGGTGACGTCATCGGCGATTACTCGTTTCCCCAGGAATTGCGCGTCGGCGACAAACTCGTCTTCCTGGACATGGCGCATTACACCATGGTCAAGAACACGACCTTTAACGGCGTCCGTTTGCCATCAATCGGTATTTACTCGCCGGATACCGGCACGCGGATCGTCCGCACCTTCGGGTATGAGGATTATCGAAACCGGTTGAGTTAGCAACATAAACAGCCAAAGCGGTAGCTGCGCTTAGTCCCGTCGCGATTCGCAGTTCGACAGCGCAACCCTTTGTATACTACGCACGTAGTAATCGCTCCGG
>JAWXCN010000273.1:0-37117 GCA_034408725.1 Candidatus Hydrogenedentota bacterium
CTATCGCCGACCGTCCCTCCGCGGGACAAGAAGCCGAGGGATTTACCGAGAGCAGCACGGGCGAAAATCTCGTCATCGAAAACAAAAAAATGTACGGCTTCCACGGTCACTTCAGCAGTTGCAACAGCATGTTGTTTTTCGGCGGCGGCATCAAGGGCGGCACAGTATACGGAAAAACGGCTGACCAGCACCCGATGCTGCCCATTGAAGGCGCAACGACCCTGATCGATGCGTATGCAACGATCTATCACTTGCTGGGGATTGCACCCGACGTGTATTACGTTTCGGAAGGCCGGCCGATTTACGTGACGGATCTCGGCCACGGCAGGCCGATTCAGCCGTTGCTGGCGTGAGTAACATTCACCGCTGGTTGAACAGGAGTTAGAGCACGCAGTATGGGAGCTTTGGATACACTTAGGAACCCGTCGATGTTTCACGCGGCGGTCGTTCACATGCCCATCGTCTTCGTCGTGGTGGGCATACCGCTTATTTATTTTCTCGCGGTTTCTCGCACGCAGACAAATAAATTGCGATGGTTGTGCGTGGGCTTTTACGCCGTCACGGCATTCTTCTCGTACCTCGCAGTGGTTTCCGGTGAAGGCGCGATGGACAAAATCCCCCCGACAGTTCCAAAAATTGTTTCGGACGTGATAGAGCGTCACGAAGAGATGGGTGAGTTGGTCTGGAAGTTCGCGCTGGGCATTGCGGTGATTCTCGGATTCAGCACGTTGCCGGTGCGCGCCGCACAAAACACGTTCACCGGTCTGGGACTTATCGCTTCGATCATGCTCGCCGTGTGGGTCGCCATCCTCGGCCACTTTGGCGGCACGCTTGTCTATGAACACTCCTTGGGCACGCCCGCAATGGCGCAATTGTACGCACCCAAACCGGAAGCCCAGCCGGTCCTGGATTCCACCGATCCGATCATTGATCCCGTCGGGAATCCCGCGCCTCTGGCCGAACCGGCCGCGGCTGTCGCGCCGGAAGGCGATCAAAGCTTTCCGGATATCCTTCCTCTCGATCCGGAACAAGGCAAGACCATCAGTTACATCCGTGACATCAAGCCCATCCTTATCGAGCATTGCGACGAGTGCCACAACCCCGACAAACCGCGCGGCAATTTCGATTCGACGTCGGTGCTGGCAATCATTGATGGCGGCAAAAAGGGTGGACCAGGAATTGTTCCCGGGAAACCGGACGAGAGCTCGTTGGTGAAATACATCCGCGGGGTATTGCGCCCGCAGATGCCCAAGGGTGAAGACCCGCTTACCACGGAACAACTGCACACCATCCGGTTATGGATCGCGGCAGGCGCCATTGATGATTCCGCCGACACGGCAACGCCCGCGCCGGAGGCCGTTATCGCGAGCGAACCCGCGCCAGTTGCTCCAGAAACAGAAACGAGCCCTGCCAAACCGGAAACCGCGCCCGCACCGGAGCCAGCGCCAGCTACGACGGTGGACGCGCCAACCCCGTTGGCCGCCTCGACCGGCCAGGCGCGCGTATCGCTGGCAAAGTTCACGGCTGCCGTGACTTTGTCCGCGCAGCAACCTGCAGCCGTGGAAACGTCCGTTGCCATTACGGCAGGCGCGCCGAGTGTCGATGAACTTCTGTTCAGCGGTGGTCCCGAAGATTTGCTGATCAAGCGGCGGAACTACCGTATGGCGCTTGTGCCCAAAACTGCCGCGCCACCCGCGACAGACAAACCCGTCAATAACGACATAGACCGATTTATAGCCGCTAAGTGGAACGAGGTCCAACCAGAATTCGCTGGCGAGGTCTGCGACGATGCAGTCTTTGCGCGCCGCGCGTATCTCGATACAATCGGAATGATCCCGAAATCCGAAGAAGTACAATCCTTCATTGCGGATACCGGGCCCAACAAACGCGAAGTTCTGATCGACGCTTTGCTCGCGCGCAATGAAGACTATGCCGCGCACTGGACGCCTTTCTGGGAAGATGCATTGTGCAGCAATGGCAACCACCAGGGCGGCGTCGGCACGCGCGGCAACTACCGCACCTGGATTTTCGACTCGTTCAAGGAAAACAAGGCGTACGACGTTATGACCGCGGAACTGCTCGATCCGCACATGCCGAACCAACCCTTGCGCTACATCCTGCGGCAAGACCAAACGCGCATCCTGAAAAGCGCGGCGGATACCGCCCAGGTCTTTCTCGGCACGGCAATGAAATGCGCGGGGTGTCACAACCATTTCGACAACAAGGAATGGCCGCAAACGCGGTTCTACGGTTTCGCGGCGTTCTTTTCCGATGCCGACCTCGAACTGGTTCGATGCGAAGCGCGCACCGGCAAATTTGTGCCGGCGTCGTTTGTGTTCGACATGCCCGGCATTCCCACGGACGTTCCGAAGACCGAAAACGAGCGTGCCGCGCGCATCGCGCAGCTTATCATCGATCCCTGCAATCCGCGCTTCGCGAAAACGCTCGTGAACCGGTTGTGGAAACGATTCATCGGCACTGGACTGTTTGAACCCGCCGACGATTTCCGCGAAGACATCCCCGCCAGCCATCCTGAACTGCTCGAATGGCTTGCCTACGATTTCATGGCCAACGGCTACGACATCAAGCACACAATGCGGCAAATCCTCACCAGCCGGACGTATCAGTTGAAATATGACGCGGCGCTCGAAGACCACTATGATGTCGCAAAACCCGGTGCGCCGCGTTATTACCGTTCGCCGCGTCTGCGCCGGATGACCGCGGAACAGTTGCTCGACAGCATGAAAATTGCCTTGGGCGAAACCGTTACCAATGACACGCGCGAATACCGCAGCGACGAGTCAACGCCGTTGACCCGCGCACTTGGACGGCCCGCGGCGCGCAACGAAGTCAGTACGGCGCGCGCCGAAGATTCCGCCGTCGTGCAAACGCTTGAATTGCTCAATGGCGATGAATATTACGGACGCATCTATTCCGGGGCATTCATGACCGCCGCGGCGCAACGCGCGCGCGCGAAAGAGTTCGACGGCGTCATGACCGACATGTACTGGTCCGTGCTGAACCGCGCGCCCGCGGACGCGGAACGCGCGCTGGGCGTCGAGTTTCTGAAAGGCGCCGCTACGAATCCCACATTGCCGGATACTATTGATGCGGCATTGTTGGATGACGCGCTACCCGAAGGCGCGACAACGACAGATGCGGCGGCATGGGAATGGGTAACTGCGCCTGACGCGCCCGTGTTCAGCGGGACCACCTCTCGAAAACTTTCTCAACCCGAAGTACCGGCCGTCGCAACGACAGCATCCGAGGATCGCGCCCGGCTTGAATTGGCGGTCGACACCGCGCAATCACCCGTCGAACCCGCGGTGATTATTCCGATTGAACAACGCATCGAATCGCTGGCGCAACCGTTCACGGTCGGCGCGGACGACGTGTTGTATGCTTACGTGTACATTGATGCAAACGATCCGCCAAAGGCGCTAATGCTCGAATGGCGCGAAGGAGATTCGTGGGAACACCGCGCATACTGGGGCGACGCGGAAATAAGAGCCGAGCTCGGCGAAGGTCCGCAACGGCTCGCGATGGGCGCGCTGCCTGCGCCCGGCCAATGGGTCCGGCTTGAAGTGCCCGCGCACGCGCTTGGCCTGGGTAATGGCGCGGGCGTCACCGGCATCGCGTTTGTCCAGCTCGGCGGGACTGCATATTGGGACAAGTCCGGCGCGTTGAGTTCGCCCTATGGCGGCGCCACGCCATCCGTCGGCGACGCGCTGTGGGCGCTGCTGACTTCGCCCGAGTTTCAGTACATCCGATAGTGGGCACGCCGGGGGCCGATCACAGCGCGCCATTGTCCGCCCCGCGATCTCGATGGGTATTGCGGTCCGTAAATGCCGCACTTGTCGTGGGCGCATTGCTGATCGTCGCCATTCCCTTCGAATTTCTGTTTCGCCACCGGTACGCGCATCTGCTCTACACACCGCGTGCGGAAGTGCGGGCCGTGCAGCAATACCTTACGCTCGACCCCGTGATCGGGTTTCGCTGGCAATCCAATGTGTCGCAAGACCGTGGCGTGCGATTTGTACTCAATGACATTAAGCCCGCGCCTCTGTCCACCGACGCATTCGGAATCATGAACCTTCCCGCGGCGATAGCGGATCAGACTGCTGGCCCCCCTGTAGACGTAGTCGGTCTCGGCGACTCCTTTATGGAAATGGCGAATCCCGGTTTTGACGAAAAGTTTCGAGCAGCCGGCCTTTCGTATTACAGTCTTGCCATTCACCGGCAATGCCCTCCGCAATACAACGCCATTCTCGATCGCCGGGGCCGCGGTATGAAGCCGGGAGTGATCCTCTATGGATTGTTTGAGAATGATTTCAATGAAATCTCCGATTACCGCTCGTGGCAGCGCAGCGGGCTGGATTGGTTTGCCTACCATTCAGGAACGTGGTGCGGACCGCCCATCGGTGCGACGCGTATCGAGCGCGCGATGCGCACGCGCGCCCGCGGCTGGTACGCGTTTACCCGAATCCTGAACGCGCGCCTGCGCGGCGAACGCATGACACTTACGGGACCCACGCGATCCGAAATCGAGGATGCCGCTGCATGCGTAACAGACGCCGCGTCACAAGCGCGGGAGTTGGATGCCCAATTTATTCTGTTGCTTATTCCGAGCAAGCAGACGGCGACGGCGGGCGAGACGTTAGAAGCGCGCGCATACGACGCGATGCTGGAAATGTTTCCGGAAATACAGGCCATTGATCTTCGAAGCATTTTTCAAGCGCATCCCCAACCGGAGTCGTTGTATTATGACAAAGACAGTCACTGGAACGAGCGCGGCGTCGCGCTTGCGGCGGACTGCGTGCTTAAACGATTGGAATCGCCCGCGCCATGAATCTTGAAGCCATCGAACAACGCTGTCTCGCATACCTGGGCGACACGCCGCGCGTAATCACGCCGATATCCGAATTGTTAAGAATGTTGGACCAGGACGAAGACTGCCAGGGAATGGACGAAGCTCGGCTCGCGCGGTTTCTTCGCGAGCACGAACTGTTTTCCGTAATCGATCCCGCGACGATAGAACGCGACAGCGAATCGGCGATTCAATCAGAACTCGATGTGATGACGGAGACCGGCGTACTCCTAACGGGCCGGATTCCCTCGAATGATCAGGTGTTGGCATCCATGGCCCACAGCCTCGACACCATGATGAAAGCCCTCGAATCCGGCACGGAGAAAGCGCGGAATGATTCCGATCCCAAACGCGCGTTGCGCGTGCAAAACATTCTCAAGCGCGCGCGCGAGTTGCACCAAAAAATGAATGAAACCGGGCTTACTTCGCGCGACCCGAAAGAAAACCCTAGTGCGCCTGAATGATTTCGTAGGAACTTTCCTACATCTCGCGTAGGACAAAAGCCCAGACCTAACAGCGGTATTTCTAGTGTTTCGTGCCGCCCTGCATTACACTAATGTGTGAATTTTTTCTGTTCCAACGTAAGTGACTTTACTGTGTATGGCACTCGGACTACCGCAAGGCCGCGCAAGCCAAATTTGCGGTTCCACTTTCGGAAGCGGATTGACGATTTATCCGGCGCCGAAGAAACCGGTTTGCAGCTCAAACCGGGTGAAAATTGATACTGCGTGGCGGGCTTTGAAGCCAGCCGAGGAAGTAGCTGATGGCAGTAGGTGTTCAGAAAAAAGACGATATTCGCCGCGAAAACGAAGAATTGCGCCGTCGGCTCGAAAAAGCTGAGACGATCATCAACGCTATTCGGCGGGGCAGGGTTGATGCTTTTGTCGTTGGAGACAGTACGAACGATGAAGTGAAGATGCTCGAGGGATTTGATCAACCTTATCGGCTATTCGTCGAGGGCATGCAGCAAGGCGCGGTAACCCTGACGGACGATGGCACAATTGCGTTCGTCAATCCGAGTTTTGCAAACAAATTGTCGGAACCGGCAGGGGCATTGCTGGGAGTCAATTTTGCGTCGAAAGTCGCCCCGCAAAGCCGGGAGATTTTTAAGGCGCTGTTACAGCGCGGGAAAGTTGATGGCAGTGAGGGAGAGGTCGATCTGATTCGGCGCGATGGAACGGTGTTTCCCGCCTATGTGGCGATGAATCCGCTATCGCAGAATCAGGGAATCACCGGCCTCATCTTGACGGATTTGTCACAGCAGCGCCAACGTAGATCCGAAAATGAATACATACAGTTGGAACAGGCCGCGCGTTCCAAGGCGGAGGAAATCGCGGCCACCCTGCGCGCAAGCGAAGAGCGGTTCCAGTTTGCGACGCAACATGGAAGAGTTGGTATATGGGATTGGAACCTGCTCACCAATGAAGTCGAAGCTACACAGTCTTTGTATAGCATTCTAGGGTTAAATCCGCAAACGCCGCGATCGTTCGATCGGGAGAGTTTTTTGGAATTCGTGCATCCAGACGATCGCGAGCATGTCGAGTCGGCGATGCGGCACTCGTTGGAGCAGGATGTGCCCTTTGAACTCGAAATGCGGGCCATCCGAAGCGATGGCCTCACCATCTGGCTGTTTACGAGCGCGCGGCTGGTAACCGAGGCGGACCGCCCGGTCCGCATGCTGGGCACGACAATTGATGTTACCGATCTGAAACGGGCCGAAGAAGAAACCCGCCAGACGCGCGAAGAACTCCAATTCATTACAGATACGATGACGGCCGCTGTCGTGCGTTGCGACGCGAACAACCGTTACACCTGGGTTAGCCGTGAATATGCGGCCCGATTCAAACTTGAACCGCACGACCTGGTGGGCCAATCCATTCAGCAATTCCTCGGCGAAAAGGCGTGGCAGACGATCGAACCGTATGCCAAGCGGGCGCTGTCGGGTGAGCGGGTCGATTACGAAGTGCCCATTGATTATGACGCCCTGGGATCGCGCTGGATTCGCGCCGTATACGTCCCCACCTATGGCAATGGCCCGAATCCGAATGGGTACGTGGCCGTCGATACCGATCTGACGTCGCGCAAACAACTCGAAGATGCCGTGGCGCATAGCGAGAAGCGATATAGAGAGCTTGTTCAGGGGTTGCCGGCTGCCGTATACACCTGCGATTCGGAAGGCCGGATCGGCCTCTATAACGACGCGGCCGTCGCCCTGTGGGGCCGCACACCCGACCTCGACGACCTGTGGTGCGCCTCGTACAAAATATTCAAGGATGGTGTCGAAATTTCGATGGATGCGTGTCCCATGGCGGACTGCGTTCGCAACGGACGGGCGGTGCATGGCACAGAAATCATCGTCGAACAGCCCGACGGATCGAGACGGCATGTTTTGCCGCATCCCGAGCCGCTTCACGACGCGAACGGAAACATCATCGGCGCGATTAATATGCTCATTGACATTACGGACCGGAAACTCGCAGAAGAAGAATTGGCGCAGACCCGTGACGATCTCGCCGTGCAAGTCAAGACATTGACCCAATTGCATGAGCTATCCATTCGGCTCGTGGATTCGCCGGAACTCACTCCGACGATACAGGCCATTGTGGAAACGTTTGTGGAGAGCTGTGGCGCCCGGAGTGGATTACTCTCCCTCTATAATCCTGATTCCGGAGAACTATATCCGGCGGCAACATCGGGTTTTGACCCGAAAAGCCTTGAATATCTAAAGCCCCTCAAGCCGGCCCTGAACGCGGGGTGCGGCGGCGCAGCTTTCGTAACGCGCGCCCGCGCAGTGGTTACAGATACAGAAAGCGATTCCTGGTTCGCCGATTCTAAAGATCTCGCGCGCGTAGCGGGATTTCGTGCGGTTCACAGCACCCCCATTTTGACCCGCAGTGGGGATGTGCTCGGTGTTCTCTCAGTGCAGTATACAGAGCAGCACACGCCTTCCCAGCGCGAGATGCAAATGGCCGACCTCTATGCGCGACACGCCGCCGATACGATCGAAGCGGCGCACAATCAGCAGGTGTTGCGCGAAAGCGAGCAACGGTTTCGTATTTTGGCGAACTCCTCGCCAGCCATGCTTTGGAAAACCGGACCGGACGGCGCCTGCACGTTTTTGTCGGGACGGTGGTATGAATTCACGGGGCAACCGGTAGATTCCGGCCTCGGCATGGGGTGGCTGGAGGCGGTACACCGCGAAGACCGCGACGCCGTTCGAAACGTCTTTACCGCATCGCACGAAATGGGGAACCCCTGGGAGTTGGATTTCCGGCTTCGACGGGCCGACGGTGAATATCGTTGGGTGGCCAATTCCGCGCAGGCACGGCTTACCGCAGGGGGAGATTTTGCCGGGTTCGTTGGCTTAATCATCGATATTACGGATCGCAAGGAAGCAGAGCAGGACCTGGTGTTTCTCCGAAGTATTGGAACGCCGCGTCATCGAGCGCACCGGCCAACTCAGGACGCTTGCCGTCGAATTGACACAGGCCGAGCGGCGAGAGCGAAAACGCCTTGCGCAGGTCCTGCACGATGATATCCAGCAGTTGCTCGTCGCGGTAAAAATGCAGGCGGGTTTGGCAATAGCGCAACCCGAACCTGCGGACCACCTTGGCGAAATGGCGCGATTGGCCGATGAGGCTATATCGAGTTGTCGCGCGCTCGTCTACGGTTTGAGCCCGCCGATGCTTCAATACGCAAACATGTACGAAATTTTGCAAGGGCTTTGCAAACACATGGGGCAGCAACACAACTTGAACGCTGACGTTACGCTTCTCGATCCTCCGCCCCCCATCGGAGAGGACGTGCGCGCGTTGCTGTACGAAATCACCCGCGAATTGCTGTTCAATGTCGTCAAGCATTCCGGTGTCAACGAAGCCACGGTGATGCTTGGAACGGATAACGGAATGGTGTGCATCGACGTTGTGGACAAGGGTAATGGGTGCGACATTGAGTTATTGGAACTCGCGGGTCCCGATGGTTTCGGGTTGTTTTCCATTCGCGAACGGTTGGCGGTCCTTGGAGGACGTCTCGATGCATCGGCGTCGATCGGCACAGGCTGTTCCATTCGCGTCGTTGCCCCCTCGGAACCCGTCAACCGTGGTCCCGTACAGGTTGTCTCTCCGCGGGAACGCGGGCTCATCGAGCCAAACAAAAAACTGCGTGTATTGATCGCCGACGATCACCAGATTCTTCGTCAGGGTCTTGCAAAGTTGCTCGCAACTCAACCGGACACCGAGATTGTAGGACAAGCGTCAGACGGGGTCGAAGCCGTAGAAATGACGCGGCGCCTCAAACCGGATGTCATCGTCATGGACGTTTCGATGCCCCGAATGACGGGCATCGAAGCCACCCGATGCATTCACGCGGAATCGCCCGAAATACGCATCGTAGGGCTGTCCATGCACGAGCCAGACGAAATGGCGGCCTTGATGCGGGAAGCGGGCGCCTGCGCATACGTGAACAAAACTGGTCCAATCGAAGAATTACTGCGGGTGTTGCGAGACTCCGCGGGTTAAGCAGGTCTTCTATGCCGCGGTTTTACCGGCCGTGCCGGAGCGGTGGGCCCGGTGAAGCATCGGGTTTAACAAGTTCTTTGTTATCGAGCGTGGGTTCGAGTTCCGTTGCCGGTACTGTTTGCGGCACATCATTGATCGCAATTTGTGCGGGGGGTGGTCCTTCGAGCTGAATGAGCATCGGCGTTAACGGCTCGATGGTATCGGAAAACTGCATGCGATTCCCCGAAACCAGGTCAAGTCCAGAGGTGTAGTTTCCTGTCAGCTTCGCTGTTACCGGGTTCTCGCGCAAATTCACGAGATAAAGGTAGGGCACACGCTGGTGGACAACGAACCGCGATTTGACGCCGTCGAGCGGATACCCGAATTCGTTGACCAGACGCGGCGTCTCGCTGAGACCTTTCAGATCGTATGCGGCGTCCAGCGCATCTAGGTATGCGCGAGGCGTGTCTTCGCCCCGGATATAAATCGTGCGCGTTGATACGGAAATCGTATCTACCCGTCCAATGCCGTGTTCCGTATAGGGAATCGACGTGCCTTGCCGGACGGCTACCCCGCCGCGTTGAATGAAATGGTTCACCACGTGGAAAGCGTCATCGGTCAATGCGAGCGCGCGCGGAATGACCAGCACTTCGACGCCGCCAAGACCTTCGCGCTCTATTTCGCGCTCGCTGATGAACCGTACGTGAAGGCCGAATCCCGCGCAGCCTTCGTATGCCCGGCGCGCCGATGCGAGGAACGGGTCACCGTGATCAAATATTTTGGATGACATGCTCCAGAGAATACGCACGGGCGCCGGCGCCCGTTGGAACGACGTTATAATCGGCGCCAACCGGTTGACATCAAGATGCGCCGTTGCGTATCCGTCAATGAGTTCAGGCCGGCCCAAAACGCCGGACTCGCCGGGCCGTCCAAAATCAATCGCCGAACCGTTCAAACCCGCCATCACCGCTTCCCACATCATGGTGCGCACGCGGCCGAATCCGCCGTATCCCGTCACCGGCGCGGGGATGACAAACCCGTCAGCCGTGTTCATCACCGGCGCGGGGTTCAACGATCGCAGCAATGAATAGTACGACGCCTGGATAGAGGGACCGATTGCGAGCTGTTCGCCGTCGAGGGGCTGCGTCGTCTCGCAGCCGTTAATATCCATCGACGCGAGGATTGATTCCAGATCTATTCCGCCCATAGTTTCCTGGAGGTCGAATGCGCTGTCCGCGAACTGGACCTGCACCGGTATGCCCGGCGCCGACTCGCGCCCCATGCCGGCGAGCCAGGAAAAGAGTTGCGTGCCCAGTTCCTGGTGGTACGTCTGTAGATCGTACCGGTACGCGCGGCGCCGTGAATCCCAGTCCACCTCGATTTCGTCAAAGGACATATACCGCGTCTTCCATTCGCGGTTCATGTGATGGTAGTCCTTATACCGGGCGCTGGCCACTGTTATGAGGCCTTCGCGCAACACTTCGTCCGGCAATCGCAGCGCTGGGTTCTCCGCCAATGAAATGCTGAGCAGACCCGGGTGACCGCTTACAAGTTCCGACACCGTGCGGGTGTGCCGCGCCAAAAGCGCGCGGGCCGCAGGGGCCATCAAATCATATCCAAAGCTGCCGCCCTTGCCATCCGCGAGAACCGGCATTGCCTCGCGCGCCCATGTTGGCAGTTGGTCGGGCGCGAGTTGGACTACAACGCGCACGCCGCGTTTTTGTGCTTCTTCCAAAAAATTGAGTAGCCCATGCGTCGCTCCACTGACGATGTCTGGTCCGTCCATGGACTCGGCAAGCCCAAGCCGGTATACCGCGAGATCAAGGCCATAGCGTTCGAGCACTGGCAATTGGCTCGCCAACGTAGAATCATACGACGCGCCGAACAGAAAAACCGGACCTTTCTCCGTTTCAAATGCGCCTTCTCGAATCGTAATTGGTGCCGGAAGCGCCGGAACTCTCGGCCACGACGATTCGGTCGCCGGCGTGACAATGCTGAGTTCGGCAATTGTGACTTCGGCTAAATTGGCCAGGTAGTCCGCGAAGTCAGCGGCCTTTTGCCAATCGCCCGCTGCCAGCGCCGCCGTCGCCACGGGTAAATAATCATTGATAACCACCGTGTGCAAAGCCGCATACGCAGGCACGCTCCTGCCGCCGAACGCACCCAATGCAGATCGAAGCCTCGCTGCCTCCACCTCGACGGCATCCACCTTCGCGGAAATGTTTGGTCCGGTTAGCAGACGCACTGCCAGACGATGTTCCGCAAGCGTCCCGCCCGTGCGACGGTTGAGAACGAAATGGGCCGCATACACGCCGTCAGCGAGCGATTCCGGGTTCCAGGTGAATATCGCGGGAGCAACCTTATTCGCGAGGTCCAGGGATAATTTACCTGTATGGATAGCGGTTCCCGCGGGGTCCAAAATTGTAAGCGCCAAATCTGCTTGATCAATGGGTTCCAGCGCGACTACCTGCGTATCAAACGTAATTGTGGATGGGAGGGAATGCTCGGGAACAAAACGCGGGTGAATACTGGCCTGGCTGGTTGGGCTATCCCCGGAGGGAGCGAGCCAGAGCCGTTGCTGTGCATAGCTTACGTTCGAGGCTACAAGCAGCAGGGTTCCAATCAGGAAACACCGCATTATCTAGATATCCTTTCCCGGAAGGGGCAGACCTTGCATGCCATTGTAGAGAACGCGGGGTTGGCTGTCAAAGGGTAGAACGGTTGACGGGCGTAAGGTGTTGACACCGGTTAGGCTATGGACGACGCGGATTTCGGGGGTTTTTGTTTCTGTGCGACACAACTCATCTGCTGACAGTATGTTACCAGTTGTTGCGAGACTCCCGGTTGCCCATCCGAAGACTAGGCAAAAAACTCCGGTGACTAGCATTATTCGTATACTGCGCTTTGTGATGTCTATCCCTTTTGACGGTAGTTAGATACAACCTGTGTCGGACACCGCGACGTAAATTTGTCGGGAGTTTGGGAAACTTTCCCGATAGCTCGAGTATACAGCCAAGTAGAACTGTTGCAGAAGACGTGAATTTGTGGCAGAAATCCAGGGGAAAATGATGACGTAGGCGCTGGTTGGGCGTCACCCTTGGAGGGGTTTCGAGGGGTTGTGGAGGCGAGGAATATTGTTGACAGGGTTGACAACGCTCCTTCTAACCGGTACCCTAGTTCCCACGGGTAGGGGTTGCCACGTGGGCGACAAGGCAAGTTGCTAAATGACCCCGAGAGAGGTATCAAGTAATGAATAACTCAGTGCAAACAAGATTGGCAATGATGGTGGTCATGACCACCACGGCCGCCTTGGCGCAAATGTACGCCATTCCTGTTGACCAGGTGGATTCAAAGAAAGTCTTTTGGGGGGCCGTCACCGGTTTCGAAAAAGCCGGCGAAGTGGATTACGACGCCATTCTTCGTTCGACCCCGGAACTAAGAGAACTCAAACGCGACAAGATCGAGCGCGGGACCGGCAAATACTGGATTCTGATGAGCCAGGCGAGCGACCGTTCAACGCGGGCCATCGCCGATATTGGCCAGGGAACGGACTATGACCTGATTGCGCTGCAAGGCTATCTGGCAACGTTGACGCCAGCCATACCGGCGGATGATCTGACAAAGGTCGTATTAGAGCGGCTTGAAGGTACCCAGAAGGCGCTTGCCAAGAATAAAAGAGGCAAAGCCGTCGGGAAAGACACCAACCGCACGGCAAAGGCCGAATCGAAAAACGACCCCAAGAGCTCGAAGGCCAAGCCCACGACTGAAAAGAAGTAGGCCGGGGGGTTTGGTGGCACGCGCGTATTTCGTATCGCCGATGCAAAAGCGGCGGGTGCTACTGGGTTTCGCGGGCACGGTAGCCTGCATGCTGGCGCTATCGGCGTGCGAATCGGTTGGGCGGGAAAAAACTTCGGGTGGCCTCACTCGACCCACTCCCGGCGCTGGCGCCCGGACCGTTGCCGAAGCTCGAAAAAGCATCGAAGCGGGCGACACCACAATCGTCATTCCCCGGTTGTTGCATGTGATTAGCAACTCCCCCGAATCCAAGAACGCGATGGACGCCAGGTACTGGTTGGGCGTAGCCTACATGAAAATTGACAGCTATCGTGACGCCATGGATATGTTTCAGGAATATCAGCGGCTTGCACCCGAGGGCGCGTACGCGGCGCAAGCCAGCGATCACCTGGGCCAGTTGAAACGTATTTACGATGAGAAATATCAGACCGCGGAAGAAATGAATGCCGAGGTGAGGGTACTCGCGGACAAGGTTGCGGCGGACCCATCTGATACGGAATTGAACATGCAGTTCGCCGAGACATTGTGGAAGCGCGGTGATTACGACAGCGCCGCGGCGATCTATTACCGCGTTATCCGGCAAGACCCCGCGCTCGCGCGTGATCCCCGCGTGAGCGGCAAAGTGGAACAATTGGCAAGTGGCGAGTTTATCGTGCTGACCCCATCGGAAGTGCAACGGCGCGAAGTCGAGCGCCAGCCGCTCTGGGTTTTCAACACGGCTTCATTCAAAAGTGGCAAAGACCTGCTGACCCGCGAGCCTTTGTACTTCGCGGTAACGGGGCAAGTCGTGAACCGGGGCGCGAGCGTGTTATATGGCGCGCAGGTGGTGATTACGATCTACGCGTTCGGCAACATGGTGTACGACACGAACACGGTGCATATTGGCCGGCTAAATCCGGGCGAGGTCCGCGCGTTCAGCGCGCGTTTCAGCAACTTTGACAACATCGACGAGGTAAACCGGTACGATTGCGTCGCAACATTCGACCGGTAATATCATGAAACGAATTGCCATAGCGGGCGTACTCTGGGTTGCATTGCACGCGGGCATCGCGCAAGCGGCGCCGTTTCCCGTGCCACCGGTCCTTGATCCGCCCCGGCCCGCCCCAACTTTGCCGACGACTCCGTTGTCGGCGGACGCGCCGAAACAGGCGAATATTTCCGTCAAAGTCGTAGAGTTTCAGGCGACGAAGGGGGTTGAAACGGGCCTGAGCGCGTTCTATGCGCGCAGGAATAATTCCAAGCCGTTTGGCAGGGTGTCAGATGGAGAAGGCGCGATATCAACGGCGGACCTGACCTTCCCGCTGCTGGCTGAAGGCTCTATCACTGTGTTCCTCGATCGGCTCCGGCTGGCCGACGGCGACCTCGAGTTAATGCTGCAAGCGCTCGTCACTGAAAATAGGGCTTTCATTCTCGACCGCCCTCGCGCGATGGTGCCGGTACGCGGAACGGTTCCCACCACGATTGAAACCGTCGAAGAGAATCCATACGAAAGCCCCACCGTCGTCGGGACGACCGTGGTCGCGGCAACCGAATTCCGTAAAACCGGCGTTATCATGACTGTCCAGATTATTGACGTTATCGATGATGATGGAAGTTGGGAGACTACCGAAGATACGTATTTCTGTTTGCTGCTGCGTTCGGAAGTAAAGGAGCTCGGGGAGGAAATTGTCGTCGCCGAGCAGGACCGGCTCGTAGGCGCAAGCCGTATAACGGCGCCGACGTTCGTATCGCGAAGCATCGATACGCAGGTGTGGGTCCGGCATGGCCAAGTCCTCGTATTGGGGGGGCTGTTCCGCAACCGCAAACTGAAAACTATCGAGACGGTTCCCGGCCTGTCCAAGCTGGAAGACATGACGATTGGGTTGGCCGAGCGCATAATCCCCGGCAATGTGCTTGGCTCGCCGGCGACCTCGACGTTTAGTTCAAAAGCGAATGAAGAACAACGGCGCGAGCTCGTGTTTTTCATTAAAGCCGAAGGGTGGCGCCCCTCATACACGGTGTCGGAAGAAGTCGAAGGTCCAATCGACGATGAAAAGCGCAGGGGGCGTTTGCGTCCGACCGATATCATCGGGAATGTAATCGGCGGAATCACGAGCATTCCTGAGGGGATTGCGGAAGGTATCGTGGGCGAGATAGAAGAGGACGGGATCGAATCGGAGCTTCGCGGGAGCCCCGCGAAATGATCCTCAAACGGCACATAGCCGTCATCGCACTGTCGTTTACTTCTGCTTTCGCGCAGGACGCGCCCGCGCTGGCCGCGCCCGCGGCCGAAACCCCCGCCGTGGCTGCGCCCGCGGCCGAAGCGCCGGCGGTGGCTGCACCCGCGGCTGAAGCCCCCGCGGTGGTGGCCCCCGTTCCACCTCCGGCAGACCCGGCCGCTCCGGCTGTGCCCGCACCCGCGCCCCCGCCACCATTGACCGATATCCGGCAGGTGCAGATTCAGGTATGGATTAGCCAAACGGATGAAGACGGGCTGCGCGAAATTGGCTCGAATATTAATTATACGCGGTTTGTGCGAGGCAGGGAACAGAGCGGCTCGCTCGAACGCGTGCGGACTGAAACGTTTAACCCATCGGGAACGACGTTTCAAACGACGCTACCCGCCCCGGACAGCAATACCTATCCCGACAACGTGCGGCTCACCCCGGAATCGGACACACCGTGGACCCCCGGAAACACTTTGGTGAACGACCTCGGACGGCCCGGCGAAGTACAAATCAACGCGCACCGCGGCGCGGGTCTGACGTATGACATTATCGATACTGATCGTGGGACGATTGATGGCATCCTTCGCGGCATTGAGACGAAAGCCGATTCCGATCTGATCTCCCGGCCCGAACTCCTCGTGATGAATAACGCCATCGCGGAAATCCGGGCGGGCGACGAGATACCGTTTCAGTCGGTGACCTACACCTCTACGACCCCGTCATTGAAAATCACGTGGCGTAGTCTCGGAGTTAATATTTATCTGCAACCGACAATCCTGACACCCGATCTTGTACAAATAAATATTCCGAACCTGGAAGTGAGTGATCGGCTGAAAGATACGCCGATACAAGGTCTTCAAATTCCCGTGTTTTCCTCGCGCCGCCAAACGGGCACAGTTATCGTCCCAAATGCTCAAACGCTCGTCATCGGCGGGCTCTCGACGCGGGCAATCCGCAAGACGGAGAAGCGTGTGCCCATCATTGGCAGGCTTCCTGTGCTCGGCATTCCTTTTCGTGGGCGCTCGAACGAAGCCACCACCAGCCAACTTCTGGTGTTCATATCGCCTACCATCGTCGATCTGCGTGCCATGAAGCCGGAAATGGAAAGCGCGCTGAATTTCTGGCAAGGAAATGAATGGCAGAACATCGATGAAATGTCGCAGGAAGTCGAATTGATGGACGAAGACCTGTAGCATTCCCCGGAATGTCGCCTTTTAGCCGATCATACCTGACGCCGGTCGCCTGCGGCGCCGCATTGGCGATCGCGTTTCCCACGTGGCACATCTTCCCGCTGGCATGGGTCGCACTGGTCCCCATGCTGCGCAACTGCATGCAGCTTTCAAGACGCGCCACCGCGATGCAATTCTATGTCGCCGGTTTTATTTTTCACCTCGTGCTCCTGCAATGGCTCATGACCAATATATACTGGGCGGGAGGATGGGCCTGGTGGGGCTATGTTGCTTTGTCCGCCATATTGGCGTTGTATTGGTGGTTCACGGGCCTTTTCTGGAGCTATGCGCGCACAAACCTGAAATGGTTGCCGCCAGAATTGTCGCTTCCCGTTCTTTGGATAGCAATGGAGTATCTCCAGTCGTTCCTCTTCACCGGTTTCGGATGGAGCGGTCTTGCCTATTCCCAAGGGAGCGACCTGTGGTTGGCGCAATGGGCCGCGCTCGGTGGCGCGCCCATTGTGAGCGGGATTGTGCTACTCATCAATGTGCTGATCGCCCGCGCATGGTCTGAACCACGCGGAAAGATTGTGCGCTTGCTTGCCGCGGCCATCGTGCTCGCCGGCTCGCATGGCATCGGCGCCGCAATGATGGAGGCGCCGGATTACGGAAAAGCTCCGTTCAAAGCGGCATTGTTGCAGGCCGACTTTCCGCTTGAAATGAAATGGGACCGCGAATACACCGTCGAGATGGTGCGTAACGCCTCTCAGAAGTCGCGAATGCTTGTCGCGCAAGAGCCGGCGGACCTGATTGTGTGGCCCGAATCGCTGATCATGGACGATATCGAGTTGCCGGAGATTCTCGAAGAAGTCTCGACGCTCGCGCGCGATACGGGCGCAAACCTGTTTGCGGGCGCGCACCGCATGAACGAATCCCAAAAGAGCATGAACTCCGCCTATCTGATTGACGCGGACGGCGTCGTGCAGGAGTATTACGACAAAATACATCTCGCGCCGTTCGGCGAGTACGTGCCGTTGAGCACCTTCCTTCCGTTTATAAAACAAGTTGTCCCGGCGATTGGAAACATTGAGCACGGCGCGATTGTGAAAACGTTTCCGGTGTCAGGCCGCGAGATTGGGCCATTGATTTGTTTCGAGGTGCTTTTCCCCGAGATGGCGGAAGCGTTGCGCCGGGATGGCGCGGACATATTAGTCGTGATCACCAACCTGGGGTGGTTTGGAGCGAGCAACGCCATTGGCCAGGAACTCGAAATCGCGCGCCTGCGCGCAATTGAAACCCGGCTGCCACTCTTGCATTGCGCGAACACGGGCATCACGGGCGTGTTCGATCCCTGGGGGCGATTCACCCCGGTCAATACGTATTTTCGCGACGCCGACGAGTTTTTTCCCGTGGAGTTAAAAAGCCGATACGATATGGTCACGCACCGCTTTGGCGGCGTGCTGCCAGTCGCCGCGCCCGCCTTACGGCCCTGGAATGCCGGCCCAGTAGTCGTTCCGCGCGTCGCGCTCGTCTGCGCCATACTACTCATCATGGGATCGGGCGCATCGAGACTTTTTCAGCGCCGCGCCACAGTTGACGAAACGCCGGATGATTGATACGCTCGCGCGCATTTTTGTGTAGAGGTCATGAAGTCACGCGCTCGCCATCATCGGCGGGCGCCGCAAAATCAGGATTTATGAAGAGTAAAAATTCGACACGGGGGAAGCCGCAGCTCGCAGACGTGGAAGATCATCAGCTCACCCGATTCTCCGCTATCTTCGCGTTGGGAACGATGGTGAGCCGCGTGCTGGGTCTTGTTCGCGACGTCATGATCGGCGTGTTCATCCCGGTTGGTCCGCGCGAAGCATTCCTGGTCGCGTTCCGCTTTCCGAATATGCTCCGGGACATTGTTGGGGAAGGCGCCGCGAATGCAGCATTCATCCCCGTGTTTTCCGAAACGCTTGAGAAACGAAAAGAAAAAAAGTTCCGGGAGGTGGTGTCGTCATCCTTTGGCGCCATGCTGATTCTGCTCGGCCTTATCACGCTTGCGGGCGTGATTTTGATTCCGGAATTGCTGCGGGGCGTGAACTTGCTGCAACCCATCACCGGCGGAAAATTGTATTCGACTGAAGAAGTGGGCCTCTTAACTTCGCTCAGCCGCTGGACGTTTCCCTACATTTTTTTCATCGGGCTCGCCGTATTTTCGATGGCGACGCTGTTTACCGTAAAACATTACGCGACGCCCTCGTGGTCGCCCGCATTGCTGAATATTGCGATGATCGTGTGCATCCTGCTGTTTACGAGTTCCAGCACTGATCCTGCTTGGGCGCTGGTGGTCGGGGTGTGGATTGGAGGGATCGCGCAGGCCCTCGTTTTATATCTGGCGATGGGAAAGCATGCAGGCGTCTGGCGCCCCAGTTTTGATTTGCGGCGCAAGGAAGTGCTGACTATATTCGCATTGCTCGGGCCAGTCGTGATCGGCCAGTCCGCCGGTGAAATCAACAAGGTGATCGATTCCATTTTCGCGTACAAAAGTGGAGAGGGCGCGGTAACCTGGCTGTATTACGCAAACCGGCTGGTCCAGTTGCCGCTGACCATATTCGGGTTCGCAACCGCGGCGGCGGTATTGCCCGCGGCGTCACGCGCCGCGGCGCGCAACGCCCCCGAAGAAATGCGCGCAGTCATCCTCCAGGGAATGCGGCAAAGCTTCTTCATGGTCGCGCCGTCGATGATTGGACTGATGGTGCTCGCCAATCCAATCGTCAAACTGATTTTCGGATGGGGCGAGACGCGACACGCCACGGACATCGAGAACACGGCATATGCTACGGCCATCTATGCGGCGGGTCTCGTGTCGTTTGCGTGGGTGAAGGTGGTCATCTCAGGGTTTTATGCGGTGAAAGACACCAAGACACCGGTGCTGATCGCGTCGCTGAGCATGGTCCTGAATATTGTATTAAACGCGGTGCTTGTAAAATCATATGGGTTCAAGGGACTTGCGTTCGCCACAACGGTTTCCTACACCATGAACTTTCTCGCGTTGTATGTGGTGTTGGGCAGGCGTTATGGAAGTTTGTGGGACGGCCCGTTCGTTACTGCTCTGGTCCGAATGACGGCCGCCACCGCGGGAATGGGCGCGGTGGCGTTTGCGTCATATGTCGGTGTCATGCGGTTCATGCCCGGCGACACACTTCTTGATCGGATGGCCCAGGCCGGCGCGCCAATCGTCACTGCGATTGCGGCATTTTTACTGTTGTGCCGCTTGTTCGGAGTCACCGAACTTGACAGTTTCGCGCAATTGTTTCGACGCCGTTTGCCGAAGAACTGAAGTCTCTATTTGTCCGTGATCGAAAGCACGCCGTCCTTGTTGCGGTCTGCTTTGTCAAAGGCTTCACGCGGGAACCCCGGCTTGGCTGCTTCCATTTCCTCGAAGGTTACATTGCCGTCCTTGTCCCCATCGGACATGAGCAGCTTGAGCAGGTGAACTTCAGTTTCCTGTTTTTTGTCTTTCGTGCCTTGGGCGCGGTCCGCCGCGGAAAGGACGCCGTCCTTGTTCACGTCCATCTTATCGAAGCGTTCGCGCGCTAAATCCGGGGTTACGGCGGCCAACTCTTCAAACGTAATGCTTCCGTTGCGGTCCGTATCGGCCTTGCGCATGAGTTGAATTGGGTTTGGAATCGCCGCTGCCTTTTTATCCTGCATCGCCGGCGCCGCTTCGTCCTGCTTGATAGCTACTTTTGGCATGGCTGCTTCTTCCTGCTTGGCCGCGGCACGGCCCGCCAGCATTTCTTCGCGAGACAACGCACCGTCTTTGTTCGCATCCATTTGGTCGAACGATTCGCGAGTGGATTTGGGCGTCACTTTCGCAAGCTCTTCAAATTCAACCTTGCCATCCTTGTTTTCATCCACGCGCGTGAACAGCGCGTCAGCGCCGCGCGGCTGTTTCTTTTGATCCTGATTCGCGCGCGGCTGGGGGACCTCGTCGAGAGTGAGGAGGCCGTCTGCATTCTTGTCAAACTTTTTGAAGCGTGCTTCCGTGAAACCCGGCGCTATCGCCAGCGCTTCTTCAGGCGTCAACGTGCCGCTAGTATCCTTGTCGGCGCGCTTGAACAGGTCGCCTGGCGCGAGAGCATTGGCTTCCTGCTTTGCCACCGCAGGTTTGTTCTTCATTTCCTGGGGAGAGATCGAACCATCGCCGTCCATGTCACGGGCTTTGAATCGGGCCTCGCTAAAGTTCGGAATTTTGGCTTTTATTTCGTCCAAAACAAGTTTGCCGTCGGCGTTGGCATCCAGCTGCTCGAACGTGGCGCGGGGCATTCCCTCAGCCGGTTTTTGCTTGCCGGGTTTTGGAGTATCTTCGGCCAGAGCCGAGTTCGCGAAAATCAGGAGAGCGGCGCCGCCGGCGGCCATGAGAAGCTTGTGCATGACGAGAACCTCCTTGACGTAATGATACACAGTGCGGACTACAACACGGGATAGTTGCGGGGAGTTCCTTTGATCTCATGAAACGCGCGAGCGCTCGAATTCAATCCGCAAAACCTGGGAATCTTGGATGGCGGCCGTCGCACCCGGCCTTGGAGTGCGGTAGCGGGGAGCTACCGCTTTGGGAAAGCAGGTGGGCCTTGTCCTGTCCGCGCGATACGGAGCGCTGAAAGTCTCCGAATAGAAAGCGGTAGCTGCCCGCTACCGCACTCCATGGCGCCGCTTTGGCTATTCTTAACAGATGGTCTACCCTTGCTTCTAGCGGCCAAGATATATTAGAGGATTTAATGCAAACACTTGACACTATGGCGAAAGTTTTCCGCGAAATGTTTGGCCCTGGCGCAACACCATTTGCATGCCGCGCGCCCGCGCGCGTGAACCTTCTCGGCGAGCACCTCGATTATAACGGATTGCCCGTGTTACCCATGACGATGAACCGGGAGACATGGTGTATTGCGCGCGCGACCGCCGGCAACACTATTCGGATTCGCAATGGCGCCGCGGGGTTCGCCCCGGAGGATTTCAACAATGTATCGCCGTTAACCCCGTCCGAAGCCGGAAACTGGATCAACTATTGCAAAGCGGCCATCGAGGGATTGAATCAGCGGTTCGGCATTGAGCGCGGGCCGGGACTCGACTTGCTCGTGGCGGGCAATATTCCGGCGGCCGCGGGACTGTCATCGTCATCAGCTTTGGTCGTCGTGACGGCGCTGGCGTATTTGCGCGCGTTGGGACAGAAGCTCGATGCATCGATTCAACGCATCGAACTTGCGGGTGTGCTTGCGCAAGCGGAACGTTATGTTGGCGTGCAGGGCGGTGGAATGGACCAAGCCATCATTCTTTTGGGAGATGATGAGTCCGCGTGCAAGATCGACTTCTTTCCGCTTCGCATCGAGCGTGTTCCATTGTTCGATCAACGCGTGTTTGTGGTATGCAATTCAATGGTCGTTGCCGACAAGTCCGGCGCGGCGGTCCAACGGTACAACGAAGGGCCGGCATCCAGCAGGTTGATCCGTGCCCTGGTCGAGAAATACGCGCAGATCAATTTCGGCGAGGAAGTAAAAATTGAAAGGCTCGGCGACCTTTGGTTTGGCCCGCTATGCCTGACCAACGCGGAAGTGGAATCGCTGTTTCGCGAAGCCTTTCCCCGGCCGAAGACCAGCCTCGCGGAAATGGTATCGCTGCTGGATATTGACGAACCTGAAATCCGGCGCCGATGGTTACAAGATTTGCCTGAACCCGGCGGTGGGTTTCCGTTGCAGGGCCGCGCCCGGCATCAATTATCGGAGCATGCGCGCGTTGAACAAGGACGGGACTGCATGATTGCCGGCGATGCGGACGGGTTTGGCGCGCTCATGGACGATTCGCACCGGAGTTGCGCGGACGATTACAGAGTAAGTTGTCCCGAACTGGATGCGCTTGTCGCAATAGGTAGAAAGGCGGGCAGCAAAGGGTCGCGATTGACGGGGGCAGGATTCGGAGGTTCGACGGTCCATCTTGTCGCCGAGAGCGACGCGGAGGATTTTGTGGCAACGGTAAAACGCGGATATTACAAAGAGTTCCTTGGCCGGACCGGCTCGAATCCCATCGAACAAGATTGGATAATCATCGCCAAACCAAGTGCTTCCGCCGGGTATTTGGGCTTGTAAAGATCGACGCAATAGCCTAGAATGCAAGCGGTTATGAGGGGTGGGGTGGTTATTTTCCCAGGAGGCGGAATGCGTTCCTACGCGCACCGTGCCCAACGAGAAGCTGATTGCAAAAGTTGTTAGCGTTCAATGGGTTAAGCAGATTTCGCGTTTTGACAGAATGCGCCATGCGTGGTACCGTTGCAGTATGGGCAGCTTGGGTCGTAGCACCTAATCGCTGTCCTTTTTCATTGACGGTGACCATCATCTGGCGGCAACGTCAATGGGAAGGAGCGAGCCATGGCTAAGTTCGCGTACAAAGCGATTGACAGCGCGGGCATTGAGCAATATGGAGTAGTCGAGGCCGCATCGCAAGCGGATGCGGTCAACGAAGTGGGTAGGCGCGGTTTATTTCCAACGGATGTGCGGCCCGCGAATGTCACGGACGATTTACGGGTGCGCTGGAGTGAGCAACAGCAACGCCAAAAAGAACTTGAGGCACGTAAAACCGAACAACAACGCAAACGCCAAACCCGGCAACGCCTGGTAATCCGGTACAAGGATGGGCGAACCGAATACGGGGTGTGCTTCGCATTGAATCCGCGAGACACTGGTTTTCACCTCGACAAGGTGGATGCGAAAGGGATTACGTCGGGCCAGACGGTACAGGTGCGCTACGTCGATTTGAAGGCGGTTTTTAACGTCAAGAGCTTTGATGGAAAGTACGATAAGACGCAACGGTTCCGGGAGTGGACCCCGGAGGGCAATGAACTTGTTCTCGAATTTATCGACGGCGAAATACTTCGCGGCTCTTCGATGCACCACTATGATGCTGACGATCCGCGATTTTTTATAATTCCGCAGGACCCGACGTCGAACAATATCAGCGTCCTGGTGGAGCGCTCGGCGGTAAAACGCATTTTGACTCCGGACGAATACGAAGCTTCCCGCACCGAACGCCACGAAGCGCGCAGAGCGGCCGAAAAAACGGAGCTGACCCAGGAAGAAACGATGGGCGATTTTTACTTCGAGACTCGAAATTATCCCGCGGCGCTCGATCAGTATCGCGTCGCGCAGACGAGGTTTCCGCAATCCGGGCGTTTACGCAAGAAAGTGACCGCGGCGCAGTTCAACATAGGCGTACAGTTTATCAAGCGCCGCGAGTACACGAACGCACTTCATTGCATGTTGAAGGTCTTGGAGCAGGACCCAGGAAATGAGCACGCGCGCAAGAAAGTTTCCCAACTGAAAAAAATAGTGGAACGTCCGGACCGCGCTCCCGGACCAAAGACGGTCGAACAGGATTTTTGATCCCGTGACCTGGCAAATGGAAGTGCTGCGGGTTGCGGCCTCGCCAGTGTAAGGCGAGAGGCGCGAATGACAAATGAAATACAGCGGTCGTGGTTTTGCCGCGCCGTAGGTTGTAGCGAATGCAGATAGCCATCATTGCCGATCTTCATGCAAACCTGGAAGCGACCCAAGCCGTATTCCGGGAGATCGACACTCGCAAACCCGACAAGATTGTTTGTCTGGGCGATCTCACCGGGTATAACGCGAATCCAAACGAAGTCGTTGACCTCATACGCGAACGCGACATTCCGTGCATCATGGGCAACCACGACGCCGCCGTGTGTGGACTCGAAGACCCCTGGTTTTTTCGCGCGGCGGCCAAGCAGGTAATCGAATGGCAGATGGACGTGCTGCGCGACGACAACCGGCGCTGGCTGGCAATGTGCCCGGAACAAATTGTGTTTCGCGGCACCTGCCTTGGCGTACACGGTTCGCCCAGCAGCCGTGACGACTATATCATTGATTGGCTCGACGCGATGCGACAACTCGAATATCTGAATGGACGCGACGTGACCATTTGTTTTTTCGGCCACAGTCATCGCCCGTCGTTTTTCAGTGAAAAGGGAAATACGACGGTTTCAAATTCGAGCATCCGGCAATTTCAGGCGGCGAACAGGTACTTCGTGAATCCGGGCGCAGTCGGCCAGCCACGCGATCGCGACCCGCGCGCGGCGTACGGCATCTACGACACCGACAGGAACACCTTCGAGTTTTGCCGTATCGAGTACGACATCGACACGTGCCAGCGCAAGATCATGGCCGCCGGACTTCCCCTTGAATTGGCGCGCCGTCTCTCTGTAGGAAAGTAATGGCCACTCCTACCCGCTCACTCAAGCAGGCAAGCGCGAAAACCGTTCGCGAAATGCTGGAAGACCGCGAACGCGCCCAACTCGCGCCGTTCGCAACGTTTGCCGGGGACTCGCGCGGACGCCAGCGCCAGGAAAAAGAACACGATTACCGCACCGCGTTTCAACGTGACCGCGATCGTATCCTCCATACAAAATCGTTTCGGCGTCTCAAACAAAAGACGCAGGTCTTTCTCGCTCCCAAAGGCGATCATTACCGCACGCGCCTGACCCATACTTTGGAAGTGGCGCAGATTTCCCGCACAGTCGCGCGCGCGCTATTCGTAAACGAAGACCTTACCGAAGCCATCGCGCTCGGCCACGATTTGGGACATACGCCATTCGGTCACGCCGGCGAGGTCGTTTTGAATGAGGCATTCGCGGAAGGCTTTCGCCACTATGAACAAAGTTTGCGGGTAGTTGATACGCTGGAGACGCGGCGGTCCGGCGGCGGACTGAATCTCACCCACGAAGTGCGCGAAGGCATTCTCAACCATTCGGTCGGCAAAGTCGTGCTACTCGGAAAAGCCGCTAAATCCGGGACAACACCCGAAGCGACCATAGTCAGCGTGTGCGACGCAATCGCATACATCAATCACGACATTGAAGACGCCGTCCGCGGCGGCCTTATTACGCTCAACGATCTTCCGAAGGATGCGATCGAACTACTGGGCCGGGCGTCTTCCCAGCGCATTAACCGGATGGTGATTGCCTTGATCGAAGGAAGCCAGGACGATGGCATCGGCATGATCGAAGACGTCCGGCAGGCGACCGTCGACTTGCGTGCGTACCTATATACAAACCTGTATCCGTGCGAAGCGATAAACCGCGAAGTGCGCAAGGCCAAGAAACTGTTGAAGGAACTTTATTATCACTTTCTCGAACACCCAAGCAGGGAAAGTAGCGCGGGAAACCCGGATGACAGCATCGAGCGGCGCACCGTGGATTTTATAGCCGGGATGACGGACCCGTTTGCCCTCGAGGTGTACCGCCACCTGTTTTTTCCGGATTCGTGGCCAGCGCGTTAGGCCGGCGAAACGCGGCATCACCCAGGCTGGTCAGCATCTTCTGAAGGCTGGCTTGGTTCCTGAGCGGGTGGCGGCTGGGCCTGCTTATCCGTAATACGAATCACCCGGCGCTGTTTCGTGCTGCGCTCCTGCATTCCGTCGATAAACATCATCGAGGCAAAGCTCACCGAAGTCCGCGGATTACCCGTCATTCGGCCAGAAAGGTCGTATCCAAGCAGAACTCCCTTCGATGATGGCGGCATCAACTGCATGAAGGCAGAAAGAGCGACCGGCGCGGTGATCGTGCTCTTCGATTCCTCGATATAGGTTTGAAAACTTTTCGTGCGCCGTTCCTGAATGAGATTGAACGCCTGCATGTCGAGCGCGGAGATATTCTCGATCACGTTGCGCGTAAAGGGCGTGAAATTGTGTTGCGAACCGTATCGCGTGAAATCGGAGCAAACTATAATCAGCGTGTGTTCATCGACAATCGCGTTGAGCGTATTCACGATCGTTTCAAGACCGTGTTCATCAAACTTGCCGGTCACCTTGTCCAGTTTACTCACCAGGATGGGGACAAGTTTGAAATCGCCCAGATGGACTTGCAGGAAAGGCAGTAACACCTCGATGGCTGTCTCGTTTTCGTGCAGCGCGGTGCGGCCCACGCCGGTACTGCCGTAGGCCTCTTCCCGGTATACCAGCCCGCGAATCTGAATCAGCGAATTTACGCAAATCCTGCGCACGGCCGGCGCGTCGAGTTCGACGTCACCCAGCGGCGTCCGGAAATATTGCACGGACGGCACCGAACATCCACGGAATTCGCTGTTCATGGCGGGCGCAAGCACTATCACGCGACGGTATGTGTTCTGCGGGATGTGCTTGATCGCTTTTGCCATAATTGCGCCCGAAACGGAATAGGGCGAATGCGGCACGATGCAGCCGACAACCGGCCCCGGCGTTTTCAGCACGGTCACTTCATTGAGATATTGCGTAACCACGGCGCGGAGCTGGGCAGGGTCCGCGGGATAGAACGCGCCTGCCGCAACGGCCCTGCGAAACCGCAATTCGTTGCCGCTCGCGGACAGGAACAGGGCAACGGCGCACATCGTGATTGCGGCCAAGGCCCCTTGCTTCACCGGGATATTCATTGCAACGATAATAACACAGGACCGCGTGGGCCGCGGGCTACATCGAAGTTGGACCGACAGGAGAGTTTTCCGCAGCGAATGACGCGATCTGGGCAGCGCGATGGCGGTGCGTATGCTCCGCGCTAACGCGTTGGCGCGCTGCCACGCCAAACGCCTCGCATTCGGCTGGATTCGCCAGCAATCGGCGATACGTGTCTGCCGCTTCGTCCGCTGAATGCACAACGAGCACTTCTTTGCCGTGCTCGAACCAGCGTTCGAGTCCCACAATCGGGTTTGTCACGATGCAGCATCCCATGGCCGCAAGTTCGAACAGGCGCAAGGTCGACGATCCGTCAACGTCTGCGTGCGTGGAGCGCGCCACATTAAGGTTGATACGCGCGCGCGCGCAAGCCTGCCGCAAACCGTTGAACGGCACATTGCCGGTGTAGCGCACATGAAGCGGCGTCGGAGGAAAGCCTTTCCCGCCGATGGCAAACGATGCATCGCCCAATGCGTTGCTTGGTGTGATGACCATATTCTCGAACCATTCTTCCCGGTATTCCACGCCGTATCCGTAGAAAAACACGTCGTACTCCTTTGGCGCGATTACAGGCGCATACAGTTCGGGGTCAACGCCCCAGTGTATGGTAGCCACGCGCCGTGCGCCCATGTGGGTCAGCTCATCTGCCCCCGCGACCGAATTGCACATGAATCCGTCGTACTCGGAAAGGTTCGCGCCGTCGTAGCCGCGGAATCCGGATGCGAACCCGCCGTAGCGTGGCAGGCTCGCAGGCACGTCGCCGTCAAAGAAATAGACCGGCACGTTGAATCGGGAGCGAATCCGCGCGGGAATGCCGGTGAAGTGGTTCACGGGAACGGAGAAAACAATTACTGCATCGACATTGTGTTCCTGCAAAAGAATACGCTCGACGTGCGAATGCCACCGCGGACGGACCCACGTATCGATCAGCGTTTTGCTGAGCCGTCCGCCCGCGCCTTCGTGAATGCTCGTCGCGCCCCCGCCAAACCACCGCTTCACGGCACCGAATGCCCGGCCCTCTATCTCGCAGGGGTTCGGGTACGAGCGCCACCACGGCGTCGAGAAGGCGTGCCCCGCATAGGGAATCGCAATGACGTCGTGGCCAAGCTCGTGCAATCCCTTTAGAAACTGCCACCAGGCTGGCGTGCAGCCGTAATTTAACTCAATATCGAGCGCGCTAGCGACGCAGAGTAGCTTCATGGCGGAATAGTAGCAAAAAAGCCGCGGACCGGGCAGGCCGTGTTATGCGCACAATTTCCGCCGTTTATATTTTTTCGGTATCATGGCTCAGTTCGCGACGCATTCGGGGGGTTTTTGTATTCATGGTGGTACGATTTGTCCATGCTTTCATTTTCCTTGCGGTCTCAATTTTAAGTTTCACCGCGGACGCGGGGGTGCTGCCGTGGCGCGATGCCGCGAAGCAACTCGATCCGCGAGACGCGGCATTCGCACCGGTTGTTGTAACACCCGCGGCGTTTGGCGTTCCTTGGGGAATTCCATTGGCAGACGGGCCAATTCGCGTGTTGTTTGTGGCCCCGAGGTTCGCATTGCGCGATGCAGCGGAACTGGCCGCGCGCCTTGATGTCGAAGTGGTGACAGTCGCCCTTTGGGATGCGGCCGCCCTTGGCCGGCCCGACACCTTTCCGCGGGCGATCCCCGGCACATCCGCAGAGGAAGTGCTTGCGTCATTGCACGAGAATCTGGACAAGAAGATCGATCTGATCATTGCCGCGAATTTCGATTTCGCAGTCCTGCCTGAAACGGCCTTGCAAACCATCACGGAAAAGGTCCGCAACGGGACCGGACTTCTGTTGGCGCACCACCGCCACACGCTCCCTGATGCATTGCGCGTGTTCCTCGATGAAGTCGAAGAACATGACGCTGATGTCATTACCCACGGCATTGGCGAACAACTGACCGGCGAGTGGTCTTCTGGCCTGGGATTCGTGCGCGCCGGCGCAGTTGGCGAAGGGCGCGTCGTTGAGTTGGATTTGCAGGGCGAACGCCCCGAATACCATTGCCTCGTGCCATCGGTAAGCAACCCCCAGGTGTTCGAGTCCGAACATTTTGATACCTACCTTTCGTTGGCCGCGCGCGCCGCGCGATGGGCGGCGGGTCGCGACGTGCCCACGATGATCGATCACGTTGAATCAACTGCGATCGAGGGCCCGGAAGCCGTGCAGATTCCCCCGGGCCTCGAGGAAATGGTGGACGCGAACATGCCGCCCGGCGCGGCGTTGTTTCAACCCTACCGATTGCATCTGCGTACACCCGCCGACCGCACGTACACCATTCGCACCCAAGTCCGCCAACCCGGACGCGGCGATACGCCGATCACCAATACCTGGAAGAACGAGCAATTAAAAAAAGGTGCACAAACCTACGACTTCTATGTGGTTGCCGGCGCAGGCGAATATTGGCTTGATATTTGGTTGCTAGACAAGAACAACGTCGTCGAATGGTATTCCGAAGTTCTTACCGTTGATGGCTGGCCAAATATAACGGACTTCACCGTACAGAAGGCCGTCGTGCAGACACATGACAGCGTTGGACTTTCTTTCGTGATGTCCGCGCGTACACGGCCTTGCATTGCGCTCGCGCGCGCAACAGACACGCTCGGACGCGTGGTCGCGGAGACCCACCAACCTATCGCGCCCGATACGGCCTATGTGCAACTTGGGCTGAAATTTTCGGATTTGATCGGGGACCTGCTCAAGGTCGAGGTGTTCGTTTCGGACCGCAATCTTCCCATGATGCCCGAATGGGATACGCACCTCTGTGCGTATGCGCACCGCTATCTTTCCGTGCGAAGCGTGCCGCAAACGTGGCGCATGGACATCATTACCGACACTGGTGGAAGCGTGGAATTCAATGCGCGAACGGTTTACGGCGCGCTCCATAAGGAAGGTTTTACCATCGCCGCCGCGCCTGCCCGCGAAGAATCCGTTCTCGCCCTAGCCCGGCTTGGACTTGGGGTAGTGCCGCTAGTGGCGTCGTACGCGCCGGAACCGAGCGACGACTCGACGGTCCGAGTGCCGTGCCTGAACGATCCGCGATTAATTGCAAATGAGCAGGAACGCCTAACCGCGGTCATGCAGTCCGTGGTGGACTATTCGGCCACGGCCTACTCTCTGGGAAATTCCAATGCGTTGACGTATGGGAACGACGATGTCTGCCGCGCGCCCGCAAGTCTCGCCGCGTTTCACGGCTATCTACAGAAACAATACGGCGATCTCGACGTGTTGAATCGCGCATGGGGCGCCGCGCATCAAACCTGGGAGGGCGTGGTTCCGCCGACGCTGGAAGAGTCGCGCGCATCGAAGAACTACGCGGGTTGGATCGATTTCCGCCTCTTTATGGACGCGGAATTTGTTTCCGCTCACGTTCGCGCACGGAACGTGGTGCGCGCCGCCGAACCGCGCGCCCGCGCCGGGATGCGCGCCGACGATTACAACACGTCGTTCGCTGGGATCGATTTGGCCGCGCTTGCTTCGCGTATGGAATTGATCGCGGCGCCGGCGGACCCGTTTTTGCTTGCGCAGGCCAGAAGCGATCGTCTCGCGCACGCATTAACAGCCGTCACGCTTCCACGAGAAGCGTTGGACGTATCCGCCTTGCGTTGGCTGCCGTGGTTCTCCGTTCTGCACGGCGCGCAGGCCGTGTGGTGGCCGGATACCTCGGCAACCGCGACGCACGTGCCACCAGGCGTATCCATTGATCCGCTTGCGAACCCGGTAGCGTATGCCCCGGAGTTTTTCGAGGAAACAAGCGCGTTGCAAACCGGGCTGGCCGCGCTTGTATTTCGGTCCGCACGCACCGCATCGGGGATCGCCGTCTACGCAAGCAGGCCGAGCGCATGGTTGAATGAGGCGGACGAACAATTTGCGGATACGAAAGCCGATCCTGCGAAAGCCCTCGGCCAAGTATTACGCGATGCGGGATACACATTCGATATCGTCACTCCGGATCAGTGCGCGAAAGGCAAGCTCTCCGGGTACCGCGTTTTATTCTTGCCGATGGTGCGCGCGATGAGTGACGATGAAATCAACGCCATCATCGCGTTCCATGCCACTGGCGGCACGGTAATAGCCGACGTCGCGCCTGGCGCGTTCGACGAACACGGCGTTCCGCGCACGGCGACAGAATTGGATGCTGTGTTTGGCGTGCGCCGCGTCAAACCGTCAGCGGCCGGAGAGCCGGTCAACGCCTTGGTCGGACTCTCCATAGGGCCAACTAAAGCATCCGCGGAATTTGAGTCCCTGCGGGCCGACATCGGTATCGAACCGGTGAGCGGATTGGTAGGTGGAATTGCGGGGAAAGCCCCCGTCTGGATTACGCTTCGCGAGTCCGCCGGACGGGGCGTATTGTTGAACCATTCCGCGGATGCGCAATCGCTTGTGCGCGCCACGGGACTGTTGGAAGCCTTTCTCCAGGAAGCGAGCGCGAAACGCGCAATAGAAATCGAGTTGCGCAAAGACCGCGTATTCGAGGGCGAGCGTTTTTCGTTCACTTTCGGAAATGCCACGCTTATCGGATTGCTTGCCGATACGACGGCAGGGGATGGCGAGCAAAAACTCACGATGCGGTTTGATCGCGATAAGCATGTCTACAATTTACGGACGCGCATCGCCGAGATGCGCCCGTCGAATGTCAATGTCGATCTCGCTCGAGGCGCGGCAGCGTTATTTTCCGTGCTGCCTTATGAAGTCCGGCAATGCGTGTTGACCGTCCCAAGCGCGATGGTGGGCACGCGCCTGCCGATACATGTTTCGCTTGAAACCGATGGCGGCACTCCCGGTGATCACCTCGTTCGCATCGAAGTCTACGCGCTCCGCACCGAAGGCGTCGTGCCGCTCCGCCACTATTTCACGGACATTGTGTGCGCCGGGGGGGAGGGCGACGGCTATGTGCCGTTCGCGCTGAACGAGCGCGTGGGCACGTATCGAATTGTCGCGCGGGACCTGCTCACCGGCTTGCGCGCTGAGTCAATTGTGTCGTTGGCAAAGTCGCAACGGGTCTAACGGCATGGTCTGCGCGATTCATCAGTTGCACTACCTGCCGTGGTTACGCTATTTCGACAAGATTGAGCGCTCGGACGTTTTCATCGTGCTCGATAACATTCAGTACAACAAAAATGGTTGGCAGAATCGCAACAAGATCAAGACAAGCACCGGCGAAACGCTGCTCACGGTACCCGTCTGCGCGCCTCTCGGTTCGAGGTTGGACGAAGTCCGCATCGATGACACCCAGCCTTGGCGCAGAAAACATTGGGCAACGCTCCAGCAGAATTACAGGCGGGCGCCGTACTTCGGGCGGCATGAAACATTTCTGCAATCCATCTATTCGCGGGAATGGCAACGGTTGAATGATGTGAATAGAGTAATGCTTGAATATTTTGCAAGCGAGATGGACATCGAGACGCCCATTGTATATTCGTCCGAGCTCGATGTTCCCGGTGCCGGCACCGAGCGGCTGGTGAATCTACTCCAGGCTGTCGGCGCCAAAACGTATTACAGTGGCGCGTATGCGTTGGAAGAATATCTTGATATTGACCAGATAACCGACCGTGGGATTCTGCTCCAATTGCAGGACTGGCACGCGCCGGTATATCAACAGCTTCACGGAGAATTTGTCCCGGAATTGTCCGTCATCGATCTGATATTGAATTGTGGACCGGCATCCCGAAACGTGTTGATCGGGACATGAACCAGATGCAATGGATCGTGCCGCATAGCGCGCCAATGACGGGGACACAAGAAGTCGCCGCCATTACTCGAGTGATCGAGTCCGGTCATCTTGCGCAAGGCCGCGAAACGCGGGCCTTCGAGGAAGAATGCGCGGCGGTAGTAGGCCGCAAATTCGGTGTCGCGGTCAACAGCGGCACCAGCGCGTTGCACCTCGTACTTGAAGTCCTCAAATTTGACAGTCCGGTTGTTGTCCCCACCTACGGGTGCGCCGCGCTCATCACCGCGGTTCACCTCGCGGGCGCGACGCCAATACTTGGCGACATTGGGGAAGACTTCAACCTCGCGCCGGTTTCGTTGAACAACGCCCCTATCATTCTTCCTCACCTGTTTGGCGTGCGCGCTACGGTCCCGGAATCCGCCCGCGTCATCGAGGACCTTGCGCAATCCATCGGCGGTCCAACGGGAAAATTTGGCGTCGCGGCCATCGCCTCGTTCTACGCCACTAAAATGATCACCACAGGTGAAGGGGGCATGGTTCTGACTGACGACACGGCGCTGGCCGATGCCGTGCGCGACCGGCGCGACTACGACGGCCGGGACGATTTTCAGCGCCGTTACAACTACAAGATGACCGATTTACAGGCGGCAATGGGACGGGAACAACTCAAGCGGCTCCCCGCATTCATTGCCCGGCGACGATCCATTGCGCGCGCCTATGACGAAGCCTTCGCCGAACTGCCGATGCAGCTTCCAACTGGAGAGCATCACGTCTATTTTCGCTACGTGGCGCTGACACCGCGGCGCGCAATGCTCGAGGCGAACCTGAACGCCAATGGGATCGAGGCCAAACGCCCCGTGTTTCGCCCGGCGCACCACTTTCTCGGTGGCGATTTCCCTATGGCGGAACGGGCCCACAACGAAGCGATTTCCATTCCAATTTATCCGGCCATGTCGAATGAACAGGTGGGTCAGGTAATCGCGGCCGTCCGTGGTTTTTTTGCGCACTGAGCAAATATAGCCGGTTCGCATGCAAAATAAGTTCCGGTTACGATAGTTCTGGATTCTTGAACGGGGAGCGGGTGACGCAATGCTGGATCAGCTCCATTATTGGCCGCGTACTTATATCATGTCGGCCTGTGTTTCATTTGTGCTTGCCGCGCTGGGAACGCCAATCGCCATCATGCTGTTCCGGCGCTGGGGCGTCATTGACCATGTGTCCGGCAACAAAATTCACGACCGCCCCGTGCCCCGCGCAGGCGGCATCGTCATCTTTCTTGCGTTTGCCGTGGGCGTGCTTCTTCCAAATTACCGTGACAATCCGATGAAGGGCATCATGCTGGGCGCGGGCGTTTGCCTGTTGGTGGGCGCGATCGACGACTGGCGCGGAGGAATCCCCGCCGTGCTCAAGTTCATGACGCTCCTGATTGTTACGTTCATCATGTCGCGGTACGGGGTCTTGCTGAACATCTTCAACATCTATTGGATTGATCTGATCTTGACGATGGTTTGGGTGGTCGGCGTCACGAGTGCTTTTAACGGAATCGACAACATGGATGGACTGGCCGGGGGCGTCTCGACAATCGTCGCGACGATGTACCTGGCCATTGCGATGCAGGCTTTCGCATCGGCCGGCACCGAGACCTCGTTGTCATGGTTCGGATTGCTCGCCAGCGGCCTCATCGGCGCGAACCTCGGGTTCCTCATCTACAACTTCAAGCCCGCGCGCATTTTCATGGGTGATGCCGGCAGTTTTTTTCTTGGCTTTACCCTCGCCGCGCTCGGCGTGATGGGAGAATGGAACCAGAACCGGATTGTGTCCGTCGCAATACCGGTGCTGATTCTCGGTGTGCCCATATTCGATTTCGCATACATCCTGCTGGCCCGTATTTTGCGCGGCGAAACCAGGACCCTCCGGCAGGTCATCGAACATTGCGCGCCGGACCATCTTTCGCACCGGCTGGTATGGATAGGATTCTCGCAGCCGAAGTCGGTGCTTTTTATTTATCTCATTGCCATTGCGATGGGGATCAGCGGCGTGTTACTGCGAAACAGCACCAGCTATTTTGATACCGCGCTGGCCCTGTCGCAAGGCTTTGCGATTGTCGTGATTGTGATGGTGCTCATGGCAACCGCCGCCCGCCGTCACCAGAACGCGATCGCGGAGGAAGTGGAACGGCTGGGTGAAACCAATCAGTCATAATAGCGGAACTAAGAAGCTGTCGCCCGCCTTTTTGCGAAAACAGCGATGCGTACTTAGTCGGAAACAAAGATTATCGGCGCGGGGAATAATGGCGGGCCGTCCGGCAAATCTGGCATGTTCGTGTTTCTGGTGTCCGAAGCTTCGCCACTGCGGGTTCGCGGCCGATAATCAAAATCCAATTCGCCATTACCGTTCGCGTCACGTGTCGAGAGATACGCCGCGCGCAAGCTCAGGGCATAGTAGGACTGCTCTGGCATCGTCTCACCCGTTGATGTTAACCAGGCATCTTCGTCCCCGCCGGGCGGCGTAATAAGCCCCCGCGTATTGATTAAGGGACCGACGCTGAGCAAAACAAACGCATCATATTCAGGCGGCGGCACCACCGTCGCGTCGCCGATGATGTTCGCGTTCCATGCGGCGCCGTTCCATTCAGTCCCTACGACCCGCCGCATGCGGTCCATGTCCTTTTTGTAATACGGAACATACACATAGGGACGCTGAAAATCGGCGTACGTGCCGGTCAACGCCTGCCCGCCGGCATATGGAGGGTCGATGGGCGCCAAATCCAGAAAGTTGTTTATAAACGGAATGAATTCGAGCCGGCTCAAGGTGTTGTCGCCGTCGGTGTCATAATCGGTACTAAAGCGGTCATATAGTTTGAGCGCGCCATTGATCCCGATGTCCAGCGTGTAATCGTCGTGTTTGTAAATTGGGTCAGCGTTCGTATCCTGCTGGAACAATTGAAAACCATACCCCGGCGGATACGTGCCAAAATTGGTATAGTAGGCTTGCAACGACGCAGAAATTGCCTCCATATCAGTCTCGACGTCCGTGATGCGGGCACGCTCCAGGAGGCGCGGCAAGGCGACAGCGGTGAGTCCAAATAGGATGGCCATGATAGCGATAACGGTCAACAATTCAATGAGCGTAAAGCCCGACGCGCGCACGGCTTTCATGAAAAGTTCTCTCCCGTTATGTCAAGGGGCTGCAATGGGATGATACCACGCGATCCGAAAGGCGTCAAATGGTTGGCTTGAAAAAGCTGTGCCATCCCCGTAAACTCGCATGTTCCCCTTCCTATGTAAATTACGAATTTTGACACGCATGACCACTCTAAACACCGCCCAACGCGACGCCGTCCTGCGCGGAGACGGTCCGTCTCTTGTGCTAGCAGGGGCTGGCTCGGGCAAAACCCGTGTCATTATCGAGCGCATCGCCCACCTCGTCGCTGAGCAAGGGGTTGACCAGCGCAACATCCTCGCGCTCACCTTTACCAACAAAGCAGCCGAGGAAATGCGTTCCCGCGCGGCAGCCCGCCTTGGAGTCGAAAAGCTCGGCGCGTGGTTAGGCACCTTTCACTCCTTCGGGCTCTATGTCCTCCGGCGCGAGATCGATAAATTGGGCAGATCCAAGACTTTCACCATCTTCGATGATGCCGACCAACTGTCACTGGTGAAAAAACTGATTCAGGACGCGGGCGCTCAGGCCGCGGGGGTGTCGCCGCGTGAAGCGCTGGGCTGGATTAGCCGCCAAAAGCAGGATGTCACGGATCCGCAGCCCTCGCCGAACCCAACCCCGCAGGACACGGCCTATCGGCTGCTGTGGCAAAAGTATCATGCGACGCTTGCCCGCGCCGGCGGCGTCGACTTTGACGACCTGCTCGTGCTCACCGCCAAGCTCTTTGAAGAACACGCCGACGTCCGCCAGCGCTATGCCGAGCGGTTTCGTTACGTCCTCATTGATGAATACCAGGACACCAATCGCGCGCAATACCTCCTTGCACGACATATCTCTTCAGTCCACGGAAACATTTTCGTCGTCGGCGATGAAGACCAAAGCATTTATTCCTGGCGCGGCGCGACTATCCGCAACATCCTCGACTTTGAAAAGGATTTTCCAAACGCGCGCGTGTTTCGCCTTGAACAGAATTACCGCAGCATCGAGCCGATACTCAAAGCGGCGAACGCCGTCGTCGCGCATAACACCGCGCGCTTGGGTAAAACCCTGTGGTCGGCCCAGACTGGCGGCGATCCCGTCCGGTTCTACGAGGCTCCCGACGCGGAGTTGGAAGCGCGGTTTGTCGCGGAAGACATCGTCGAGCGGAAATGCCCACCGAGCCAGGTAGCCGTCCTGTTTCGCACCAACGGCCAAGTCCGGCTCGTGGAAGAATCGCTCAGGCGCAAGGGCCTGGCCTACGTCGTCGTCGGTGGCATCCGC
>JAWXCN010000274.1:0-20397 GCA_034408725.1 Candidatus Hydrogenedentota bacterium
AATGGAACATGCTGTGTGTTCGTGAAGCCAATGGGAACGACTACGCAGGCTCTCGCCATGTCATTGTTAATTCGCAACGGCGCGGTGATCACCGCGCCGCCAATCTGAACTTCGACAATGTCGCCGTCTTGCAGGCGGGAGTCTTGCGCGTCATCGGGATGCATCATTACATAAAGAGCAGGCGTCAACTCCGCGATTGCCGGCGAAATGCTGCTCAATTCTTCCGAGCCGAAAATGTGATACCGGGGAATGGCGACGAGCTGTCCTGCCTTGGATGGCTGATTTGATGTTGCGGAAAAATAGGGAGTCGTTGAGCCGCTCATGGGTTCGATCAGGCGTATGCCCGGATCGCCGCCCTCGAGCGGTCCGTTGACCTCCTCCTGAAACCGCGTGATTGCCTGCGCGGAATTCCATCCCGGAACCCAGAACGACGACATCACTGCAGCGGGCGTCAGCATCTGAAAGCCTTCCATTGAGAACGAGAATGCTGAATCAGGATCGCTCGCGATGGCGGTTTCACTCACCGCGACGTTTGCCTTCATCGCGGTGCGCCCGCTGAACCGGTGCGTTTGCCGCGGAATCTTCTGTCCACCCACGCGAAACGCGGCAGACGGCGCGGCTTCCAGAATTCTGCTGAAGGCTGGAATTTCGTCAACCAGCGCGTGAATGAACGAATCAAAGTACAGCAGGTCCGTGCTTTGGCCAACGCCGGTGGCGGTGCGCACGCGGCGCAGCCAGCGCCAGCTCTCGGTGATTTCCCCTTCCGGTTTATACACCTGCATCATGCGTTGCGCGCGGCCGATATTATTCACAATAGTGCCGTCGCCTTCGGCGAAAGATGCCGCGGGCAGGACAAACGAGGCTTTCTGTGCGGTCGGGTGGTAGAGGTGATCGACTACGACAACGTCCTTGGCGGTCGACAGCATTTCGTCCACGAGCGCTGCATCCGCGCGGCGATACAGGTCGTTTTCCAGAATGATGAGCGTATCCGCATCACCGTTGCGAATGGCTTCTGCCGCGCCTTCAATATGGCCGCCGCTCATTAAGCCAAGACCGGTGGTATTGCATTCGTGCGCCGTGTAATAGAGGCTCGCCGGTTTTTCAGTGCGGCATAACGCCCATGCGACATTTGCGGCGGCGCGGACAACGGATTCACTTCCGCACGATGGACCTGAAATTACAAGCGGCTTTTCAGCAGCACGAAGGGCGTCCGCGACCCGTTTTGCGAACGCGGCTGTATCCGCGCTGATACCGTCCGCGGCGGGACACGCAGGATCAATTGCGTGCGCAACGGCGAACCCCAACTCCGCCAACTGGCTGGGTGTGCCAAAGAAAGTCTGTGTTGCGGCGTCGTCGAGTTTTCCGCCAAATGGCGCCGCGATAAACAAGGGCCCCTTGTTCACGTCGATCACGCGGCGCACCGCAAGATCATTCCAGTCCGGTATGCCCATTTTGCGGGATTCCGCGCGAGGCTGATTGAGAATCGTTTGGCGCACCGACAACGCGGCGAGCGGGGCGACGTTGGTGAGGTCCTCTCCCAACACAAAAACGGCGTCGTGGTCTTTCAATGCGCCGAGCCCGGGTTGCCGCGCAGGTCCGCCAATAACAATTTCAAGGATGGTCGAAAGCAGGCTGTACTCTATTTTCGACAGACCCAGGTAGAAATTCTCCGCGCCCACCAGCACGCGCAGCGCGAAATTGGCTTCCAACGAAGCGCGGGGCGATCCAATGCCGATGGTTTTCGCGCCATTCTTCAATAGCGCGCCGATTTCGTTCATCGCCTCATCGCGGGTGACCGGCACATGAAACGCCTCGCCGGTGCCGTCTCTTTGCAGGCGTAGCGGTGCTTTCGGGCGTTTGCCGCTATTTACAAACTCGTAGCCGTAGCGTCCCCGGTCGCAGAGGAAATAGCCGTTGACAGCCCGGTTATACCGATTGCGGATGCGGCGTAGTTTTCCGTAGCGTTCGCCCGGCGTGATGTTGCAGCCCAGCGCGCAATGCACGCACACGGAAGGGGCGGTAGTGTAATCCCAGCGCCGTGTGAAATGTCGCTTTAGCGTCTTGTCAGTAAAGACCCCCGTCGGACACACTTCGACGAGATTGCCGCTGAATTCACTTTCCAGAGTGCCATCCTGGCTGCGGCCAAAATATACGTGATGGTGCGCGGCGAACGCATCCAGGTCGCCGCCGCCGGCATAATCCTTGTAATAGCGGACGCACCGGTAGCATTGAATGCACCGGTTCATCTCGTGGTTGATTAGCGGACCAAGATTTTGATTGTTATATGTTTTCTTGTCGAACCGGAAATTACGGTAGTTATGACCGGTCATGAGCGTCATGTCCTGAAGATGGCATTCGCCGCCCTCATCGCAAACCGGGCAATCGTGCGGATGGTTCGTCATCATCCATTCGATTACGCTAGCCCGAAAATCTTTTGAATCGCCATCGTCGACCGTTATGCGAATGCCGTCCGTTGCGGGCGTCATGCACGACATGACGATGCGGCCCTGGGAGTCGCTCTCGTCCTTGTATTGTTTCACCGCGCATTGACGGCACGCGCCGACGGAACCCAGCGCGGGATGCCAACAGAAGTACGGCACGTTCAGTCCCAGCTCGATGCACGCTTCGAGCAGATTCTGTCCGCCATCTATGGCATGTGGTTTACCGTCTATGTAAATCGTCGGCACAGGTTTATCTCCAGGGGCACCGTTTAGCGCGGATATGCTGATCGAAATCATCTTTGAAGCGCGTCAATGCGCTTCCCAGGGGCGCCATCGCGCCCGGCGCAAGCGCGCAAAACGTCATCCCGGGTCCCAACAGTTTTGTGTGCCGGTGCAGCATCTTCATGTCGTCTTCGCGGCCCCGGCCAGTCTCGATGGCCCACAGCACATTTTGCAGCCACGGCAACCCATCGCGGCATGGCGTACACCAGCCGCAGGACTCGTGCGCGAAAAACTGGGTGAGGTTGTGAACCATCCCGACCGGACAGGTTTTATCATCCAGGACAATCATCGTGCCCGTGCCCATGCGACTACCCGCCTTGCCGACTGTGTCGAAATCCATTTGGAGATCGAGGTGCTCAGGTCCCAGAAAGTCGGTTGAAGCCCCACCGGGGATAATTCCGCGCAGACTGAGGCCATCCCGCATGCCGCCGGCGAGGTCCATAATTTCTCCAACGGTCGTGCCGAGGGGTAGCTCCCATAGGCCGGGGCGCTTCACTTTTCCGCTCACACCGAACAGTTTCGTGCCGCCATTGGGTGTCCTGCTTAATCCCTTGAACCACTCGACGCCGCGGTTGACGATGTGGGGCAGCGTAGACAAGGTCTCGACGTTGTTCACAATGGTGGGCTTGCCCCATAAGCCGCTCGCTTGCGGAAACGGGGGTTTTGCGCGGGGCGTGGCGCGTTTACCTTCCAGCGCGTTGAGCAGCGCGGTTTCTTCGCCGCAGATATACCGGCCAATGCTCATATGCAGGTGCAACTCGAGGCAGTAACCGCTACCGATTATGTCTTTACCGAGGAATCCCGCTTCGTACGCTTCGTGAATTGCCTTCTCAATGCGTTCTTGCGCCACTATGTACTCGCCACGCAGAAAGATGTACGCGATGTCGGCCTGAATTGCGAACGAGGCGAGAATGATCCCTTCAATCAACTGGTGCGGATCGCCTTCGAGCAAGACGCGATCTTTGAATGTGCCGGGCTCCATCTCATCCGCGTTCACAACAAGGTATTTCGGACGCGGTGCGTCAGCCCCCTGTGGAACAATTGACCATTTAATCCCGGTGGGAAACCCTGCGCCACCGCGGCCGCGCAGCGTCCCATCCTTTACAAGCTGCGTGACGTCCGCGGGCTGCATGGACGATAAGCATTTTCGCACCGACGCATAGCCGCCCGCGCGCTCGTAGTCTTTGAGCGATGCGGGCGCCTCGTTTGGCCGGATTCGTTCTGTAAGCGGTTTTTCGCTCATGTTACGCATATCGATCCAGAATCTCGTCCAGGCGTGTTGGATCGATGTCCTGATACAAGTCCGCGCCGATCATCATCGCGGGCGCGCGATCACAGGTCCCGAGGCACTGGTTCGGGAGCACGGTAAATCGGCCATCAGCGGTAGTCTGGCCGAGCAGTACGTCCAACTTCGCGAGCAATGCTTCGCGCAAGGCGTCGTATCCCAGCACCCAGCAACTCACGCTAGAACACACGCGAATCACATGACGGCCGACAGGCCGGCGATGAATGAGATTGAAAAACGTTGCGACGCCGTCCAGTTCGTGCGTGGTCATTCCGAGAAATTCCGCGATGTCTTTAAGACTTTCATCGTCGATCCAGCCGCGGTCCCGTTGAACAATGCGCAACGCCTCGGTACACGCTGATTCGCGATGTTCGGGTTCGTGAATGTGGGACTCGATTTCAGATTTCAGAATATCGCTCAGCATTCGTACTACCGGTCTACGTCCGCGAGGACGTAGTCCATGCTTCCAAGAATTGCCAGAAGGTCTGAAACGGTGATGCCCTTACTTAGCAGGGGCAACATTTGCATGTGCGGAAAGGAGGGCGTGCGAATGCGCGTGCGATAGGACATCGTGTTTCCATCACTAATGAGCGAGTATCCATACGCTCCCTTGCTGCCTTCAATGGTAAAAAACGCTTCACCCGCCGGAACGATCGGTCCCCAGCTCACGTTGAGGAAATGATTGATGAGCGTTTCGATGTCGTGCATGGTTCGATCTTTGCGCGGCGGAGTTGTCAGCGGGTGGTCCGATTTATAGGGACCCTCGGGCATGTTATCGACGCATTGTTGGATGATGTGCAGGCTCTGGCGCATTTCTTCAATGCGCACTTGTGCCCGCGCATAACAATCGCCGGCTTGGGCGATAGGGACATCGAACTCGAAGTTCTCGAAACCGGAGTAGGGCCGCTTCTTACGGAAGTCGTAATCGAACCCGCACGCGCGCAACCCCGGCCCCGTAACGCCCCATTCGATGGCTTCTTTCAACGAATATGCGCCGATTCCCATTGTGCGTTTTTTGAAGATGCGGTTCTTCATCAGCGCGTTGTCGTAATCGCGCAGCCGGGCGGGGAAATACGCGATGAAATCGCGCATGAGCTTTTCCCATCCCGCTGGCAGATCATGGGCAACACCGCCGATACGAAACCAGCTTGGGTGCATGCGCCCGCCGGTGATAGGTTCGACAATGTCGAATATGCGCTCGCGATCGTTGAACATGAAGAACGTGGGGGACATTGCGCCGAGGTCCTGCGCGAACGTGCCGTACCATACGAGGTGGCTCGCGATTCGGAACAACTCGGACATCATCACCCGGATGACCTGGGCCCGCGGCGGCACTTCGATACCCGCCAAGGTCTCGAGTGAAAGAAGGTACGCAAGGTTATTCATCACTCCGCTGAGGTAATCGATGCGGTCTGTATACGGAATGAACGTGTGCCAGGTCTGGCGTTCCCCCATCTTCTCCGCGCCGCGGTGGTGATACCCAATGTCCGGAATGGCATTGACAATTTCCTCGCCGTCCAACTGCAGAATGATGCGCAACAACCCATGCGTGCCGGGGTGGTGCGGTCCCAGATTCAGGAACATGTAGTCGAATTCGTCCGTGCCGCGTTCGAGACCCCATTCCTCCGGGCGAAACTGCATCGCCTCCTGTTCGCGCTGGAGTTTTTCGTCCGGGAGTTGAAAGGGTTCAATTTCCGTTGCGCGCGCCGGGTGGTCCTTGCGCAACGGATGACCTATCCAGGTGTTTGGCATTAGAATCCGCCGCAGATTCGGATGGCCGGAAAAGCGGATTCCGAACATGTCCCACGCTTCGCGCTCATACCAGTTGGCGGATTGCCAAACATTGGTTACGGATGCGATGACCGGTTTTTCGCCATTGATGGCCGCTTTGATGCGGATGTCCTCGTTCCGTTCAAACGAAAGGAGGTGATACACCATCGTGTAATCTTCAACGAACGGGTGGCTGGCGCGGTCGGCGCGCACCCGCTCATCAATTCCGAATATGTCGTATAGCATCGAGAACGGATTCGGAATATCGTTTTTAAGAAATGACAACACTTCACGAATCGAAGCCTGCGCGACCCAGACCGTGAGGACGCCGTCCCGCGTGGTTTGTTCGCCGCGAATGGCTTCCCCGAACCGCGCGCGCAAATCGTCGAATACCGCTGTCGTTGTGCTGATCATCGAGTCTGTTAATGGTGAGTTGGTTAAACCGTATCGGTGGGGCGTAATGTTTCCGATTTCATGCGCTCCGCGTTTTTCACATCACGCAAGCTCGGCCGTTCGGGATGAACGACCCCCTGAGGTCCCACGACCCAGCTCAACGGCCGGCGTTCCTTGCCGATGGTGTCCTGCAAAAGTCCGAGCGCCTCCATGAATGCTTCCGGACGTGGCGGGCATCCCGGCACATATACGTCCACAGGGAGGAACTTATCGACGCCCTGAACCACGCTGTAGATGTCGTACATCCCCCCGGAATTCGCGCACGACCCCATCGAGATTACCCAGCGGGGTTCCATCATCTGGTCGTACAATTGCCGGACGACTGGCGCCACCTTGATAAACACCGTGCCGGCGACGACCATGACATCCGCTTCGCGGGGCGTTGCGCGAATCACTTCGGACCCGAAACGGGCGAGGTCGTATTTGCTGGTCAGGCTGGTGGCCATTTCAACAAAGCAGCATGACAATCCAAAATTGAATGGCCAAACGGAGTTCTTTCGACCCCATCCAATCAGGTCTTGCAAGCGTGTCAGGACAAGACTTTCCTGCACCGTTTCCGTCAGCGAGCGCGACGTATCGTCCGTCCGGCTTGATGGTTTTGTTAGTGACCACTTCATTTTTTAACGCTTTGAATCCAACGCGCCTAAACGCCACAAATACCACAGGGCGGCGAGGATTGCGCCCACAAAAATACAAATCTGGCTATAACCAAGCCAGCCAAGGTCCTCGACTGCAATCGCCCACGAGTAGATAAAAATCGATTCAAGATCGAAGATCACGAAAAACATTGCGAAAAGGTAAAAGTCCGCCGAAAGCCGCATCCGGGCCGAGCCGGTCGAGGCAATCCCGGATTCATAGGGTTGCGCATTTCGCCGGTCGCGATTTTTGGACCCCAAAAAGTATGACCCGGCGATCATGCCAATAACGATTGCCAGGACCCCCGCGAAATAGACCCCCATTGGCCAATACAATGTCTGCGGCGCGCCGCTATCCATTTCCTGTCTCGTGCTTCAATCTAAGGCCCCCCGATGGCGTATATTGACGAATATGGCCTATTTTCAGGGCATGCGGCCAGAGTTTATCAGCGTTGAACATGGGAAATCAATATTTGTGAAACGAATCACGATTGCACAAAGGGCCGGGCGGCACACATTATGTTGTATGCATCGAATTTAGCGATTGTCACCTCCGTTCGTCTTTTTGCACGCCCCGGTGATACCATCCTGGCAGCATGACGCCAGCCGAAACTACATATCGCACCCAGCGCGGACTCGTGTACGCGGACCTCGGCCCCACGAAGTTGCGGATGACGCTTTACATTCCGGAGGACGGCGACGCGTTGCGTCCGGGCATGGTGCTGATCCACGGCGGCGCATGGATTTTGGGTACGCGCTATCAACAGGCGTGGTACTGCCGGGCATTTGCGCGGGCGGGGTACGTCGTAATGACGATTGACTACCGGCTTATGCCGCGGAATGCGTTTCCGTGTTGTCTACACGATTGCAAAGCGGCTGTGCGTTGGTTGCGGCAGAATGCGGATCGATACCGGATCGATCCAGATCGTATCGCCACTTTTGGCGCGTCGGCAGGCGGTCATCTGGCCGCCCTCCTCGCGACGACGATGCCGGAGGACGGATTGGAAGGTGATGTCAATCCGGGGGTGTCGTCGGAGGTATGCGCGGCGATCAGTTTGTATGGCGCAGTGGACCTGCAACAATATTACGATACACCCCTGATCGGTCCGCTTGGCCGCATTACGTCAAACTTTTTTGATAAATTCATCGCGCCGCACGGGTCCAAAATATCCGGCGCATCGCCACTTCATTTCGCGCGTCCGGCGACCAAACCCATCATGTTGGTGCATGGGACCTGGGATCATCTCGTGCATTACTCCCAGTCCGAACGCTTCCATCAACGGCTCGTTGAGCTGGGTGTTCCAACAAAGCTTATCGCCGTAGAGGGGCGAGAGCATGGATTCGATTATCTCCACACAAGCAAACGGCGGGAACTGTTCGGCGAAATGCGCAAATTTCTCGCGGAACAGAGGTGCGAGATAGCGGGGGAACTGCCGCTTTCCACAACGCCTGCGACGATTTAATGTTGTTCATTGAATTTCATCGGGAGCCAAAAACTACCCGTTGATATCAAAGGTATTGTAGGGCGTGTCACTGGTCGACCATACCGCATCCACCTCCTGCACCTGCGCGAGTGGTGGCCCCTGCCCGCACCATTGAAGCATTTCCATCAGATCGGGGCGTGGTCCCTCAAACTCCGCTTCAACACTACCGTCACGGCAATTGCGTACCCATCCGGTCAGCCCAAGAGCAACGGCCCGCGCTTGCGCGGAGTATCTGAACCCGACACCCTGGACCCGGCCTCGCACGACGACGTGGACACGCTCCGGCATCCAGACGCTATCGGCGGCTCGCGCGGAGCCTGTCCCCGTAGTCGTTGTGCGCCATGACGACAGCCGTCTGCGCTGCCATAATCGCCACCGCGGGGTCCTGACCTTCCAGCGTGGGTAAAATCATCGGCAAAAGCGAATGGACGTCAAGGTCGGAAATGCGCGCCAATACGAGCATCTGAACAGACGCAGGGGCTTCCCGCAATAAGTCTTGAAAAACGCCGGCATTGGTGCGATCACCTGACCGAATCAGCGCGTGCGTCGCGTCTGCGCGCTGCTTCTGAATAGTTTCGGAAGGATCGCGCCGCTCGCTCAGCCACGTCCGGAGGAATTGCGCGCCTTTTACGTCCCCCTTCAGCGCCAGAACGCGAGCCGCCTCGAATTGAAGCGATGGCACGGTCAGAAGGTCTTCGCGCAAAATCGTGCCGCCTTCTGCATCGCCGAGATTGTACATTACGCGCGCGACTCGGAAACGGGAAGTGCCCAGGAAGTCTGGAAGCTTCATTTTTAATTGCGCGACCGTGTCTTCATCACCTAGCTTTTCGAGTGCGTAGACGGCGGCGTCGGCAATTTCGCTGTTGCGATGTCCAACCATGGATATCAAAGACGGTATAATGTCCTTCTCACCGAGATTGGCCAGCGCGACGGTGGCGGGCGCGGCGATATTGGCGGCGCGATCCTGAAGCATCGCGCGCAAGTCATTGATGGAAGAACGATCACCGGTGAGACCAGCCAGCTTGGCGGCGCTGCCTTTGACCAATCGATCCCCGCTGGCCAAACCTTTGGGAACGAGTTCCACAACCGGTATTTCCATGCCGGCATTGTTCATGTGCAGCGCGGCGCTCATTGCGGTGCGCATGTCGTTGCCGTTTACAAGGCTGGTGAGATAGTCCTGCGCCTGCTGTTTGGGAAGCACGAGCCCGCCCATTGCGTCATCCGAGGTCTCGCTGGCCGCGCCCGAAACGGCCAAAATCTCCGCCGCATACATGCGCAAGGTCTGGTTCGCGACGCTTGCATTGAAGAGCTCAGTTGCCTTCATTAGCGCTTTGGTGACAATTTCCACTTGGTCCGTTGTCATGACGCGGTCCGACAGGTCCATGTTTTTCACCGACACGGTATCGCCCTGGACGCGGACTTCCGCCACGTCTTCCACGCGATAACTTGTGGTTTGTCCGGTACGAGTTTGAACGGTGAGAATCCCGCCGTCGATCTTGACGATTTTTAGATTCGGGTCTTTTGCGCCGCCCTGTTTCAAAACGACGGTGACCAGGGTATCGGTGCCCGCGATGGATTGCAGACCGGCTCCGCGTCCGCCCGAAACGGGAATTTGCGCATGCGCCGCAAGTCCACACAATGCAAGCATTACAATTAAACTACGCAATAGATTCATTGAGTCCTCCAAACGGGATGCCACGCCTCAGTGCAATTCAAGGTGCTCGTCCCGAACCAAACGATCCAAAAACTTCTTCGCAGCGCCAAATGACGGGACCAGGGGGTTTATCGTCAGCGATTGTAGCGCACAATCATACGACTTGTGCTGTATTGCTTCCAGTGTGAGGCGATCGCTCTCCTTGAGCGCCATGAATAGGCCGCGCAAGAAGCGGGGCGTGCTGCCGACCTTCCTTGGTTTTGTGCCTTTCTTGCTCACTTCGACGGGAATTTCGACACTGCATTCGTCCGGGAGATCGCGGATCGCGCCATCGTTGCGTACGCACAGGATCGTCTCATGCTCCTTCTTGTTTTCTAAAGTCATGATCAAAGGAACGATGGTCTCGTCATACCAAACAGCGTTTCGCGCGCGCGTCAATTCCGGAATTTCGTGCAAACAGTCGTCTTGGTACAAGCGTAGAATCTGTTGCTCGGCTTCGTGCAGTACTTCGGCGCGGAAACGTCCGCACGCCTGTTGCCTCTTGAGAATTTCGTCCTGGTGGTAAAACAGACTCACGGTCCGGACGGGAATCATTCGGAACAATTCGATCAAACTATAATCAAAGCCATCGTTATTTTGATGTTCCAATTTTTCAAGGAGCCGGCTCATATGACTCCGGCCATCGATTTTGATGTCCTGAATCCAGCCAAAGTGGTTTAGGCCAATATAGTCAACCTGCAATTCGGCAGGATCGTGGCGCAAGATCGCGGAGACTTGCTTGACTGTGCTCCCCGGAAGATCGCAAACACCAAGCACCTGAAGTTTTGTGTGTTTTGCCAGCGCCTCGACAATCAGGCCCATCGGGTTCGTAAGGTTGATGAAGATTGCCCCAGGATTGACTTCTTCCACCCTCGCGGCAATATCGAGCACGACAGGTAGCGTTCGCATCGCGTTCGCGAATCCGCCGGCGCCAAGACTTTCATCACCGATCATCCCCTGGCGCGGCGGCAACTTTTCATCGCGGACTCGCGCGAGCATTCCGCCGACCCGCACGTGATTGATAATATATCTCGCGCCGGCGACGGACTGTTTCAAATCCGTTGACGCGATCACCGTGGTGGGAAAACCGCTTTTCTTGACGAGACGCTGGCAAAACTTCGCGACGATTTGAAGTTTATTGCCCGGACGTCCAAATAGGACAATTTCCTTTACATTTACGTTGTGCGAAACAACAGAAAGGACCAGTTCAGGCGCATATACACTGCTGCCGCCAAGTATTGTGATGCGCTCGATCATCGCACCTCGTCCTTCTCGCGGCTCGAATACAGGTAGTCCGCGGCGATTCCGCGGACCGCGCCGGCGGCGTCGCGCGTCGCCCGGACGAAACGCCTTGGGCGGGTCTCGACTTCGATGCGGCCCGCGCGGACCGCGTCAATCACGCCGTCCATGGATCGCTCGGCATTCAGCCAAGACACCGTGGAATCATCATAGGGTAGTGCATGGGTGTCGGAAGTGCCGAGCATGGGCAGTCCATGATTGCGGGCGGCGCGTTCCGCCCATGAATTGAGATTGAAACTTTGAAAATACAGGCTGCAATATTCAATCGCATCAAACAAATCCATGTTCGGCAAAAGTTTTCGCATCAGGCTGTGGGGCGCGGGGTAATACGGGTGCGGAGCAATGAACACCGCATTGCGCCGGCCCAGTGCGCGCATCTCCTCGAAGGTGTGCGCCGACAAATGTTCGGGCGCTGGATTGAGAATCAGCACATGCTTGCCTTCGACAAATTTTTCGATGCCCGGTATCAATAGTACGCCCTGGCCGCGCGCATACTCGGCGAGATACTTTGAATAAACATTGAGCTCGTGGCAGGTGATGGCGAGCACGTCTACGCCGGCCGTCGCGACGGCATCAATCAACATTTCGGCGGAGTAATCCAACGCATCAAACGGATCGTCTGCTGCGTGCGTATGTAGATCGGCCTTTAATCGTTCCATAGGAGCAACACCCTGCCTCCGCGCCGAGGCCACAATGAGGCTAACCGCAAATTTTGGAGTAAGTCAAACCGCCGGATTTGCGCGCGCAGCTAAAATGGCGTAGGGTGTCAAACGATCATTTCGTCCGGATCGCTCAGGGCAATCTTGTCCTGGCAACCTGGGCACTCGGCTGCGGCGTAACTGCGCAGAGCCAGAAAAGCCAGGGGCTTGTACGCGCAGTCGAACTTTACTTCCCCGCCGCTGCGATCGACCAGTACGGATACACCCGAAACGCATGCCCCGCGCGCTTCGAGGTGGGCAATGGTTTTCGTGACCGAGCCGCCCGTTGTCACGATATCTTCGACTACCAGCACGTTCGTGCCGGGGTCAAGCCTGAAGCCGCGCTTGAGTGACATGCCGCCGCCGTCTTTTTCCGTGAACACTGCGCGGCATTCGAGGTGGCGCGCCGTTTCATAGGCGAGAATGATGCCGCCCGTCGCGGGTCCTACCACCAGTTCTATTTTTTCGTCCGCCCACTTCTCCGCGATGGCTTTGCACAACCGCTCGGTGTAGTTTGGGAATTGCAGCACGCGCGACGCCTGTACGAAATGTGCGCCATGTCGCCCGCTCGTATATAGAAAATGTCCCTCAAGCAGTGCGCCCGTCGCGCGAAATATATCCAACACCTGGCCAGAGGTCATACAGTGGGTTCCTTCATTGGGCCTTCATTCCTCCAATGATGTCGTGCACATCACTGATCGAATGCCGCTTCAAATAGTCTTCAATTCCTTCCATCACACGGATCGCGGCGTCCGGTTGACGGAACGTCATCGAACCCACGGAAACCGCCGTCGCTCCGGCAAGCAGAAACTCGATGGCGTCGTGCGAATGGCAAATGCCGCCCGTGCCGATGATTGGAATTTTAACGGCCCGATGTGCGTCCCACACCATTTTAATCGCAACGGGCCGAATCGCGGGGCCGCTCAAACCGCCTACGATATTGGAGAGGCGTGGCCGGCGCGTTTCTGCGTCGATAGCCATTCCCAGGAGCGTGTTGATTAGGCACAACGCATCCGCGCCGGATTCCTCCGCCGCCACGGCGGGGTCTGTGATGTCCATGACGTTGGGCGTCAATTTAATAATGAGCGGCAATTTAGTCACGGCGCGAATTGCGCGGGTGTATTCCGCCACGCATTTTGGGTCTTGCGACACCAATACCGCGCCTCTGGCCTTGCGGGCGTCATGGACATTTGGGCAGGAAAGATTTGCTTCGATGGCATCAGCGCCATCCGCTTTATCCAGGCGTTCCGCCAGCGCGACATACTCCTCTGGAGCATGGCCGTAAATGTTGGCGATGATTGTTGCGCCTTTTTCGCGCAGGAACGGAAGTTTTTCGTTGAGATAGACGTCGATGCCGACGTTCTGCAAACCAATGGCGTTGAGCATGCCCGCTGGCGTTTCGACCAGCCGCGGCGGACGATTGCCGGCCCTGGGTTTTAATGACAGGCTTTTTGTCGTGACCGCACCAAGCCGGGATAGTTCAAAGTAATTGCTGTACTCGCCGCCATAGCCAAACGTGCCCGAGGCCACGGTGACGGGGTTTTTCATTTTCAGACCGCCAAGGCCCACGGCCAATTTGGGGGTCGAATCCGTGTCTGCCGGCGTACTCATAAGCCAATGGAGCACGCGCGCTGTTCGCGGGCCGTATGTCGATGTCCGTATGCCACAGATCTCGAATTACGGAGTGGCCGGCGCAGCGCCGCCTTTGATGGTGATGTTGCCGTTCTCATCCTCGAATTTAGTTCCATCGGCGCGGAACGCCATGCGCGCGTCGAAGAAAATTCGCTGAACGGCGGGCAGTGATTTGGGTGAGAAATTACTCGCGTCCAGGATTCCTTCGTATAGCATCCACCGATTGTTATTTTCCTCAATGACAAGTTGGGCGTTACGGTCGCGATCTCGGCTCGTGCCAAATTTTTTGTACTCCCGGTCCCGGATCACTGACACGAGGCCGTTGTTGGCTTCCATCAGATGGCCGGTTGCGAGGAATCCCTCAACGAGGTGAGCGCGCGCAGCGCGGGACCGGATGGCCTGCTTGATCGAATCCGTGTCGACGGTCACTGCGCCGCGGTTTGCAATGGCGGGTTCGCGATTTTTATCGTGGACCGCTTGTTCGATCTCGTTAGCCAACTGTTTAAGATCGTCAACCGGCAGATCTGCATAATCTGGCGCCACCTGCATAAACGTGTGGCAACCCATTGCGAGAAGCGGCAGAATGGCGATGCAAAGCGATTTCGTGCGCACGTAGGTCTCTCCCGTCGATTGGATGGTGGCAGGCGCGTAGTGTACAGATGCGCCCGCCAAAATGGTAGCAATCAGCCAGGGGTAGGGGCGCCGGCCTGGTAGTGCACTTCTTCGTAGGGCTGAATTACGACGAAACCCTGGCCGGCGAATTCCATCTGGATTGATTCGCCACTGCCGCGGCCGAAGAAGGTCTTGAGCGAAATGTCGGTCTTGAACGTGGGGGAGAGACCACCCGACCACGCGACAGTCGCGTTCGGATCGGTCCGGACCGGTGAATCCGGCGTCACGATCAGCGTCAGGGGATCGTAATGCGTCGTAATTGCAACGAGCCCGGTGCCCCCGAGGCGCACATTGAACAGCCCACCGGCGACCATTGCAACCATTTTGCGCATCAGCTTGATGTCCCACCCGAGCACGGGTTCAAAAGCCAGCAGATCGTTTCCATTGACGAATAACACGTCTTCGGTCAGGTGCAGAATCGAAATTTTCTTGCCGGCATCCGCGAGATAAATCCGGCCTTGTCCGTCGGCTTTGGTGAGACGGGCGCCCTCGCCGGTAACCGCTTTTTTCAGCAATCTGGCGACGCCATGTTCGAGGACACCTTCTCGCGTGAATTTAACCGCGCCGCGATACGCCACCATCGAACCGGTCTTCGTCCAGATCGATCCATTGAGATTGATCTCGAGCATGCGCTCGTTCTCGAGTTCAAACACACCCTGGCCGAGTTCCTGCTGGCTGGTGCGGCTTACGAACTCTTCTATCGAATAGCGTGTCATGCGCCGCGCTCAGGATTGCGCAATCGCGAGCGTATTGAGCATGGCATGATCGACCGATTCGACGATTTGAACCGGCGTCGAGCGCACAACGAGATCGTAAAGTTCTTCCACGTCTTCCATCTTCATGCGCGCGCATCCGTTGGAGGTAAACGCGCCGACAGTCGAAGGATCGGGCGCGCCATGGATGCCAAGGTCTTTGGGCAGGCCTTCTTGCACGGGCACCAAGGGCATCCAGCGGGTGCCAAGCAGATTTCGCGGATCGCCCGCGGGAATTGGGCCTTCGCCAGGTTTATGCCAAACGGGGTCTTTCTCCTTGTTGCCAATTTTATAGATGCCGAGGGTGGTTTCATGTCCCGGCTTTCCCAGACCGCAGTAGTAGCGTTTGAAAATGCCCTCCGAGTCCAATACAAAGAGTCGGCAGGTTGACCGCTCGAGCACAATCCGGAAATCTTTCGGGGTCCATTTTAGGCGTTGGCCAAGACTGAGCCGCGCATCGTCGGTTAGGGCGTTGGCACGTACCAATAATCCTTGCGTCGTATTGAGCTTGATTCCAATCGTCGTGAGCGTGTCGCCCTTGGACACGGTGTAGACTTTGCTATCCAGTGTTTCTGCCTGCGAAAAAACGAGTGCGGCATTCGTGCGACCAAGCGCGTCAAGCGCAGTATTCCATTCCGGGCTGTCCCACTTGGCGCCAGTGACCGCTTCCGCATAGAGATCGCGGGCCTCGGACAGTTTGTTCTCGCGCTCGGCGTGGCGGGCGATTCCCTCAAGCGCGGGCGCGCGAAATTCAGACGGAGCGTTCTTCCGAATATCTTCGTATACCGCAAGCGCCTCTTGTGTCTTGCCCTCCTCTTCGAGCAGTTTGGCGTACAAAGCCTCGGCGCGGGGTTTCTCAGGGTTGCCGGAAAACTCCGCGGCAACCCGCTTCAACCCGTCAATCGCGCGGGCTCGGTCTCCCGCGCGCGCGTCAAGGTCGGCGAGCATCATTAATGCAGGCACCGCGACTTGTGCGTCGGTGGATTTTTCCGCAAGCGGGCGAAGCGCTTCCCGCGCTTCATCGGATTTGCCTTCTTCGAGCAGCGCGCGCGCGGTATCCAGCGTAGTTGGGGAGGGAGTCGTAATTGCCTGGACACCGCCTCCACTAATCACCCACCGAACGCCACGGTATCCGCCGTAAACCACGGCGAAGGCGACGATCACTGTAATGATTGCGGATGGCAGCTTGCTGCGCTTCTTGTGTTTCAGGCTTGGAGCAATCATGGCAAGTAGACCCTATATATTGTGGTGTCCGGTTTCGATGCTTTCAGCATACATGAATTGTCCGTATCCGGCAACAGCGGCATGGCGAGCGTTAAAAACGTACTTCGTATCCAATGCACAAATGCGGTTCTAGGGGGTGTTTGTCGATAATGTCATACGTCTCTTTGACCAGTGGCCATTCTTCGGGGAGACAAACGGCATAGATGTATTCCACCCCAATCTGTGGCCCACGGAATATATCCTTGATGGCCTGCGCGGGTTTCATTCGAAAACGGTAATGGCGGCCAATTTCGCGCATGCCGATCCTTTGATAGAACCGCTGCGCCTTTCGGTCCTGGCTCCAGTATTCGAGACGATGAATGCCCTTGTCACGGGCGCTTGCTACCGTCGCGTCGATCAGGCGTTTCCCGAGGTTGCATCCCGCGTACTGCGGCAAGCGGCCAAACTCACAAACATAACCGCCGCGGCTGTCGTGCAGATAACATAAATCGCCGGGTACGTTGTCGTACTGGCAATCAGTCAACCCCACGATCTCTTCGCCATTCGTTGCGACGAGCAACGTGCTTTCGTTTCCCTCGTAGGCTGGGCGTTCCTGTATGCAGTAATTCCATGCGTGCGACAGCGTCATGATGACGGCGTGGACCCTCAACCATTCGGATGCATCTTCGGAGCGGTATTCGCGGATGACGATATTCATGGCGGGATTGTAGCAGGAAGATTGAAAATGGGCGGGGCGCCTTGGAGTGCGGCGGCGGGTAGCTGCCGCTTTCCATTTCCTGGGTAAAGTCGCTGCGCAATTAAGCGCGATTGCCCCTGGGGGTCAGGGACGAAGGCTGATGAAGACGATGAGCTTGCCTTCGGGAAGCGGCAGCCCGCCCAACATGAGGTGCTTGCCCGGCGCGATTGCAGACGTTGTGTCGAGCGCATTGATCGTTACCGGTTTGCCGCCGCGTATCGTTTTCTCGTCAATGCGGACTCGAATGCGCAGCCGTCCTTCCTCATCTTCCTTCAGCGGCGTCAACCGCAGGGTGTACGTTTCGTTGACAGAAAACGTTTTTTCTTTATCGCGCTGAATCGATGCCGTTTCCGATGAGACTTTGCGATAGGTGTCGTAAGGAAAGGAGGCGACCGCTTCACGAATCTCGTCTAGCCCCGGATCGAAGTGACTTTTTTTTATCGCGCCCGGCCGCTGCTGCTTTGGCTTACCGTTGTCACTGGGAATGAAACCCTGGCGCAACTGTTCGGATACTGGCTTTTTACCTGGCGCGCGCCGCGCCGCCGTTCCTTCGTTAACGCTATCCCGGTGTTCATTACTCGCCTGCACCGCCAGTACGGATACAGTGACGGAATCGGCGGAGGACGTGACGTCCGCAGCCGTAATCGATGCAAAAAAAACTATGGCCGCCGCGGTTACTCCCACATCTCCACCTGACCGGCATCGACCCAAACGACCGCTGTGCCGTCTTCGGCCGTGCCGGAAGTCACGGTTGCGCCGCTGATATCCGTGGTGGCCGATTCTACCGCGCTGACTGTCGGGGGCTGAACAATGTTGTTCGTCTCGAAGATAACGAAAAGCGAAATAGCCGCCACGAGCGCGGCGGTCACCAGCGACAGCGCGGCCCAAAAACCGCGGCGCGGCGCGGGCGCTTCGATGCCTTCGCGAATGCCCAGCATGAACGCGGAGAACTGCGCATCGGCAATTTCCGGCGCGGGAGATACTGTCTGCGCGCCTTGCCGCAGATATGCGATGTCCGCGAGGTACTCGCGCTCCCCCGCCGTCGAGGGCGCCGGGCCTGCTCCGGCGTGCCCATCAAACTGTTGTGCTGTCTTTTTCTGCCACGCGTTCATTTGTTCGTTATCCTCTTGAGAATCCCATGCGCGCCAAACTTGCCTGCAATTTCTTACGCGCGTGATGCAATCGGCTCATGACCGTGCCGAGATTGCAATTCATTACGTCCGCCATTTCCTCATACGTCAACCCCTCGAACTCGCGCAACACGAAAGCCGTGCGATGTTTGACGGGCAAAGCCTCGAGCGCCTTCGTGATGGCGTCGCCCAGCTCGCTCGCCTCGACTGAGGTGTCCGGGCCGAGGAATCCGCTGGGGGCGTCGTGCGATTCAATTGTGTCATCGAAAGGGACTGCATCGAGCCGCCGCTTCTTCAAAAAGTCTTTGCACTGGTTCGCAGTGATCCGCATGAGCCAGGTTTTGAAGCTCGACTCGCCCCGGAACCGCGCAAGCGACCGGTGCGCCTTGATGAAAACCTCCTGCGATATGTCCCATGCTTCCTCCCGGTTGCGCAGGAAATGATACGCCAACCCATAAACGTCGTTCCGGTACCGGCGCACCAAAGCCTCGAACGCCGCGAAATCGCCGGCGCGCGCCGCATCCACCAGACGAGCATCGGCGTCGTCAAGGTCTTGTCCCTTAACCACTTCCATCGTTGATGTGCCGGTAAAATCCTCGTACAACAGGGAAAAGTCCAAAGCGGCGCTCATGGAGTCAAACTCCTCAATGCTCGCGTATTAGACGCTGTGGCAAGGGTTCTGTTCAATCTAATTCACGGTTTAGCATAAATCGCATAAACAGGCAAGGAACGTTGCGGAGCAGACGACACTTTTCTCGAATACGCGAGAGAAGGATTATCGAATTGACAGAGCTGGCGCGCAATATCCGTTGGAGAAATAGCACGCCGCAGGTGACTGATTCGTAAGAAGGAGTAAATAGGGAAAAGCGACTACGGATTAATTGTTCTTCTGACAACGGTTACTTTATCCTTTTGCAAAGCAGCGTCGCCCTCATCGTCGTACCGGATTTTCCCCACCACGTCACGTAGCGTGGAAATTGTCGAGCGGACATATTTCACCCGGATGAAGAGCCGCGCCTACCTCGGTTCCTTCGCCAATATTGTCAGAGTGACGTCTTTGCCATGTGGGCCTATCGCCTCATGGTCAAGCATGTGCATTTCATCATTTTTCCAAAGCGCGGTTACAAGTTCTCAACGCCCAGCAAAAGTGGAAGTCGCACAAAATCAACTTGAATGGTAGTCTGTCCCGGAATCGTTTTTTAGGCCAGATCTTATGCCCATCGACGAGAAATGGGGCCAAGTGCCCGATATAGCTGTGAGCCTGACAAGAAGAAGAACTTAATGATGGTTCCAATTGCAATACGAAACTTACTTGGTAGGTGGTGGCTGTTCGCACTAAGCACCAGCCTCCTACTTGGATCACTATTATACTTCTTGGCGCCGTACGGATGGCTTACCGTCTCGGATTATCGTGCTACCCAAACCGTTTACGCTCCCGGCTTCTCCGAGGCGGCATTTCAATCCATTAAGAAAGGTGACAGTGTATCCCTAGTTCAACAATCGTTAGGAAAACCGCTTCAAACGCTTGCTAGCAGAAAACCGGAAGTAGTTTTTCATTTCCACGAAGCCCGAATCGAGGCGATATATGAAAAGGAGACCGACAGCATTGTTCGTGTTTTCGATCCCAATCAATACCTTACCGAAGAAAAGAAGAAGGAGATAAAGACCGTTGATGATCTGCTCCGCATAATGGGCAAGTATGACTCAATAACATTCACGCCTACATACTCAGGCGATCCCCAAAAAGTCGCTTGGAAATACTCGCAACCCGCAGCTGGATTTTACAATTACTATGACCGAGTGGTGCTGATCGATACGACAACTCAATCTGTCGCCGGCACTCATGCTCTTTGGTTTCGTAGGTAAACCAGCTGTATCGCCATTTATTCTAAAAAGCTCTGATTTCCGCAACCGCATGAAATTCTCGGTATCATTTTTCTCATGAGCCGTGTCGCACGCATCGTCGTACCGGGGTTTGCCCATCACGTCACGCAACGGGGGAATCGTCGCGCGGACGTGTTCTACTCCGACGATGACCGCCGCGCGTATCTCCGCTTCCTCCGCCAGTACGCCGAACGCCGCGGCCTAGCGATATGGCCTATTGCCTGATGGCGAATCACGTCCACCTCGTCGCCGTGCCCCAGCGCGAAGACTCGCTCGCCAAAGCTCTGCGCGACGCGCATACCGTTTACGCCATGCGATTCAACACCA
>JAWXCN010000275.1:0-30206 GCA_034408725.1 Candidatus Hydrogenedentota bacterium
GCCCGCGTAAACGCGACAAGGAGATTGCGCGCCAGTCGCTGGAAAAGGTTGGGATGCTGGACTACGCCGATCGCCAAATCAGCCAACTTTCGGGCGGCCAGCAACAGCGCGTGTTCTTGGCGCGCGCTTTGGCGCAGCAGACGCGCGTGTACCTCATGGACGAACCCTTTGCCGGGGTCGATGCGTCCACGGAAAAAGCCATTGTGGTGTTGTTGCGCGACCTTCGCGAACAAGGATGCACGGTGGCCGTTGTTCACCACGATTTGCAATCCGTCCCCGAGTATTTCGACACCGTGATGCTGTTAAATTTGCGGCTGGTGGCGTTTGGCCCCGTGGAGACGACGTTTACCTCGGAGAATCTGAACAAAACCTATGGCGGCCGTCTCAGCCTGCTTACCGAGGTGGGTGAACGCTTGAGGAAGAGCGAATGGAGTGCGCGGCGTTGAACCCGCCCGCCGTACTTATATCGGTCTCCGCGTCGCTTGCGCCGTGGCTGGAATTTTTCACGTTTCGCGATATTAACCTCCGGCTGATTCTCGCTGGATGCGTGCTGCTGGGAATCTCCGCGGGCGTGTTGGGTTGTTTCGCATTTTTGCGCAAACGCTCATTGCTGGGCGACGCGCTTGCGCATTCCGCGCTGCCAGGTGTCTGCGCCGCATTCATGCTGACGGGTACGAAGGACCCTGTAATTATCTTGATTGGAGCGACAGTCTCGTGCTGGGTTGGCGCAATCAGCATTGACCTGATTACCAAACATACGCGCGTAAAAGAAGAGAGCGCGCTGGGCATGGTCTTGTCGGTGTTCTTTGGCGCGGGAATTCTCATGCTCACGCACATCCAGCGTAGCGGCAACGCTTCACAAGCCGGACTCGACAAATTTTTATTCGGGCAGGCGTCGTCAATGCTGGACCGGGATGTCTGGACCCTGGCGATCGTGGGGACTATCATGCTTTGCGCCGTAGCCCTAGCGTACAAAGAGTTCAAATTAATTTCGTTCGACGCGGAATTCGGAACGGCCCTTGGCTTGCCTACGCGCATGCTGGAAATCGCATTGTCCACGCTGATTGTGCTCGCCGTTGCCATTGGGTTGCAGGCCGTTGGCGTGGTGCTCATGGCGGCGATGCTTGTCACGCCTGCCGCCGCCGCGCGCTACTGGACTGATCATCTTGGAAATATGCTTTTGCTTTCAGGGTTCTTCGGCGCAATCAGCGGCGCAATTGGCACGTATATCAGCTATCTCGGGCCGCGGATGCCGACGGGCCCGTGGATGGTCGTCGCGGTGACGATTGTATTTCTGATGTCGCTGTTGGTCGCTCCCAAACGCGGGATCATCGCACGTGTTCTATTGTTGCGGCGCATTCGCAGGAAGACCGCGGAAGAAAACATTCTGCGGACCCTTTATGTAACCGGTGAAAAAGAACAGCGGATGGATGCGCCATCCTCCGTTGCGGAGCTTCAGCAATTTCGCACGATGAACCCCTGGATTCTCGATCGTACGTTGGACCGGCTAATGGACCGCGGCCTGGTGAATGAAACCAGGGAGGGGTTTTTCGCGCTGACGTCCGACGGAATTGCGCGCGGCGCGCGGTTGACCCGTCTGCACCGGTTATGGGAGCTGTACCTCACGCGGAAGCTGGAACTGGCACCGGATCACGTCCACGACGACGCCGAAGAGATTGAGCACATCATCACACCGGAACTCGAGGCGCTGCTGGTCGCGGCGCTTGACGATCCGGCCGTCGATCCGCATGCGAAAAAGATTCCGCCGGCAATGGACCGGGAATCGGCAATATCATGAGTCACGCGGTCTGGATCATGTTGGTGGGATCGCTCGCGGCAACTGCATGCGCGCTTGTTGGATGTTTTCTTGTGTTGCGCAAGCAGGCAATGATGGGGGATGCGATCAGCCATTCGGTGTTGCCGGGGATCGTGCTTGCATTTTTAATTACAGAAAGCCGCGCTCCGATTCCAATGCTTATCGGCGCAGGCTCGTTCGGTCTGCTTACGGCGTTCCTGACAGGCGCGCTTGAGCGGTATGGCAGGCTGCAACCCGATGCCTCTATCGGTGTCACGTTCACCTGGCTGTTTGCGGTTGGCGTCATTATGGTATCCGCATTCACCGGTCAAGTTGACCTCGACGCGGAATGCGTGCTGTATGGTGAAATTGCCGCGTCTCCATGGGACATTTGGCTTGTTGGAGATCGTAGCATGGGGCCGCGCGCGGTCTGGATACTCGGAGCGATCACGATCGCGAATTTGGCGTTTGTGACTTTCGGCTTCAAGCACCTGAAACTGTGTTCATTCGACCCTGCGCTCGCGAGCGCCGTCGGGATGAATGTCAGCCTTTGGCATTATCTGCTGATGGGCTTTGTGTCTTTGACAACGGTTGGCGCGTTCGAAAGTGTTGGCGCAATCCTGGTGGTGGCGATGTTGATCGTGCCGGCCAACACGGCTTACCTTCTGACGGACCGGTTGTGGAGGATGATTGTACTGTCCGTGGTATTCGGCGTAGCGAGTGCCATCGGAGGATACTGGCTGGCGGCAACTATTGACGGATCGATTGCCGGCGCGATGGCGGTCATGAGCGGGGCCTATTTTCTGATCGTAATGTTTATCTCCCCAAAACATGGCGTCATTGCCGGGTATATAGCGCGGCGGCACCCGTTTGCGGCGGCGGACGCCGTTGTTGAGTAGTCCCGCGCTTGACACCTGAATCCCCTCCCCTCATAATCCGGCGATGGCGCATTAGCCGACTCAATCCAGACTGCCAATGGTGTTTGCCGGTCTGCGAGGCGCCCAGGCGCTACCCTGCTTGTAATGACCACACGAGGTACCGTACATGAAGCCCTTCGCCGTCCGTTTCTTTGTTTCCGTTGTGTTTATCAGCATGGCGTGCGGCGCCCAGGAAGTGCCAGAATCCGTGCGCTCCGCGGTGGATGTTGCGATCGCGAAAGTTAAGCCCGCGTTGGTGCGGATCGGTGTCGTCTGGACCGAATACAGCGAAGGACGCGAACAAAAATTCGAGGCTACTGGCAGTGGCACGATTATTACGGGCGAAGGACACGTGGTGACGAATCATCACGTGGCAGGCCATGCGACCCGCATCTTCTGCACGCTGTCCACACGCGAGATTATCGAAGCCGATCTGGTGGGCACCGATCCGCAAACCGATATTGCGGTGATTAGGCTCAAGTCTGAAGGCGGCCGGATATTTCCCACGGCGGAATTTGGCGATTCCAACAGCATGCGCGTTGGGGACCATGTGCTGGCAATGGGAAGTCCCATGTCGCTCTCGCAAAGCGTGACACTTGGCATTATCAGCAACGCCGAGATGGTCATGCCCGCGCGCCGTTTCGGGTCGTTCACACTTGATGGCGAAGATGTCGGCTCACTGGTGCGATGGATTGGGCATGACGCACCGATCTACGGCGGAAATTCCGGTGGTCCCCTGGTCAACCTGCAGGGCCAGATAGTCGGTGTAAACGAAATCAATGTCGGGCTCGGTGGGGCAATCCCGGGTAATATGGCCCGCGACATTTCCAAGCAGCTCATTGCGAGCGGAAAAGTGGAAAGGGCGTGGCTCGGCCTGAATTTACAGCCCCAACTGAAATCCAATGCGGGCAAGGGCGGCGTGCTCGTGCGCAACACGATACTCGGTTCACCGGCGCATACTTCGGGCTTTCAGCCTGGCGATTTGCTGTTGCGCCTTGCGGGGCAAGAGATAAACGTACGGTTTGAAGAGCAAATGCCACTCCTGAATGCGAAAGTGGCGGGGTTGACGGTAGGTCAGGCTGTTGACGCGATCATTGTGCGCGAAGGCAAAGAACAGACTCTCTCGGTGACGCCGGGCCGCTATGAGGAAGTCGAACCCCGCCAGAATGAAATAAAAGAGTGGGGGATGACGGTGCGTAACGTCTCGTTCGTTAACGCGCGGGAAATGAAGCGCGAAGGCACGGACGGTGTGCTTGTCACGTCAGTGCGATCGGGTGGCCCAACCGGAGAAGCGAAGCCGGACATCCGCGGACGCGACGTGATAGTGAGCGTGAACGGCGAACCCATCAAGGATGTCGCCGCGCTTAAGGAATTTACGGCAAAACTTCTGGACGGCGACAAGGAACAGGTCTCTGTTCTGGTTGAGTTTGAGCGCAAAGTCGCGCGCTATGTAACGGTCGTTGACGTGGGAATCAACGAGCCACCCGATCCCGGCAAGGACGTCGAGAAAGCCTGGCTGGCCCTCGACACGCAAGTCATTACGCGCGACATGGCCACGCAACTTGGTAATGATGAGTTGCGCGGGTTCCGCGTGATTCAGGTTTACCCTGGCACGACGGCGGAAGCCGCCGGGTTTAAGGTGGGTGATTTGATCTACGCGGTGGACGGCGAACCCCTCGAAGCCGCGGCGCCGGAAGATTACGAAGAGCTCTCGGCGCTGGTACGCCAATACAAGATCGGATCAACGGCCGAGTTCTCGATTCTCCGCGGAGAGGAGAAGTCGGCGGTTTCGGTCGAGCTAACGGCGTCCCCCCGATTGGCGCGTGAAATGAAGGAGTACGAAGACGTCGAGTTCGAGTTTACAGTGCGGAACCTCACATTCCTTGACAAGGTGAAAGAGAAATGGCCGGAAGATAAAACGGGTGCGCTTGTCACAAAGCTCGAACGCGGCGGATGGGCCGATATCGGAGAGCTGGACGTAAATGATCTCATCGTTAAGATCGGTTCAACGCCGATTACGAGTAGCGAGGATGTTGAGAAAAAGATGACCGAGTTGAAAGAGTCGAAGGCGAAGACCGCCGTGTTTCTTGTAGAACGCGGCATCTATAGCGCGTTTCTCGAAATTGAACCCAAGTGGGACACCGCGTCCGCTGGAAAGGAATAACTCATGGCCCACCGTATTCTTTGCGTTGCGACTCTACTAGCCTTCGGTTTGAGCGCGGTCGCGCGCGCCGACGAGCTTGCAGACAAAGGGCGCGCCGTGCTTGAGAAAAGCAAAGCGAGCGTTGTTACGATACGCATCGTCGTCAAACAGCAGATATCGATGCCCCAGTTTGGCTCTCACGAGGAAGAAATTAAATCGGAAGCCACGGGCACGGTCATCGACCCGTCCGGGCTTACGGTGCTCTCGCTGAATGCGACCGATCCAACCGCGATGTTGGAAGACATGATGAGCGCGGGCGGCCGTGAGGGCTTCGAGATGAAGAGCACGATTAGCGATCTGAAAATCCTGCAAGACGATGGCGCCGAAATTTCCGCGCAGATCGTATTGCGTGATCGCGATCTCGACCTGGCGTTTCTGCGGCCGGTCGAAGCGCCAAAGGAGCCTCTGCCGGCGTTGGACCTCGCCCAGGCCGTTGCGCCCGCGATGCTCGATCCTATCATCACCCTTAATCGTCTGGGCCGCGTGGCAAGCCGCGAATACGCGGTTTCCATCGAGCGGATCAACGCCGTTGTGACGCGGCCACGGACGTTTTACGTGATGGGCAATGATCCTTCGCAAACGAATCTCGGCTCACCAGCATTGAATGTGGACGGATTGCCCATTGGCATCTGTGTCTTGCGGACGGTGCGCGGCGGCGATAGCGGCGGCAGCATGGGAATGTTCGGCGGGCAGGAAAATATGTTGGCAATCATCGTCCCTGCCGCGGACGTATTGGAAGTCGCCAAGCAGGCGCCGCAGGTCGGGGAAGAGGCCAAGGAAATTGGCGCCCCGCCCGCGGAAGAAAAGAAAGACGAAGAGGCCCCTTCCGACGAGCCAAAACCCGATGAGCCAGCGGCGGAAGAGAAGCCGGCGGAGGAATCTCCGGATGGCACGATCAAACTGAAAGCGGAAGACCCGGCAGCGTAAATCACCGCACAAAAAACCGTCGTCCGCTACCGGGTTCAACACCTTGTAGCGGACGATTCATTTTATCGCTAACGCGCCGGATGGCGACGAGTACCAAAACAGTCTATGCGGATTTCTTGACCTTCGTGAGGCCTTTCGTCGCTTTCACAAACTTGCCGGCTTTGATGTAGCGGGCGCAAACGCGAATGGTTTTTACGGAGCCGTTTTCATCAATTACGCGAATTTTCTGGAGGTTGGGTTTCCAGCGGCGTTTGGTAATGCCGGTGACGTTCTGGCCGATACCGCCAGAGCGCTTCGCCTTGCCGCGGCGCACGACGCGCATACCAGTTTGCGGGCGTTTGCCGCTGTAATCACAAACACGAGACATGTCATCACTCCTGTCATCCGTCACGGTGTCTGGAAACCACGTGACACGTTCGGGTATACTTTCAGAACGGAAGCGGGAAAGACTAGCATATTCCCGGCCCCGGTTCAAGGAAGGCTTCAGCCTGTTCATGCGATCCTCCATTACTCAAATTCTGCCTATTTGCGCGCTGTGCCTTGTGGTATTGGGTTGCCAGACGGCCGAACCGCGACAATCCATGTCGCCCGGCGTACCGGCTGGAGCGCCGAATGTCGCGGACATTATTGCGTCATTGCAAACGAATGACACCGCACTTAGCAATTTTCGCGCGGCGGGCACGTTGACCTTGGAATCACCTAAATTGAAATCCATCCAACGCTTCCCCTCCGGAATTGTCGCGTACCGGCGTCCAGCGGACCTGTACGTCGTCGGTAAGAATGCGCTCGGCGCAACCCTGTTCAAGTTGACAAGCCGCGACGCCGAATTTCTGATTGAGTTTCCGGCGGTATCGAACACGGATGATCGCTATTATTACAGTTTCGAGGGCGAACAATTTGCCGATGTGCCATTCAGTGTATTGCCCGCGGACGTCGCCCGGGAAATGTTTATGCCCGTGGACTGGGATACGGTGACGCAAGATTCGGCGCGACTGACGGGTTACGACCCGCAGTCTGGTGAGGCGACAATAGAGATTGATTTATCGCATGGGCTTACGCGCAAACTGACGGTTCGTGGTGAGCCGTGGGTAATCGTGGGAAATGTGTTGCGCAATAGCGACGGTTCCCCACTCAGCGAAACCCGTTTGAGCGATTTTACGGAAAACAATGGCGTGCGGTTTCCGGCGCGGTCAGAGGCGTGGTTTCCGATTGAGCGCACGCGCCTTTCATTTGATCTGCGCAATATCCGAATCAATACGGAACTCGACGCAGCACTCTTCAACATTACATGGCGGCCAGGACAATGAAAATAGCACTTAGCGAACTAATGCCCGCCGAGATTTCGGAACGGCTATCCTTAAAGCCATTTCAGGGCAAGCAAATATTCCGTTGGATTCACCAAAAGAAAGTCTTCGGATTTGACGAAATGTCGGACTTGTCAAAGGAGTTACGCGCGCGGCTCGATGAGACCTGCTTGGCGACGCAACTCGAACTGCTCCACATGTCGGCTTCACCGCGCGCCGCGGGCACAAAAAAGGCGTTGTTCCGGCTGGCGGACGGTGAGACGGTCGAGTCTGTTTTGATCCGCGAAAAGGATCGCACCACGCTCTGTTTATCGACGCAAGTGGGGTGCGCCGTGAAATGCACCTTCTGCGCCACGGGGCATTCTGGGTACACGCGCAATCTGAATGCGGGCGAAATAATCGAACAGGCCCTGCATCTTCTCAAAGATGAGAATCTGGAAGGGCGGACGCCCAATATTGTCTACATGGGTATGGGCGAACCCTTCCGAAATTATAAAGCGACCGTTAAAAGTATCCGGCTGCTGATGTGCGCTGAAGGTCTGGGGATCGGCGCGCGCAGGATTACTGTGTCAACGGTGGGGGAAGTGGCGGGTATAGTCCAATTTGCCAATGAGGATTGGCAGGTACGTTTGAGCGTTTCATTGCACGCGGCGAATGACGCCAAACGGTCCGAGCTTATTCCACTTAATCGAAAATACCCCATTGTGAAGTTGATGGACGCGATCCGCGATTACATGGAAAAAACGGGTAGGCAGGTTACTTTCGAATGGACCCTGCTAAACGGTGTGAACGATTCCATCGAAGACGCGAAGGAACTAGCCGCATTGGCGGCAAAGATTGAAGCGCACGTCAATCTGATTCCTTACAATCCTGTGCAAGACTTGGGCTATGCGCCACCGCCGCGCGAACGCTGTGAGGCGTTTCGTGATGCGCTCGAGCGTGCCGGTGTATCGGCGACTTTGCGTAAAGAGAAAGGGCAGGACATTGACGCCGCGTGCGGCCAATTGAGACGTCACGTGCTTGCTTCGACGACCTGATCATTTTTCTGCCGTAGAGTTCATTTCCCGATCTACTTCTTCCTGCAACCCGCGCAAAGTTGATTCAATGATTGCGCGGTTACGTTCAATCGATTCCGAATCATCTTCCGCGGTCACTGCAATAGGCGGCCCGTAAACGCAGACAATGCGCGAGAACGGCTTCGGAATGACCATGCGGTCCCACGATTTCAATCGCCAGCAACTGCTTGCGCCAAACGCGGCAGGCACCACGGGCACGCCCGTTCTTGCGGCGAGGATGGCCACGCCTGGCTTGGATTCACGGCGGGGGCCGCGCGGGCCGTCGAGTGTAAGGCCGATGGTGACACGCTGTTCGATGGCGGTTTGCAAACGGCGCAGCGCATCGTGACCGCCTCGACTGGACGAGCCTCGCACAGCATCAAGGCCAATGTATCGAATGACGCGCGCGGCAAGTTCGCCGTCGTAGCTGTAGCTTGTGAGCGTATGATACCCGCGGTTTCGATAGCACCACGCGCCCAGTGGCAGCATTTCGTGCCAGACCGCGAGCACGACGCAACCGAATCCCTGTTCCGCGCGCTCGTGATATTCAGGATTGCGCACGATGACAGTGCAGGTGTGCCCGATCACGCGCATTGCGATCGCAATGAACAATGGAATGAAGAAAAGCGCGACCCGCTGGCGAAACGTAAAAGTGATGGGGTTGGAATAGTCGAGTTCCGGGTGGATCACCGGCGCTCCATGCCTTTCAACAATTGCCATATTACGCGCGTGCGTGGCGTGGGAAGCGCTGACAACTGTGCCCGGCGCACGATCTCGCCGCTGATGGCGTCAATCTCCGTGGTGCGTCCCGCGCGAACGTCCTGCAACATGGAGGAGATATTCGTGGCGGTGTCCGCACACGTCTGCTCGGCGACTTCGACGACACTGGTTTCGAACCGGTAACCTTCAGTGGCGGCGACTTTGACCGCCTCGACGACAAGGTCTCGCATAAGCTGGCGCAGTTCGGGCACCTCGAGCATGATGCCGTTCGGCGCGTTCACCAGTGCGGTGACGGGGTTTATGCCGGCGTTAACAGCAACTTTCTCCCAAATGACTTGTCCAGGCGATTCCGTCAATTCGATGGTGAATCCCGCATTCGCCAGGACTTTTGCCGTGGGGCCGGTGGGGCAGGAAGTCCACGCGCCGAATCGCGTTATGCCGGGCGCGGCATGGCGCACGCGCCCGTCTTCGAGTAGTGTGGCGGCCTCGGATGTTACACCGGCCATAAGATTCGCGCTTCCCACGAGCGAGCAAAGCGTCTCGACGTTGCCCAGGCCATTCTGTAGCGAAAGCACCGGCGTGCGGCTGTTCAAAGTCAGGTGAATGGTGGCATATGCCTTGACAAGCACCAACACGAGTTCCACGTTGTGTGGGACGGTCATCGAAAGTTTTGGCTTGGCAAAAATCATTCCGTCCGCCGTTTCCACTGAAATTCCTGATGCCGCCAGGCGCGCGGTCCGCTCCTGCTTATAATCGACCAATGTTATATCGTTACCGGCTTTTGCCAAGCGGGCGGCAAACAGACACCCCATGGCCCCCGGGCCAACGACGGCGATCTTCATGCGATGGGTCCCTTCCGCTTCTAGAGTTCGCTGACGGCTTTGACGAAACACCCTTTGAAATCATTGATCCTGAGTAACTCGTCGCGCACTTGTGTCGCGGTTTCCTTAGTCTTGTACGAGCCGATGCATGCCTTGACAACTCCGTCGTCCTTTGCGGGATATAACCGCACGGCGTAATCGCTCTTGGATTCGATCGAGTTCTTGAAGCGCTCGGCGTTTGCCTGGGTGTCAAACGATCCCACCTGCACAGTGAATGGGCCGGAAACTTCGGGCTGGGCTGGCGACGCCGTTGGCGGTAACTGTGTTTTTATGTCTTCAACCGGTGAAACTGGCATCCCCGTATCAGACGTGGCCGCAGGCATAGGCTCTGCGGGAGTTTCTGTGGCCGTCACCGGAACAGGCGCTTTCTCGACGTCCGCTTCTTCTTTTCGCCGGGGAGGAGGGGCAGGAACAATCTGCGAGTTCGGCTCGCGCTGACTGACCTGCCGGGAAGCGGGCGCTGAAGCGCCTGTAGGTTCTCCTGGCATTATGACCGGAGCGGGGGAGATTTGTACGCCCTCGGTCACGACCGGCTGCTGGGACGTATCCCGGGATTGGCGGGACGCCTCTCGCTTGGCGGTTTTTTCAGCGCCGGGCAATCGCTCAACCTGCGCGCCGTCCTCTGCGGGCTTGTCTTTCGCGCCTGGTTGATACCGGCCGATGAGAATTCCGATACCGATGCAAATAACCGCCGTGAACAATAGGGCCACGACAGAGGAGAGCACTTGCTCGCCATTGGCTTTGCCGTCATTGTTTCCCGCGCGGGGCAGTCTCGGTTTATTGCTGTTCGCCATGAGTCGTTTCCCCCGCGTCACCTTCGGACTGCTGTTGCACGGCCTCGAGCGCGTTTAATTCTTCCATCAATTTTACCCGGCCCGCTTCCAACTCTGCATAGGACAGATGCGGGTCACGCGCTTCGGCCAAACGGTTGCCGATGCGGTCCATGAAGAGTGCGACGCGCGTTTCGCCATCCGCTCCTTCGGATTCCTTCATAAACCGAAACACTTTCTGACGGCGAAGGAGCTGCGCGGCAAGAAACGCTTTCGCGATTTCAATTCTGTCGTCCGATTCGGCGGCTTCATAAAAGAGCTGCCGTAGCGGCGACGATTTTTCCGGGGGCTGTTGCTGCGCGACGCTCGGATCGGTGTATTGCGTTTCCCAGACAGCAATGGAGCCGGAGGCCTGTGAATTTTCCCAGGTTGGTTTTGCGAAATCATGTCGCACCAATTGCTGTTGTTCTACGCGCATGACGGACACGACGGTTTCGCCGTGTTCGAATTGTTTTTCACTCGAGGCACAATTACGCCCGGGTTTTCCGATACGAATTTCCATTAAGCCTTAATTCTCATTTCCCGGTTTGCGGTGGTTTCTTGGCTCCCACTATCCCACCACCAATTTTAAGCAGATCGAACAGGATTTTTCTAGGTGCATCAATTACCTGGAGCGCCTCGCGCGCCGTTTCGAGTGCGCCGCTGACAAGCGTCACGCGCACAGGAGGTGTCTCGGAGACCGTGCCGACGGGCTTAAACGTGGGCCCCGTGACGTTAAACGCCAGGTCAATATCCTGCTGCGCCAGCCGGTGGCCTTGCACGTTGAAATTGTCTCGCATGAGCGGAATATTTTCCGCGGCATCTGGCGAGACGGCGACCTTGATGTTGTAATCCATGTCGCCATCAATAACGAACTCGCCGTTCGCGTTAAGGCGCATGGCGTCGGATTCGAGGATAATCGAGGGTGTGCGCACGATGTCGCCTTCAAACTCGACGGTCGATTCCAGGTGCGAAAATTTTAGTGATGGAGGCAATGCAGACACGTCCCCTTCAAGCTGGCGTTCGAATAACGCCATGAGATAGTCCGCGCTGAATTGTCCATTCGATGTATCAAACCGGCCTGATCCGGTCAAACTGCGTGGATCATCGCGATCCTGCTCGTATCGCACGTCGCCATTCAGATTACCAGTAAAAATCATCGGTTGCCGCAGGTGTTCCATGAAATAGGACGAGGGAACATTCGTCCATTTTGCCGTCGTGACATAGGAGTTGTCGGCACGATTGCTGAGGTATGTCCCCTCAATATTTCCTTCATCGACTTTCGCGGTATATTTTTCAATACCACTTTCGGCCCCGGTCTGAAACGCATTTCCTTTGAAGTCGCGGCCTTTCCATGGCGGTACTTCCAGGGCGTCGGCTTGCAAGATATAGTTGTACGTGCGGTCTGACGGCGGATATTTTTTCAGGTCCCGCACCAGGGGCGCGAACCATTTGTCTCCCCGCAAAGGCGGGGTCTGCGCCTGTTTGGCGTGCAGGGTTATGGTCGAAACGGGTTTTTCTCCTTCGATCATTTCACCTGTCATCGCAAGGTCTTTGCAAACAATGGCGTTGTTCGCGCCCTCGGCGCGCGCGGAGATTTCGTCGACGGCCAATGCGAATTTCGCGGTCCATTCAACACCGGATTTTCCATCTACGCGCGTCCAATCATATTTACCGCTGTGCGCGGAGCCTCCGGAAATAACGTAGGGGAGAGGCAGGCATTTTCCGACCGATACAACGTCCAAGTGGTCTGATGTGGCGTTCAAGGTCCGGAGCTGCCATTTTTTCCCAGAGTGCCGCAAGTTGGCGGTTGCCAGTAATTTGGTGCCGGCGACGACGCCGTCGACTTCAAAGGTGGCTGATTTTTTTGGGGTGAACTCGCCTTTGACGCGGGCGGCTGCGCCAATTCCGGCTGGCTTGAGGAAATACCAACGGTAACCGATTTCGGTTTGCGATGCGTCTACATCGCCTTCAAAACTGATTTTTCCGTTGTCGATTTTTCCCGTCGCGCGGACGCCCGTGGACCCCGAAAGCGCCGTGTTTCGAATCGACTGGGTAACTTTTATGTTTCCAATATCGGCAATCACGCCGGACGCGGAGACCTCTCCTTTTTTCGTTTCAACGTCGTACCAGCCGTTCGCAGCCAGGGTTTCATCATTCACCACTGCCGTTAGCGAGGCGACATTGATGCGCTTGCCTTCAAGAAGGACAGTGCCCGCAATTCGGGTCGCTTCCAAATCCAAATCAGTTTTGCTCAGCGAGCCATCGAGAATATTGACGGTGCCCGTGGCGGTCTTGTCCTTCGAGTTCCAAGTGGTGTCGAGGCGGCCCAGTCGCACCGTGCCACCGGGAAAACGCTTATCCTTGGGTTTGAACGACACCTCAGCGCCCGATGTGGATGCGCGGACGTCAAACGCGGGGCTTTCCGCGGTGCCGGTAAGTTGGATTGCCACGTTTGCGTCCGGGTTTAGCGTGTAGTCTAACGTGCCGTACTGTTCTGCCCGATCCTGCAGGGCGAAATTGATGATGTCGTCGAGCGGCAATTGCGCGGAAGTCAGTTTGAGATCGAACGCGGGAGAGGGCGCGGAAAAGTCAATGGAACCCGTCACTACCCCTTGCAAGGTATCTGTCATGGCCTGCGCCATGCTGACTCGTATGATGCGTTCCGCGGGATCGTACGAAGCCTGCGCGACCACGTTTCCGGTCATGGGTTCGAGGAATTCGGGTTGGTCCCTCGCCAATAGGCCGTTGACAGGCGTTTCGAGTGACAGTGCAATGGTCCCGTCTTCTTTGCCCGCAATGCGCACACTTGGGCGAGCGGAGCCTTGAAGAATGAATCGGCGTGATGCCGGCAAAAAGGCATTTACGTCGTCTGCGGTCATGTATTGGATATCCGCCCTGGCCTCAAAATCATTCAGGGAAATATAGCGGGCATTGGCCTTCACACGTTTTTCCGGGTCGCCGCCGTAGAGCGCTTCGAATGTTCCAGAGAGCGCGGGGGAATCGGTGAGTTTTGCGACGTCGAAGGAAACGTCAGTCAGGCTGACCGCGGTCTGCGCGGTGATGTCCTCGACGGTTAGCTTGCAGTCCGACCCCAGAATGCGGAAAGAAAATGGTGGGAGGGAGGCTGTCAATCCGTCCAGCGTTGGCAAGTTCGGGCTGGCCGTTACGTCCTTTGGATGACGGCGGACTAAAAGCTCCGCGCCTTCCACCTGGATGCGGTCAACCAGCACCTGTCCGTATAACAACTCCGTGAGGTCTACATATATATAGGCCAACGGAAGTTTCAGATGGATTTCGGAACCGCCTTTTAGTTGGCGGGAAAGCTCCAGGCCTTCCGCGCGGAGACCACGAAGCCCGAACGCAGACAGCGAGTCGAACTGAATATCCGTCCCCGTGCGAGACTGGGCGGACTCAAGCAAGCGCCCACGAAGCCCTTCGAGTTTGTACTTTGCGAACAACGCTCCGCCGGTAATGGCGCCAGACAACAAGAGCAACGCCACCAACCAGAACTGGGCGGACCTGCTTGACCGGACCCAGGTATCATGGATGTCACTCTGATTACTTATTGGGTGTGCCTGTCGTTTCCGGTGTCGTGGGTTCATCGGCAGGGACAGTGCCCAACCAATCAAGCCCTTTGTTCTTCAGGACGGTTGCGCGGAGCTTGTCGCAAACTTCGGGATTATCCTTGAGATATTGACGCGTGTTTTCGCGCCCCTGTCCAAGGTTTTCACCGTTCATGGAAAACCACGCGCCACTCTTTAGAATGATTTTTTCTTCAACGGCCAGATCGAGAATATCGCCTTCACGGGAAATGCCTTCATTAAAGAGGATATCAAATTCGGCTTGCCGGAAAGGCGGACCCAGCTTGTTCTTGACGACCTTGGCACGGACACGGTTGCCAACGTCCTGTTCGCGTTCCTTAATCGTGGCGATGCGCCGGACATCAATCCGTATGCTTGCATAGAATTTGAGCGCGCGTCCGCCCGTAGTCGTTTCCGGGCTTCCAAACATCACGCCAATTTTGTCGCGAATCTGGTTGATGAAAATCACCAGTGTGCGGGAACGGCTAATGGACGCCGTCAGTTTGCGCAGCGCCTGGGACATCAGGCGCGCCTGCAAGCCCATGTGCGAATCGCCCATGTCGCCTTCAACTTCCGCTTTGGGCACCAGAGCGGCAACGGAGTCAATGACGATGACTTCCACAGCGTTGCTGCGCACAAGGGTTTCGCAGATTTCCAGCGCTTGTTCCGCGGTGTCCGGCTGGGAGACCAGCAGGTTGTCAATATCGACGCCAATCTTCGAGGCGAAAACCGGGTCGAGCGCGTGTTCAGCGTCGATGAAACAGGCGAGCCCACCTTGGCGCTGGGCAGTCGCGACCACGTGAAGCGCCAACGTCGTTTTTCCGGAGGACTCCGGTCCGAAAATCTCGACGACCCTGCCTGAGGGCAACCCGCCGACACCGGTTGCAATGTCTAGAGAGAGACTTCCCGTTGAGATGGCCCGGACCCGGCGTTCGAAGTGGTCATCTCCCAAACGTAGCAAGGTTCCCCGGCCAAACTGCTTTTCGAGTTGCGCGACTGCGATATCGAGTGCTTTTACTTTTGCGTCGTCTTTTGCTGCGGCCATTTGTTTTCTCCCACCTTGGCTGAATAGAAGTTCAGTATTTGCATAGCTTCGCATAGAATCGAGCCGCTGTCAAGAAGAAAACTGTGCGAGGCTTATGATAGCGATTATTTTATAGTTACGCAGGCGGTTTGTCCAAGAGAAAAAAGGATAGTGTCTATTCCGCCGGGTTTTCAGGATTGAATTTTTGGTGCTGATCCAAGTTATGCCAAATCGGATTTCGGCGCGATTTAGACGACGGTGGCAATGCGAGATTTTACGAAGCGTCCATTTTCGAATGGATGTGTTGGCAAGAATTGCTTTCATCAAAATAAGTAACGAATAATTAACTCCCTATCCGCCTCATGCTAAGACCCTGGCATCCCTGGCCGTTGACACCTCGAATGGAGGGTGTTAGAATTTGGCTTCCCTCAGCGGGCGGGATTAACTCAGTTGGTAGAGTGCCAGCTTCCCAAGCTGGATGTCGCGGGTTCGACCCCCGTATCCCGCTCCAATTTTCATTCCGGTTTCGAATTCAAAAACTGAACCCGCGACCCGGCTCCAGGCCACAATTTTCCAATAAGCCCATAGCAACGTCCCGAGGAAATACGTTGCAAGCTTGCGGGACCGCGTCGCGTAGGTTTCGGTTGCGAATAGTCCGCCCGGTTAAAATGGGATTAATCGGAACCACTGAAAATTTACAACATCCGATAAGTCTTCGCCGGCCTGTGCACGATATAATATGTTACAAGAAAATAGTTTATAGCGGGATACTCCGATTATGGGTTAGGTAATTATATGACAGATTCGGAGAGCTAAACGATAGCAACCCAGCGGGAATGCCGCTTCAGGAGCAGCCAAAAATGAACATAATAAATATTATCAGACGTTATGGGTGTAAGTGTGTTCGATGTTCCCTCCCGGTCTGAACCTCCTCTGGCCGCGCTTGTTAGGTTGACTCTTCGATGATTCTCGTCAAATCATCTATTCTCATCGTAACGCCGCCAACGCGCTCCGCAAGTCTCTTCTGCACCGATGCCATTTCATCGCGCAGTTCGCGCGTGGCTTTGGCGTATTCGTATGCGGCCAGCAAGGCGAAGGCTTGCGTGTTAATTTTGGAACTGCTGGTTTCGAGGAGTTTCAAGCGCGAGTTGATTTCATCGGCGATGTCTTGTGTTTTTTCCGTGGACTCATACGCTGGGACACGCAGGGTCAAGCCTCCGAGGCTTACTTCGACCGTGGATATGCTCATCGGCGAAGCTCCTTCTGAAGAGTTTTCAGATTCGACAAGAGATGCCGCATTGTGTGCCGCACCTTCTCGCGTTCTGCCTGGACCGTCTCCAGTTCCGAACTCATTTTTTCTGCTTCATCGCGGGCGTGTTGGAATGTCGTTGACTCTTTGCGCAGGCGCCACTGCTCTTGGCGGAGGGCTTCCCGCTCTTGCTCGATTGCTTGCTGTTCGTCAGTAACCATGCGGCGATTTTCCGCGATTCTGCCACGCCGGCCTTCGCTCGTATTCCAGGCGTTGGCGAGCCGTTTGATAGCGTCTTCGAGTTTGTCCAGCGCGTCCTCGATTTGTGGCATTAGCGCAGCGTTGCGCCGCATTTCTCCTCGAGCGCTTTGAGAATGTGGCCCCATGCCTTTTGGGTATCCTTATCGGTCAGCGTGCGATCGTGGGACTGAAACACGAGATTGAGTGCAACGCTCTTCTTGCCGGCGGGAACCTGTTTTCCGGCATATACATCGAAGAGGCGAACGTCTTGCAGAAACTTGCCCCCCGCCGCTTTCGCACATTCCACAATGGACTGTGCGGTGACGGCGCCGTCAACAAGTACCGCCAAGTCCCGCAGTGACGGCGGAAACGCTGACATTGGTGAAAACACTGTTGGCTCTGATTTTCTGCACAAAATCGAATCCAGTTGCACCTCGGCAACATATACGTCTTGCGCGATATCGAATCGTTCGAGAATCTCGGAGCGGACTTTTCCAAACCATGCCACTACAGTTTTATCGATGGTGACTGCTGCGGAATGTCCCTCTAAGAACACGTCTGAGCCAAATTTTGTAAAGGCAGGTTTCAGACGAACGGAGTCAAATATATTTTCCAGAATTCCCTTACAGTCATAAAAGTCTACTTGGGCGGATTCGCCTGCCCAGTGCTCGGATTGACATGTCCCGGACAGAACTATACCCAACCGTGCTTGTTCAATTGGTAGTACATCATCCCCATTCGGTAAATAAATATGTCCCAGTTCGAACGCATTGACCCGCTTTGATCCTCGCCGGCAATTTAGGGATGCGGTGTTCAAAAGATTCGGGATTAAACTGGCCCGCATAGCGCTTGCATTTTCGCTGAGGGGGTTCTCGAGCATGACCATATTCTGGCTTTCACGGGTCAGACCTGCGCGGCGCATTTCTTCGGGAGAACTGAAAGTAAGGTTCATCAGTTCGGTGAGACCAAGAGACACCAGATAGCGGCGTAGCGCTCTGGTTTTCAATTCTTCTGGAGCGAAAACCGCCTCGGTTTTGCGGACACGCGGCACTGTCGCGGGGATTTCATCATAGCCGTAGAATCTCGCGATTTCCTCGATCAAGTCCACCTCACGGGTGGCGTCATGACGCCATCCCGGCACACGGACCGTACAACCGGTGCCGTCCGACTGGAGCGCCGTGAAGGCCAGACGCTCAAGGATTGATTTTTGGGTGTCGGAAGGGATCACTGCCCCGAGCAACCCATTTGTCCGCGCATAGCGCAGCGTAATCTCAATGGGAGGCGACGGAGCCGGATATAGATCGATCCTGCCCGGGGCGATGTCCGCGCCGCATATTTCATGGAGCAGTTGGGCAACGCGATCGCAGGAGTAGACCGCCATTTCGGGATCAGCCCCGCGCTGGAACCGTTGCGATGCTTCGGAGTTCATCGACAGGGCGCGCGCGGTCTGGCGGATGCTGGAGGGATTGAACCATGCGCTTTCGATCAGGATTCGTGTGGTGCTCTCCCCCACTTCGCTTTCCAGCCCTCCCATGATACCGGCCACGGCAACAGGGGACGCGGCATCCGCGATCACCAGCATGTCGTCCTGAAGGGTGCGGACTTCTCCGTCGATCGTCTTGAGCGCTTCGCCAGAGCGCGCACGGCGCACGATGATTTTTTCGCCCGCGAGCTTATCCAGGTCGAAGGCGTGTAACGGATGCGCGGTTTCGAGCAGGACGTAATTGGTGATGTCCACGACGGGATTCACCAGGCGCTGTCCCGCTTGCAGAATTCGCCGCGCCATCCAGGGCGGTGTACTTGCAGGCTTGATACCGGTTGCGACACGGGCGACGTACCGTGAGCACAAATCGGGTGCATCGATTGTGATGGACGTCAGGTCTTCGACTGGCGCACCGTGTTCGACGATGGTTGATTCGGGTAATCGCAGCGGACGCCGGAAGTATGCCGATAGTTCCCGCGCAACGCCAATCATGCCTGCCCAATCGCCGCGGTTGGGCGTTACTTCTATTTCGAAAATGGCATCATCCAGGCCAAGTAGCGGAACGGCATCCGCGCCAACCGTGAAGTCCGGCGGTAGAATCATGAGGCCATCATGGTCAGAACCCAGCCCCAATTCCTTTGACGAACACATCATGCCTTGTGACTCGATGCCCCGCATTTTACGGCGGCCGATTTCGAATCCTCCTGGCAATATCGCGCCAATCACGGCGGTCGGGACAATATCGCCCGGCTTCATGTTTGTTGCGCCGCATACGATTTGCAACGGCTCGCTGGCGCCAATGTCGGTCTTGCAGACGACAAGTTTGTCGGCATCCGGGTGCGGCGCGATGTCGAGGATTTTGCCGACAACGATATTCTTGACACCGGCGCCTGGACGCTCAACGCTCTCAATTTCAAGGCCGAGCATCGTCAACTGATGCGCGAGGTCATCCGCGCCGAGTTCGATATCGACGAATTCCTTTAGCCAGTTCAATGAAACCTTCATAAGTTAAAACTGCTCCAGGAAGCGGAGATCGCTCTCGTAGAAATAATGAATGCTGTTAATCTGATGGCGCGCCATGGCGATACGTTCGACGCCCATTCCGAATGCGAAACCGGTGTAGCGCTCATAGTCGTAGCCAGCGTATTCAAACACACGTGGATGGACCATGCCGCAGCCGCCGATCTCAAGCAGCCGCGTTTTGGACTGCCCATCCCGGTTTGAGGTCCACTCCACGTGAATTTCAGCCGACGGCTCGGTAAATGGAAAGAAATGCGGATTGAACCTTACTTTAACGCCGTCCCCCAGCAAGCGCTTGAGGAAATGCATGAGCGTGCCTTTGAGATCGGAAAAGCTCACACCTTCGTCAACCAGCAAACCTTCGATTTGATAGAACATTGGGCTGTGCGTGGAATCTGCATCGACGCGGTAGACGCGGCCCGGCGCCACGATTGCCACGGGCGGCTTCGTCCGTTCCATCACGCGCATTTGGACGGGCGATGTGTGGGTGCGCAACACAACGCCGGGCTTGACAAAAAAAGTGTCATGCGAATCGCGCGCAGGATGATCGCCGGGAGTATTCAGACTATCGAAATTATAATACTCCGTTTCGATTTCAGGTCCCGTGGCGATTTGGAAACCCAACTCTGCGAAGATTTCGATGATCTCATCCGTGATCTGCGAAACCAAATGCATGTGGCCGCGCGTGGCGCGCCGGCCCGGCAGCGTGAGATCAGGCGCGTTGCTCTCGCGGATCAATTCCTGTTCCACTTGTTTCAACGCGGGGATGCGTTCATCCAGGGCCGCAGTCAGTTGGACTTTCAATTCATTCGTAATGCGGCCCAGGACTGGGCGCTCGTCCGGCGGCGCTTCACTGACGTTTCGCAGTAAACCCGTTACCGCGCCTTTGCGGCCGAAATACTTGATCCGGAGGTCTTCGGCGTCGCGGAGTGTCGAGACCCCAGCGATTTCCGACAAGGCCTCGGTACGCAGTTTTTCGATTACGTCGATCATGATCGTTGCTACATTCCTTCAAATAACGCTGTGCCGATGCGTACTTCGGTGGCCCCTTCTTCGATGGCCACCTCGAAATCATTTGACATCCCCATCGAGATCCGCGGCAGGCCGTACCGGTTGGCGAGTTCGCGCAATGCGGCAAATACTGGCCGGACATTTTCCGCATCATCATGAAATGGGGCCATCGTCATTAGCCCTTCCAGTTTCAGGTTGCTCATGGCATTTATCTGGTCGATGGCAGTTAGCAACGCTTCCTGTGAGAATCCGTGCTTGGAAACTTCACCCGAAACATTGACTTCCAAGAGGACGGGAAATGGTTGTTTGTCCCCAGGCGCGTGCCGGGCGAGTTCCACCGCGAGTTCGACCCTGTCCACGGAATCGATGACATCGAACAAGGTGCAAACGGCTTTTGCCTTTCTGCGTTGGATGTTACCTATCATGTGCCACACGACACCTTCGCGCAACGATGCAATTTTGGATTCCCCGGATCGAACCCGGTTTTCTCCGAAATGAGTAACCCCCATCGATTGCAGGAACTGGACTTCCTCCACCCCCACGCTCTTTGTGATCGCAATGAGCGTGACCTCCGCCGGGGACCGACCGGTCCGCTCACATGCCCCAGCGATACGGTCCTTAATGCGGCCCAGGTTTTCCGCAATCGCGGAATGCATTACCCGGACTCCTGACGGTTGACTCCGCGCACGAATCGCGGTGGGATCGTAAATAGGTCGGGGGGCGGTTTCAAGTCATCAATATCCGGAGCGCGGGGCTACGCGGGGTCGTAGGGGTTCAATTTCGATGGTTTGGAAGGCTCAGTCGCCCGGAAGTCATACCACGTGTCCCCTGCTTTGACGATGAGATTGCCATCAAGCCGGGAGAAGACGCGGGCCAATTCGGGATGCTCGTACTGGAGGATTATCGCTTCGTCACTGTCTTGTTGAATCGGCGTCAACGATTCCTTGCGGTAATCGTCCCGAATCCATGTACCCTCGAAAAACCGGTAGAGATGGCCAGCAATCGGCTGTGGCATGTGGCGCGTGTATTCGAGCTGGGCTTCATCCCGTTCGATGTACCGCAGTTCCGTAACGGCAAGTGGAAGGCCCGCCTCTTGCTTGTACTCGATCATGGTAGCGGTGGCAAAGTTCCAGAATTCGTTGCTCATCCATCGCCCTTGTTCGAGGGCGACCACGGCTTCATCGTAACGGTCTTGGGTCCGTAGCTCGGCGGCTTCGATACGCAATAGGCGAGAGGTGACATAGGTGTCTTCGTCGCTGCCGGTGGCGCCCGGAACAACGAGTGTTTTCCAGTGCGCTTTCGCTTGTGTGGACAACTCGGTTTCGCGCGCGCGGGCCTCAGCGGCCTTTGCCTGCCAAGGTGCGGGGTCCTCTCCGCGCTGCTGGAGTTGTTCGGCCATTTCTTCGGCTTTTTCGGCTGACAATCCGGCGAGCATTGTGTCACGGTCCAGAATTTCGCCTTTCATCAGTTCGATGAATCGGGGCGCGACGGCGTTTTCCGGTTGCCACTTCAGATAATCTTCCCAGCCCGCTTTCGATTCTTCGTACTGCTCGTTCAGACCCTGGATGCGATACAATTGGCGGCGAACCCAGCGATCGTGATCGAGCCGCGTGGCCTGTTCGAGATACTTGATTGCATTGACATGGTCGATGAGTTTTTCTTCGTAAATCGAATAGCCGAGATCAAAATACAGCCTGTAGTTTCGCGGATTCTTGCGAATTCCGTCTTTAAGAAAGTCCACGCCAAAGAAGTAATAATTTTCTCTTTCGCCTACCCAGTATTCATGAACGGGATCATACTCCCGTAACTCCCACGGGGTATCTTCCAGTGGCGCAGTCGCGTTGTAGGCCATGTGCCAGGAGCCAAGGAGAAAGGCGTCGATGAAAGTCGGATCGAGCGTAACGCAACTCTTCATCAGCGGGAGCATGCGCTGCATTTCTCCCTTGTGCCAAAACCGGTCAACCTCGAGCCACAGCATGTTCGCGGCCATTTTCCGAAACCCGAAAAACATGTTCGCAAGACTGATATTGGTGCCACGTACCTGGTAAAGTCCGGCAATTCCCATTTGCGTGCCGAATCCAGCTACCCGCCCCGCACGATGAGCGATGACAAGTTCCTTTCTTAGGTCGATCGTATCTTCGCTTTGTGCAAACGCCCAAAGGGCGCCATCGCGTTGGCGTTGTTCTTCAGTGTAAATTTCTTGCTGACCCGATCCAAGTCCTTCCTCATCAACCTCTTCACCATCCTCATCCAGCGCCAATGCGGACTCATCCGCATCTGTTATCGGCGCGGCAGTATACCGCACTATGCGCGGATATGGCTTACCTGTATTATCATAGTCATTTTCTCCGACATCCACGTCAGGAAGGACGCGGTCAGAAATTTCGACGAGCTTTGCGAAGAGTTCATCGTCCACGTAATTGGTGGGGTCTTCGCCGGGTGGGGGTTGCCCGGGATTTCCGAAGACACGCATCTGGGTGGACGCACTTTGGACCCAGCGGTAGAGGCGGTCACTTTCCTGCAACCGCTCGACGCGCCGGCCCTGCACGGAGCCAAGCGCCAAGGCAAGTACAACGAGTATGCCGAGGACGAGATTGGGAAACTGCTTCACGGCGACTACAACTCCTTACGCCGGAAAATCCAATAAGACATCAAATACCCGGCGATCCCGTATGTCAGGGCATAGATCACCAATTCCGGGATCATGGCGTCGCGCGGCGCGTCATTTACCTGTAAGTAGAGAATTTGGTCTTTAAGATTGAAGTATTGCAGATTAGGAAGCACCTGCCACAGGCCGTATGCGGCCCTGCCAATTAGCCAATCCAGCGTATTTTCGGTTTGCCCGGCGCGATCGCTAACATCTTTCAGATATTCCGTCAGATTGCCGAGCACGTAGATAAACAGTCCGCCGATGGCCGGCAAAATAGAGGAAGTGGACGTACACGAGATTGCGAACGTGAACGCGGACACGATCAAAAACTGGAAGTAAGTTAGAAGAATTGACCAGAGCAATAGGGTCGGCATGACCCTTTCCTTCAGATAGAGCGCGAAGAAGAACAAGCCGCCCATCAGTGCGAGGTTGATGATAATGATGAACTGTACTCCGAGGAACTTTCCGAGCAGGTACTGATACCTGCGGACCGGTTTCGAGAGCACGGTGTAGACGACTTTATTTTCCACTTCCGGCGGCACGACGGATGCCGAAACGAAGATGGTAATCAGCATTCCGAAAATGGCAATTGCCGTCACGCAAATGTCTTTAATTAACTTGATGTCGAGTTCCGATTGGCCGGTCGTTTCGCTGGTCGTCGTCAGGAACGCGGTCATGAATTGGGAACCGAAAATGACCATGATGCTCAGGATCAGAATCCCGATGAGGATTTTCTTGCGGATACCTTCGCGAAAGGTGTATACCGCGATACTCCACACGCCGCCCATGACTACTGCTTCCCTTCTTTCTTTGCCTTTGCATCGCCGACGACGCGAACGAAGAGTTCTTCGAGGGTTTCCCGGCGCGGCGCGACGCTGACGACGGTGAGGTTGTGGGATTTTGCGATGTCGAGTGCGTCGTAGAGCGTTAAAGTTTGGGGGACGCGCAGGCGGGCCTTGCTGTCAATTTTGTCTTCCACGCCAAGGCCTTTGTCGGTGATTGCCTTGATCGAAGCGTCTGAAATGCCGCTCACATCGATGGACATATCACGGTCGGTTAATAGTTCGTTGATCGTGCCCATCGTTTGCAGCACACCCTCGAACAAAATGCCTACGCGATCGCTGATCAGTTCCACTTCGAGTAATTCATGGCTGGAAACTAGAAGTGATTTGCCCTGCGCGCGTAATTGCACCAGTAGATCGCGCATTTCTTTCCGGGCCACCGGATCGAGACCGGTCGTAGGTTCATCCAGAATGAGCACGGTCGGGTCACTGAGCAAAGCCTGCGCCAAACCGATGCGCTGGCGCATGCCTTTCGAGTAACCGCGAAGCAGGCGTTTACGCGCCCTCGTCATGCCAACGGTTTCGAGCGTTTCACTAATGCGGCGCTCGAGGTCTTTGCCGCGTAACCCGTAGAGTTGGCCATAGAACCGGAGGATTTCCTCGCCTTTGAGAAAGTCGGGGTAATATGCCCCTTCGGGGAGATAACCTATTTTGCGTTTGATGCCGGGGGACGCGATGTCCTCGCTGCCCATGATTTTCATGGTTCCCGAAGTGGGGAAAATCAGTCCAAGGAGCATTTTGATTGTGGTGGTCTTGCCGGAACCGTTCGGCCCGAGGTATCCGAAGATTTCGCGTTCCTGAACGGCGATGGTGAGGTCCTGAAGGGCGTGGACATCTTGCCCTTTGACGGCTCCCTCGTAGACTTTTGAAAGTTTGTTCGTCTCGATAACTGCGGACACAGCACTACCTCGATACGTATTGACTCAGCGGCACAGCCCGATCAGGAATGGAGGTAAATCACCTTAGCAGCGTTAACCGCACCATTCAGGCTGCGCAGAATATCAAAAGCCAGAGAGAGTGTCAACGAATTCACAGCATGGGCCGGTGAAATGAATTTGCGCGGGCGGATACGTACAATTTACGCGCGGGCTAGTGATTTCCAGGTTTGGCGGCCCGCGCGGTAATTGGAAGGAGTGCCTTGACCGGTGGCCCAGCTTGTTCTCGAATTTCTCGTCATCTTTGTCTTGATATTGTTCAATGGCGTATTTGCGATGTCCGAGTTGGCCATTGTGTCGGCACGAAAAGCCATCCTGCAAAAGCGCGCGAATTCCGGGGACGGCGGCGCGAAGGTCGCCCTCAAACTTGCTGAAGACCCCGGGGATTTTCTGGCTACGGTACAAGTGGGCATTACTTTTATCGGGGTCATCGCTGGCGCGTTAGGGGGTGCAACATTTTCCGAAGAGATCGCCAAACTCATGGAGGTTGTCCCTGGAATCGGTGATCACGCCGAGAATGCCGCGTTGTTTATCGTGGTGGCGTGCATCACCTATCTGAGTCTGATCGTGGGTGAACTCGTGCCCAAGCGCATTGCCCTTCAACGTCCAGAGACGATTGCCTGTCTTGTATCGAGACCGGTCCGCGCGATTTCCATTGGCGCCAAGCCCTTTGTGCGCCTGATTGGATACAGCACAGACGCTTTGTTGTGGGTCCTGCGCATCCCGAAACACAAAGAACACGCGGTAACGGAAGAGGAAATCCGCTTTCTAATTGATCAAGGCGCCCGTACCGGCGTGATTAATACGCTCGAGCGTGAAATGGTAGAAAGCGTATTACGCCTCGACGACCGGCGCATCACTGCGGTGATGACGCCGCGTACCGCCCTGGCGTGGATTGACGTCGAAGCGGACAGGAGCAGTCTCCGGGAAACCATATCGAGCACGACCGACATTGACATTATCGTTTGTAATAGGTCGGTCGATCAGATCGCGGGGCTGGTGCGCATTCATGATCTGACGGCGCGCCTACTCGAAGGAGGGCCGATAAACTTGCGGGATATGCTTCGCGCGCCCAGCTATCTTCCGACAACAATGACGGCGCTTCAGGCGTTGCGCAAGGTGCGGGAGTCGAGCGAATCTACCGCGTTGGTTGTCGACGAGTTCGGTGGAGTCGAGGGCGCCGTATCCGCGGCAGACCTCATGGAAGCTGTTTTGGGAGATGTCTCGCTGGTCGAGGGAACCGGCGCCGAGGCGGTCGCGCGCGCCGACGGTTCGTGGTTGGTAGACGGCGCTTTGGTGCTGGATCGGTTGAAGGAATCGCTCCAGATTCCCGAAATGCCGGGAGAAAAATCGGGTGATTTCGATACGGTCGCGGGGTACGCGCTCCTGCACTTTGGCCACATACCGGTCGCGGGCGATTCGTTCAAGGTTGCGGGTTGGCGTTTTGAAGTTGCGGACATGGACGACCGGCGCATCGACAAACTGATTATTTCGCGGGATGAGCCGGATTCGTAACGCCTCTGTCCTGGTTGCGGCGCTGGGCCATGTTCAGACGCACTAAAAAGTCTTATGGAGATCGCTCCGATGCGCCGCGCGTTCAGGCGGCGAAGCGCTACGGACGGCAATGCGTTCTGCGAATGAATTCCTGTGGGGACCGCCTCGCCGCCGAGCGATTATTGTCCCATTGCATGATAGAATCCGGCACATTGTTTAACGCGGCGAGGAGATGGGCTTGATGCTGCAACCTGTGTTTCAGAATCCGTGGGTGCGCGCCGTCGGAGCGTTGCTGGCCATCGCGGCCGTCATCATGTTGGCGTATATCCTTCGGCCGGTGCTGGTGCCCCTTTTTCTGGCGCTCACAGTGGCATACGTGTTGGACCCCGTTGTGGACTTCTTCGAGGCCAAACGAATTCCACGAATGCTGACCATACTTTGTTTGGGGGTCATCGCGAGCATCATCGCGCTTAGCATTCCGCTGGTGATCATACCTTCGGTCTATCAGCAGGCAACGGGCCTGATCGCGTCTGGCAAAGGGATGCCGCAATTCTCGTCGATCGATGTCAGCCGCGACGGGTTTCTATCGCGTGGAGAGCTGGCGATTACCGGCATCGCTATCGATGAGGCCGCGTTTTCTGCCAATGACGCGGACGCGGATAATGTTTTAAGCGCGGAAGAGGCCGCCCCGTTGTTAGGCCGGGATGGAGGACGTGGCGAGGCCTTGCTCGATTGGTTGTTGGACCGGCTCCCAGTGAACGCCATGGTGCGGATGTTGAATCTTGATAAAGCGAGAGACGCTGGCGCGCCCGCCGTACTTGCGCAACCGGAACAACCCATTGAAAGCGCCGCTCCGGCCGAAGAAGCGGCTGAGCCAAGTGCGCCTTCTGAAGCGACCGCGCCGGCTATGCCTGGCGAAGTGGAGACCGAATCGGAAACGGAACCGGAAGCCGCGCCGGAGATCGCTGCAACGCCAGTTCCAGAGGACGACATTGATGCGCGCGCGTTGTTGGCCGAATACATCGGAACCAACGTGCGCGATTTCGCGGTACAGTTTGCCAAGACACATGCTGGCAGTCTTGCATCGTTTGGACAACAGGCCGGCATGAACGTGTTCGGTTTTATCCGGTCGCTCGGACAGGCACTGCTGAACGTTGTATTGTTTCTGGCGAACTTCGCGTTGTTCGCAGTCGTGGCGGGCTATTTGCTCAAGGGTTTCGATCCACTGAAAGCGAATGCGAGGAAGCTCATTCCCCCCCGCTATGCGCCGAAAACGCTGGCCATCCTTGGGGACATTGACGATCAACTCCGGAGCTTTCTGCGCGGGCAAATGACCGTGTGCATGTGCCTCTCGTTGTTTTACACCATCGGGTTCTTGATTTTTGGCGTGCCTTTCGCAATACCGATTGGCGCATTCGCGCTGGTAGTCAGTTTCATTCCATTCGTCGGTGTTTTTGTGATTGCGGTTATCGCGATTCTATTGACGCTGCTTCAATATGGCATCGACTATCACATATTCGGGGTCATATTCTGGGTTATTTTGGCGCAGTTCCTCGAAGGGAATTTTCTGACACCGAAAATCGTGGGAGACAAGGTTGGCTTAAACCCGGTCTGGGTCATTTTGGCCATCATGGTCTTCGGCAACTTTTTGGGATTTTTGGGGCTGCTGTTGGCCGTGCCCATCGCGGCAGCGCTGAAAGTGCTAGTCGTGGAAGGAGTCGCGTACTACAAGGCGTCGCCGCTTTTTGAAGGTGTCGAACCCGAGGACGATTCCGAGCCGCCCGCCGATGCCGCGCCACGCCGCAAAAAGCGCCGGTAAGCGGTGTCGCCTACACCGAAGAGCGCGTAAGATGCGGCGATGGGAAACAGTACGAGTGCGGGGTCGCGCCGTTGGGCGAGGTCGAACACGGCGATTGCCACAGCGCATACCACGAGGAACCGGAACCCAAGCCGGGGCGCAAGCAATAGACTTTTCATCTTGTTCTTCGGATATTCCACCGAGCTGACCATCAATATGGCGAGCGCGAACGTCGGCGGACCAAAGACCCAGAAGCTGGCTTTGAACCCGGTCGAGATGGTGAACAGCGCGAACGACGCGACGGTCGCGGCGGCGGCTGGGCTTGGCAATCCAATAAAGTATTCGCGCATCTCTGATTGAAAGACGTTGAAGCGCGCCAGACGCAACGCTGCGCAGATCGCGTAGATGATGGCGATAAACGCACCCGCGCGAACGACGTAGTTTTGCTCGCCGGGCAGGAACATCGTGTAGACCAGTACGGCGGGCGCAACGCCAAATGACACGACATCGCAGAGGCTATCGAGTTGTTTGCCGAACTCAGAGACGCTCTTTGTCATGCGCGCGACCGCGCCGTCAAGCGTATCCACTACCATTGCCGCGAGAATCAAATAGGCGGCCTTCTGGAAGTGTCCTGCCTGCGCGGCGGCATTTGCCGTTGACATGCTTCCCTCAATCGCCGCAAATACACTCGCCAAACCGCAATAAAGATTAAGCGTCGTAATTCCGCTCGCGAGCACGTTGATCGGCCGCCGGCTGTTCATGATTTGGCGCCGGCGCACATTGGCCATTTTCAGGCCTCGCCCGAGATTCGGGCGTTTTAGTGGTCGTTTGTCGGGCATCGTGTTACTACTCTATTGAAAGCGAGCGACAACTGATTCGCCGCCTTTGACGATCTCTTTAAGTGTAACACATATTTCGGCGTCCATTGGCAGGTATAACTCGGTGCGGGAACCGAACTTAATCATGCCGAACTTCTCACCTTTGGCGAGAATCTCCCCCACTTCGGCCTTGCAGATGATGCGGCGCGCTATAAGGCCGGAAATTTGGCGAACCGTCATGGGGCCACTATCTGTCTGCATGCGAATCGTGTTGGCTTCGTTGAGGTCTGACGTATTTGAACCCATCGCGTTTAGAAATTTGCCCGGTTTGTAGGTAATTGATTTGACTATGCCGTCGAATGGCGAGCGATTGATGTGAACGTTGAACACGGATAAAAAGACCGAGACACGTTTGCAGGGGCCGTCGTAGTGCGGTGTCGAGAGCATGTCTTCTATTCCAACGACTGTGCCATCGGCGGGTGAGACCACGGACTTCGGGTCGTTCGGAACGGCCCTGTTCGGGTCGCGGAAAAAGTACATAGTGAAAATCGCGAGGGCAAAGCAGACTGCACCCAACAGCATCAGGGACCAGTGAAGCATGCTACCGAACAGCATTAGACCGATTGCGGGAACAAGGAATGCCGCGATATGAAACAGGCCTTCATCGCGTGCCTTAAAAATGGCCTTCACATCATATTCCTTTCTTTCAAACTCACGAATCGGCCATCGCCGAAGACGACGTGGTCGAGCAGCGCGATGCCGACTAACTCGCCGGATTCCACAAGGCGTTTCGTGAGGGCGATATCGGCGCGGCTGGGTTCGGGGTCGCCGCTGGGATGGTTGTGGCAAACGATGATCGAGACAGCGCCATCGCGCACTGCCTGGCGAAATACTTCGCGCGGCAACGCGACGGTTGCGTCGAGCCCGCCTTGTGACACGTCGTACATTTTAATTACTTCATTTTTCGCGTTCAGCAAGATCGCTTTGAATATTTCTACTTCGCAATCCTTGAAACGGGTCATGAGAAGTTTGGCGACGTCTTCCGCGCAGGAAATCTTGTCGCGTTGTTCGGAGCGGTGGTCAGCAAGCCGTTTGCCGAGTTCCAGCGCCGCTTTGATTTCGATGGCTTTGACTTCGCCGAGTCCTTTCACTTCCATGAGTTCCTCGATCGATGCTCTCGCAACGCCGCGCAGATTCTTGAATTTTGCGATAACACCCTCAGCGAGCGCGACCGCTCCAACTTCACGCGTGCCGGAGCGAAACAGGACCGCGATGAGCTCGGCGTCTTTGAGGGCTTCGGGGCCAAGTTTGACGAGGCGTTCGCGCGGGCGTTCCTCCGGCGGGAGCTCGCGGACCGCGGTGGAGAAGTAGGGCTTTTCCATGCTGGATCGTTCCTCGCAGGTTTCTGATTTCCGAAGGAAAAAGACGTTACCGAGCCGCACTCGAA
>JAWXCN010000276.1:0-10484 GCA_034408725.1 Candidatus Hydrogenedentota bacterium
ACGTAATGTATGGGAACCATTCCGCACCGGATTTTCCGATTGACCCCCACTCGCCCAGCCGGGGCTTTCAGGAAGATTTCCTCATGCCACGCTATTGGGACGCCCGCGGCCACGCGAAGGGTATTCTCGCGCCGGGCGGCACAATTCAACGCGTGTCGCCGGACCTGAAGACGATGTGGGACTACGACGGCGGGTACCGGAACGCATACGATTTCTCAATCGACACGTCCGGTGAATTGTTTACTTTCGACTCCGATATGGAGTGGGACATCGGTCTGCCGTGGTATCGCGCGGTACGCGTGGTGCATTGCATTGCGGGCGCGGACTACGGCTGGCGGTCGGGCAGCAGCAATATGCCGAATTACTACGTCGACACATTGCCGCCTCTCGACGATGTCGGCCGCGGTTCACCGGTGGGAACCTGCTTCTACGATCACACCGTGTACCCCGAAAAATACCGCGGCGGATTCTATATGGGCGATTGGTCGCGTGGACGTATTCGCGCCATCTTCCCGAAGCGCGATGGCGGCACTTTCAAGGGCAAGACGGTCGATTTCCTCGTTGGCGAGCCGTTGAACGTGACCGATATGGACGTGGCTCCCGATGGCTTGATGTACTTTGCCGTCGGTGGTCGCGGAACGCAGGGCGGTCTTTACCGCATCAAGTATGGCGATGCAGTTGCAAAACAAGAGCCGTTGAAAACGATAGAAGACGTGGTGAAACAACCCATGCGGCGTTCCGCATGGGGACGCTATGCGCTTGACCAAGCGAAACAGTCGCTCGGCAGAGATTGGGAGAGCGGACTTGTCGCGTTCGCCCGGAACAACGAGGTGCCCGCTGAGCAGCGCACCGCTGCGCTCGAAGCTTTGCAGGCGCATGGGCCGAAGCCGTCGCGCACGCTGCTCACAAAACTTTCCAAAGATGAAAGCGCGGACGTGCGGGCCTTTGCCGTGTACCTGCTGGGCACCTATCCGCTAGCGCAAGTGAAGAAACCGCTGACAGCCGCGCTGGACGATTCGAGTGCGTATGTGCAGCGGCGCGCGGGGGAATCCCTGCTGCAAGCGGGACTGGACCTGGATACGAAGCTCGGCAAAAACGATCCGCTGATCGGCAAATTGCTGAAACTGTTGAACAGCGACGACACGTTTGTGCGCTACACCGCGCGCGTCGCGCTGGAACGCACGCCGCGTGAGTTGTGGGCAGAACGCGTGCTTGCCATGGATCCCACCAAGGAACATCGCGCCCTGATCGAAGGCGTATTGGCGCTCGTGCATACTCAACATAGCGCGGACGATATGAACGCGGTCTTCGACAAGATCGCTTCTGGCTATGCACCTACGGACGAAGACGAACTGCTCGCTGGGCTGCGCGTTATCCAACTGGCGTTTATCCGCGACGCACAGGGAACGGATCGGTCCGCGTTTTCAAAGACGGTCGGCGAAAGCTTGCTTGCGCTTTTCCCTTCAGACAGTCCCGCCGTAAACCGCGAGTTGCAGATTCTGCTGGCACACATGGAAGGGCCGGGAACGATCGATAAGCTGCTGGCATACCAAACGCCGGATAAATCCCAGGAAGAACAAATTCATACTGCGTACTGCCTGCGCACAATTCAGAGCGGATGGACGCGCGAACAGCGCGATAAGTTCATTGCATGGTTTGACCACGCACGCGAGATGGACGGCGGCGCGAGTTTTGAGGGGTTCATCGAGTTCATCTGGCAGGACACGCTCACGCTGTTGCCGGACGATGAGAAACAGCTCGCGGCGGCGCGGAAGGATGCACAAATCGCGAAACGGAACGAAGAAGCGCTCGCATTGCTCACGCAACTGCAGAATGAAACGCAGCCAGGCGCATCCGAGCTGGCACAGATGAGCGCGCAGGAAATTCGCGAGTATCTCGAATACGACCCGATGGCCTATCCCAAGAACGATGAAGATTGGGCGCGCGCCAACGAGGGGGGCGCGAAAGTGTTCACTAAGGCGCGCTGCATCAATTGTCACGTGTTCGGGACAATCGGCAAAGGCGGCGGCCCGGATTTGTCGACCGTCGCAAGCCGGTTCCGTCGCGGCGATCTAATCGATGCCATCATGGAGCCATCGAAAGTGATCTCCGACCAGTACATCGGTCTTGAAGTCGATCTAAGCGACCTCACCACCGTCACGGGCATGCTCGTCACCGAAGATGACAAGATATTGACATTGATCGACGTAACCGGTAAGCGCGTGGACATTCCGAAGAGCGAAATCGAAGAGCGGCGTCCCGCGACGCGATCAATCATGCCAGAAGGTTTGTTGCACACAATGAATCTTGGCGAGCTTGTGCATCTGGTGAATTTTCTCGAACACGGGGCGCAGTAGGACACCCGATGTGCGTATCAACGATCTAAATATCGAAGAGGTTGTCGATCTAATTGTTAGCTATAATACGAGCATCTGTACGTTTTGGTCGAACAGCCACGGATGGGCACCGAAAAGCGCAGCTGATCTCATGTCGAAGTCCAGACTTGATTGGCAAATCTCATTATCACATTCCCTAGCTTTGTGGATTCAACCGACGAATCAGAATCAACTTGCTGCATTGCAAATTCTGGGTTATGCAAATCTCGGCGCATTGATTGAAGGTACCATGAAACTTTTCCTTTCAGTCTACTACGAGAATTACGCAATTGACATTGATGCGGTGACAAGAAAAGGCGACGTGCAAGGTCCAGAAGTCCTTAACTTAGAGAGTCTACGTCAATTCTTTAAAAGAAGAATTTGGAGCGCCAACCCGTCAGACCAATGGGATTCATGGATAAATCACATCCAGTATCGGAGAAATGCAATTCATGCCTTCAAATCTAGGGAAGTTGGGGACTTGGCTGGTCTGCACGATGATATCCGTCTTTATTTGCGCTTTCTGGACAGGATTAATGGGCAACTTCCGTACCCAGACAATAACGAAGGACCAACGCCTTCGTTCGATCTGCGGCTAAGCGAAACATGGAGTTATGATGCTCCAGTTATCACTCCGCAGCGATCCGGTAGTCACCTTGGTGATCAATAATGCAAAAACAGCCACAAAAAGACTTTGACACAATAACCCGGCGTGATGTTTTGAAAGGCACCGCAGCGATTGGCGTCGCATCGTCCATTGCGTCCATAACGTCCATCCCGTCAATAGCCGCCGCTGCTGGCAATCGAATCGTTAATGAAAATACCCACACTGGCGCGACCGACTGGCAACTGACCTATACCAAGGTCGATCCCGCCACCCGCTATCGGTGTCCGTGGATCGAAGGCTATTGTTCGCGCTCGAGTGTTAAAGCGGGCGACCCGCTCGACATTATGGTGAGCACGAATCCTCCGGGCCGGTTCAAGATCGAGTTGTTCCGCATGGGGTACTACGGCAGCGCGGGCTCGCGGCTGATGCAGTCGCTGGGGCCGTTCGATGGCATCACGCAACCCGATCCGCCCGTGGGCGAAGAGCGGTTGCGCGAGTGCAAATGGACGCCGAGCACTACCATCACGATTCCCGAGGACTGGGTGAGTGGCATCTATCTTGGGCGGTTGTCGCTGATCGATTCGCCGTGGCAGAGCTACGTCATTTTCATCGTGCGCGACGACCGCAAGGCCGACGTCGTGTTTCAGTGCAGCGACAACACGTGGCAGGCGTATAACCGTTGGCCGGACAACTTTTCGTTGTACGACAACGGCGAGAGCGAATGGGCGCTGAAATCCGGCGTGCGCGTGAGTTACGACCGGCCCTACGGAAAATATTGTCAGATACTCGATGCGCCGCAGTCTCAGGGGTCCGGCGAATTCCTGTTATGGGAATTTCCGTTCGTCTACTGGCTCGAATGCGAAGGCTACGACGTCACCTACGTGTCCAACACCGACGTTCACGCCGACATCGCGACCATCGCGCGCGCGAAGGCGATGATCTCGGTGGGACACGACGAGTATTGGAGCCTGGAACAGTTCAACCACGTGAAGCAGGCGATTGCTGACGGGTTAAACGTGGGATTCTTCTCCGGCAACACCTGTTGTTTTGTTACGCCGTTTTCACCCAATAGCGCGGGCGCGCCGAACCGCAGTTTCACGCGCGCGGGATGCTACGGCGGCACGAGCCAGGCGGAAAAGGAATATGGCATGGGGCCGTTTCCGCTCGAAGGACCGGATGAACGCGAGATCATCGGCGCGCGCACAATCATCCCGTTCAACGGCGCGGGCGACTGGATTGTATCGGACGACGCGCACTGGATATTCGACGGCGCCGGCATGAAAAACGGCGACGGCATCCCCGGCATTGTCGGCTGGGAATTTCATGGCGAGCCGCTGATGGAAATACCCGGGTTGAAAATCGTCGCGGAAGGCGACGCGCTGAATTCCGGCGGTCAGACTGCGCATTGGACCGCGACGATTTACCCTGGGCCGAAAGAAAATTATGTTTTTAACGCATCAACGATCTGGTGGGCGCAGGGGTTGAGCTCGCCGCCGGGCCACATGCTGCCGTATTCACACAATGGAAGACCGCATGGTCCCGACGTGCGCGTAGAACGAATCACGCATAATTTGTTGAAACGATTTTTGAAGAGTTGAAACCACGGAGACACGGAGAACACGGAGATGAAAGAATCTGTCCGCAGATTGCGCAGATGAACACAGATTGAAGAGTCGATCCACAGAATATACAGGCAAACACGGATGTTGCAAAAACTTCTATCATAGAATGTCTTCGACTATACCTACTCCAATCTCATCCAGCACAGGATACAATTCATGAAGATACGTGGTGTCGAATCGATTTTTAAGAGCATGTTAGCGCGCAATTTTTTCAACGCGGATTGCCGCGGCGGCGTAAGACGACATTATTGTCATTTTGCTCGGAATGACAATGGGGGTGATTGCTTTTCCTTCCTCTATGTTCTTCGCAATCTCCGTGTTCTCCGTGTCTCCGTGGTTAGTTTTCTTTGTGTGTCTTTGTGGCTGAATGCCTTCGCGGAAGAAACTGTCACCGGCCTCGCCGCGCTAAAAGTCCCCGAAGGTTTTACGGTCGAGATTGCCGGGCCTCCGGAGATGTCTTCCTATCCCATGTTTATGACATTCGATCACAAAGGACGTTTATTCATCGCGGAATCCTCCGGCAAAAACACAAAGGGCAAGGACACGCCAAAATATCCCGAGTGCATGATCCTCATGCTCGAAGACACGGATCACGACGGCGTATTTGACAAACGGACGGTATTCGCCGACAAGTTGAGCCTGCCGATGGGCGTGTTGTGGTATCGCGGCGCGATCTACTGCGCGTCGCCGCCGGACTTTTTCCGTTTTGAAGATACGGATGGCGACGGCGTCGCGGATAAAAAGGAAGTGCTGCTCACCGGCTGGAACGTGCTCAATACAGCGAGCTTGCACGGCCCTTTCCTTGGTCCCGATGGCTACATGTACCTCACCCACGGCCGCCACGGCTACGACATCACGTCGAAAGAAGGCGTGCATTACGAGGGGATGGCATCGCGCATCTGGCGTTGCAAACCGGATGGTACGCAACTCGAACGGTTCGCCGGCGGCGGCTTCGATAACCCGATCGAACTCGTGTGGACCGACAGCGGCGACATGATCGGCACCATGACCTATTTCACCGATCCCATGAACGGCCAGCGCGACGCGCTGATGCACTGGGTCGAGGGCGGTGTATATCCGAAGATGGAAGCGAGCACCGCGGAGTTTATTCGCACCGGCGATCTCATGCCCGTGCTGACAAAGTTTGCGCGCATCGCGCCTTCGGGGTTGATGGCGTATCGCAGCGCGAGTTTCGGCCAGGAATTCCACGGCAATCTTTTCAGCGCACAGTTCAACCCGCACCGCGTACAGCGCCATGTGTTGACATCCCACGGCTCGACCGGCGCGTCGTACGCTTGTGCCGATTCAGACTTTCTCACTTCAAGCGATCCCGATTTTCATCCAACGGACGTTGTTGAGGATGCAGACGGCTCGATTCTCGTCTCCGACACGGGCGGATGGTATGTCGATGCGTGCCCCGTATCGCGCGTATCGAAGCCGGAAGTGCGGGGCGCCATCTACCGCATTCGGAAGACGGACGCAGCCAAAGTTGACGATTCGTGGGGCGCTAGTCTGAATTGGGAAAATCCCACGCTAGACGATCTCATGACGCGATTGGGCGATACGCGGCTCCGCGTGCGCGAGCATGCGCTGGAACGCGTCGTGCTCGAAGCGACAAACGATGACTCGAAGATAGGCCCACTCGCCGCGAGCTTTGAGAAGGCGGCAACACGTACCGGCATGTTGGGCGACGCACTGTTGGATATTCCCGACGAGAACGGCGACACACGCGCGAAAATGGTTGAGAACTGGAACAGGACGTCGGGACTGGCATCGGCGCTGGGGCAGATTGGATCGGCAAACGCGCGCGCAGCGTTGTTGAAAACCGGCCTGGGACCTCGACTGCCAACATTGCGGCAGATTACGGCGCACTTGCTGGGAGTCTGCGGCACACAGGAATCCGTTGCGAGCCTTGTCCCGTTGTTAACCGACATCTTTCCCGGCGTCCGCCGCGAAGCGGCCTCATCCCTGGGACGACTCCGCGCAAAAGAAGCCGCAGCACCGTTGTTACGCGCGTGCACAGCCGATAACGATCGATTTGTCGAGCACGCAATCATTTATGCGCTGATTCAAATCGACCATCAAGACGCGTTACTTCAGGCGCTGACGGTGGAAAACTGGATCGCCCGCAAAGCTGCACTCATCGCGCTGGATCAACTCAAGAGCGACAAACTTACGGCGGACCACGCGATCGCATTCCTCAATGCCGACAGCGAAGACCTGCGCAAGACGGGCTTGTGGATCGCGTCGCGGCATCCGGAATGGTCGGGCAGCGTGTTGGCGCTGTTGGATGAAAAGGTGAATGCGGAGGATTTCGCACCGGAAGACGCAGACCCGATTCGTGATGTGTTGCTCGCATACGCGAAAGACGCAGCGGTGCAGGAATTCATGGCGCGCGTCGCGGGCGATGAATCCGCGCCCGCGGCGCGGCGCGTGTTCATGTTCGACACGATTGAGAAAGCAAACATCGAGCCTTTGCCCGACGGCATTGTGCAGGCAGTAGGGAATTCGTTGCAGTCTGCTGACGAAACGATTCGCTACCGCGCGGCGACGTTGATGGGTACGAGAAAACTCGCGCAGTTCGATGAGCAACTGTTCGCCATTGCGGACAACACGGGCGAGACGCCCGCGCTCCGATTAAGCGCATTGGGCACGGTACAGGCCCGGCATCCCGAATTGACCGACCCCCGGTACGCGTTTCTGCTTGAAAACCTCGCGGATGCCGCCGACCCGGCGCTGCGGCTTTCTGCAAGCCGCGCATTGGGCGCGGCGAAACTTTCTGGTCCGCAACTCGAAACGCTCGCGAAAGAGTATTTGCCGAAAGCCGACGCGCTGACGTTTGCGTCGCTGCTGGAAGCGTTCAAGAATGGTTCCAGCGAGTCGGTTGGCCAATCACTCGTGGCGAGTTTGTCCACCGCGACGATTTCGCCGAACATGATCCCCGGCGGACTGGACGCTTTGTTGGCGTCGTATCCCGAGCCCGTGAAAGTTGCGGCGGCACCGTTGCGCGCGCAGGTCGAGGCGGAGGACAAGGCGCGGTTGGAGAAGCTCGCGGAAATTGAACCGCTGATCGGCAATGGCGACGTGGGCCGTGGCCGACAGATTTTCTTCAATGAAAAGATGGCGTGCTTCACTTGTCACGCAGTCGGCCAGGAAGGCGGCACGCTCGGCCCGGATTTGACGACTATCGGCGCGATACGCTCCGGTCACGACCTGCTCGAGGCCATCCTGTTTCCGAATGCCAGTTTTGTGCCCGGCTACGATTCATATCTCATCACCGCGAAAGACCCGGACTACGGCGGTACGGTCGATTTCTTAGGCGTGATCGGCGAAGACACTGCGGACGCAATTTTACTGCGGCAGAATGCGAAAGAATCGATCCGTATCGTGCGGTCGGATATCGAGTCGATGGCCATCGCGCCAAACTCGATCATGCCGCAGGGACTCGACACGGGCATGTCGCAGGAGCAGTTGATTGATTTGCTCGCGTTTCTGCAATCGTTGAATAATGAACAGTGGCTGCTTCCAGAGCGGAGGGAGACGGCCGCGGCGAAATGACGCGCGGGGAGAAGCTACGATTAAGATTCGTGCATTCAATTCGGATGATGAAGAAGCGGTCATTGTACTTTGGCGTGCGTGCGATTTGACGCGGCCTTGGAACGATCCGAAAAAGGACATTGAACGAAAGCTGGCCGTGCAGCCGGAACTTTTTCTGGTAGGTGAGCGGGACGGAGAGGTCGTTGCGACCGTGATGGCGGGTTACGACGGGCACCGGGGGTGGATAAACTACCTTGCTGTGAGACCGGATTTACGGCGCAGTGGGCTTGGCGCCGCAATCATGGGGGAAGTGGAGCGCCGCCTGGTTGCGCGCGGAGCGCCCAAGATAAACTTGCAGATACGCAGTTCGAACAAGGATGTTGTGGCGTTTTATAGACAACTTGGATATGCGACGGATGACGTTGTGAGTATGGGAAAACGCCTCGTGGACGACGAGGCAATTAACCGGTAGAATATTCGTTTGGGCAATTTCACAAAACGGTGATCACTGGGAGGGTTGTTGGGTATGAGGGAACGGGAAAAGAGCAAGGTGTCCGCGGGCGACACGCGCCTGGGCCGGCGCGATTTCCTGCAGCGATCCGCGATGATGACCGCGGCGGTGGCGGGTCCGATGATAGTTCCAGCGTCGGTGCTGGGACTGGGTGGCAAGACCGCGCCGAGCAACCGCATCACAATGGGGTGCATTGGCGTCGGCAGCCAGGGCACGGGGAACATGCAGGGGTTTTTGAAGTTTTCGGACGTGCAGGTCGTCGCCGTGGCGGATGTGGATCGCGGCCATCGCGACAACGCGAAGAGCATTGTAGACAAAACCTATGGCGACACAGGTTGCACTGGGTACAACGACTTTCGTGAATTGTTGGATCGCGGCGACTTGGATACCGTTGCGTTGGCGTTGCCGGACCATTGGCACTCGATCCCCTCGATCATGGCGGCGCGCAAAGGCATTGATGTCTACGGCGAAAAGCCCTTGGCGCTAACGCTCAATGAAGGCAAGGCGATCGTCGACGCGGTGAACCGTTACAACATCGTATGGCAGACGGGGAGTTGGCAGCGTTCGCAGTCGCATTTCTTACAAGCCGCCGAGCTCGTGCGCAACGGCATGGTCGGCGAGATTCATACGGTGAAAGTGGGTTTGCCGACGGGTAGGCCGATCGAGCGGCAGACCGAACAACCCATCCCCGATGGGTTTGATTACGACTTCTGGCTTGGACCCGCTCCGGAAGTGCCGTACACTGAACAACGCTGTCATTGGAACTGGCGCTGGATTCTCGATTATTCCGGTGGCCAGCTCACGGACTGGGTAGGCCACCACGGCGACATCGCCAACTGGGGCATGGGCACGGAGGATACCGGTCCGATCAGCATTGAGGGCCGCGGAATTTGGCCGGGCGATGGACTGTGGAACGCGTCGACCAGTTACTTTTTTGAATGCATCTTCGCGCCCAGCGCGAGCCCGGTCGCGCCGAAAGGCTTCCGCATGCAGGTCTCAAACCTGTTCCCGATGGGTACTAGGTTTGAAGGTGACAAGGGCATGGTGTTCTGTGATCGCGGCAGCACGTTGGTCACAGAGCCTGAAGCTTTGAAGACGCACCAGTTCGGTCCAAACGACGTGCGGTTGAAAAAGGCCGACAACCATGCGAGAGACTTTTTCGACTGCGTGCGCAGCCGCGAGAAGACGCTGGCGCCGGTGGGGCCCGCGCACCGGGCGATTAGTCTCGGGCAGTTGGGCAATATCGCGATGCAACTCGAACGCAAGATCGTGTGGGACCCGGCGACGCAGACGTTCCCGAACGATCCCGAAGCAACACGCAAAATGCAGCGGGCGATGCGCGGCCCGTGGCACATATAAGGAAACCTGAACGATGAATCAGATCATAGCAAGCATGTCGGCGTCGCTTGGGGGCGCCGCATCCATAGAAGAAATGATTGGCAAGATTAAGACCTATAAACTTGGCGACGATCAGGGTCCGCTCAATAACATCGAGAGCGCCGCGCGCGAGAGCGTGGGCAACGAGGAATCGCGCAAGGCGATTGCCGCCGCATTGGTGGCGCTGCTGTCGTCGGACGCGACACGCGAAGCGAAGGTTTTCGCGAGCCGGCAATTGGTGATATGCGGCGGACCGGAGGTTGCGGCGGGCGTCGCGCCTTTGTTGTTGTCCATCGACACGTCAAGCTTTACGCGCTACGCGATTGAACAAATTCCCGGCGGCGAGATTGATGCCGTTTTGATCGGCGCGCTGAACAAGGCTGATGCTGCGTCGCAGGTTGGCATTGTGAATTCGCTCGGTGCGCGTAAGGCGGCATCGGCCGCGCCGGCGCTGG
>JAWXCN010000277.1:0-9854 GCA_034408725.1 Candidatus Hydrogenedentota bacterium
AGTTTGCGTACTTCCCGTTTGGCGGCGGTCCGCGGACGTGCATCGGCGAACCGTTTGCCTGGATGGAGGGCGTGCTGCTGATGGCGGTGATCGGCCAGCGTTGGCAGATGCGTCTCGCGCCTGATCACAAGATCGAATACGATCCGCAGATTACGCTGCGCCCGAAGGGCGGCATGCCGATGACGTTGACGCGTCGAGCGCCGGTGGGTTTGGCGGAGGCGATTGCGTAGCGGGGATTGATCCTCCGGACGACATCCCCCTGAATCCCCCTTCAAAGGGGGACTTAATGCAAGCCCATTGATCTGACGTTATAATCGACCGGGACAACATCCCCCTTTATCCCCCTTCAAAGGGGGACTTAATGCAAGGGGGGACTCAATGCGAGCAGATCACCGCGTTCTGGCAAACAGAACGTTGACTCAACCACTTTAGATTTACGCTTCATAGTCCAACCTTTTGAAGGGGGATTTAGATTTACGCTTCATAGTCCACCTTTTGAAGGGGGATTTAGATTTACACTTCTTAAAGTCCCCCTTTGAAGGGGGATTCAGGGGGATGTTGATCGCGCAGTGACGTTCCCGTTCGAGGTCACTTCGGCCAGGGCGTTTCCCCAAGGCATCGCGCGGTTTCTTCTTTTTGGTAGGCGATTTGCTCCGGCGTTAATTTTGCCGGAGACCATTCAGCCGGCACGATGGTCTCCGCGCGCAACGGAACGGGATCGTCGAATTCGCGTTGCATGGCAGCGAGCTTCTCGAGCATCGCCGCGACTCGGCCGCCCTCGCCAGGTTGCTGTGACAGGTCGTTCTGTTCATGCGAATCATTGTCGAGATCGAAGAGCATCGTCTTGTCGATATGCGGGAACCGGTATAGTTTCCAGCGGCCATCGGTGATTGCGCGTTGGCCCGCTTCGTAAGCGGTAAACAGCGCATTGCGCACGCTCGTTGACGTTCCGTTAATAACAGGCGTAAGGCTGTGACCTTCCACGCGCGCGGGAATGTCAATCTTCGCGAGATCGCAGACGCTAGGAAAGATATCCATGAGATACGCGAGCGCCTGCGTCTCGCCCTTGGGAATGCCGGGTCCGGCAAACACGAGCGGCACGTGCATGCCGCCGAATTCGTAGAGATTCTGTTTACCCAGTAATCCGTGCTCGCCGAGGGAGAGCCCGTTATCACCGGCGAGTACGAAGATCGTGTTGTCGTACTCCCCCGCCGTTTTCAGCGCATCGACAACGCGTCCAAACTCCGCGTCGAGATACGCGATGGAGGCGTAGTACCGCGCGAGTTTCCGGCGAACATCCTCTGGCGTGCGGGGAAACGGCAATGTCATTTCGTCGCGGCCCGTCATCCAGCCGTTATCGAATGGATGGTACGGCGCGAAGGCCTGCGGCAGTGGCATGTCTTCGGGTTTGTATTGCGCGTAGAAAGAGTCCGGCGCGAACTGCGGATCGTGGGGCTCTGGACCTGCCATGTAGATGAACATCGGCGCGTCCGCAGCGCGGCGGTGGATGAAATCGATGACCGCATCCGCGACTTGCGTCGAACGGCCCGGATCGACGGATTCCTGGAATTCCTGCGTAATCTTTTTTGGGGAGTTTCCGAATTTGCCTGCGTGAATCGTCGCGTACCCCGCTTCCCGCATGGCGCGAGGAAAAGTGAACGTCGGGGGGTCATCAGTGCTGGCGTCGCCTTTCGCGCGGAACAGCGATTGGCCGGTAAGCAGCATCGTTCGGCTGGGAAGACAGACTGCGCCGATCATGGCGCCCATCGTGTATGCGCGGCGAAAGATATGGCCGCGTTGAACGATGGCATCGAAGTTCGGGGTCTTTACGACGGTGTTACCGAGAGAGGCGAAGCCGTCGGGCCGGAGATCGTCGCCGAGCATGAGGACGATGTTGGGTTTTCGCGGCGGCTGGCTGTGTGCGTTGAACGCGAGCGTTGCCGTAGCGATTGACGCGGTCTGCAAGAACGATCGGCGGGACGTGGACTTCATCGATGCTCCATTGATTGCGCGTGGGCCGGGGACAGCCACTCGGCGCCAAAATGCCGGCGCCGGTGACAGTCCCCTTTCGTTATTTGAGCTCTTTGATCGTTATGTTTTTGTACCACGCTTCGGTGGGTGGTCCGCTGTGGATTTGCAGGGCTATGACGCCGGTGCGGGCGATGGCGTCGTCGGTTTCGGTGTAGTCGACGGTTTTGGCGCCGTTGAGCCAAAGCTGAATATGGTTTCCTTCGGCGCGGATGACGTATTCGTTCCAGTCGTTCTTTTTGACGATCTTGGCAATGGTTTCCGCGTCGGGTCCGGCGAGTATTTTGTTGCGGCGTGATTCGTCGTAGAGCGCGCCCCAATATTGCTGGCCCATGTCGGCCTGGTAGCCGGAGACTTCGTGGTGATCAGGGATGCGTTTCGTGCGGAACTGGATTCCGGCGTTGGGGTCTTCGCCAACCATTTTGAACGTAACGCGGAGTTCGAAGTCGGCGTATTCGCGGGTGGTGCAGAGGAATTCATTTTGCGGGACGCGCTCTTTCAGGGAGCCGCCGACGATTGCGCCGTCTTCAATGCGAAATGCGGAGAGGTTGCCTTCCCAGCCTGTGAAGGTTTTTTCATCGAACAGTTTTGTGGGCTCGGCTGCGTGTGCGGGGTGGCAGGTGGTGAGAAACAGAATGGCGAGCGCGTGGAATATTCCCGGACGCATTCGTTTGGCATGGGGCATGAAAGAACGTTTTTGATTCGTCATGAAGTAATCCCTTATGTATGCGAAATAAGTTTATACCTGTTTATCGATTAGAATTGCGAGGACGTTTACGATTACGACAGTGGCGCTTCGTGTGTAAATCAAAAGCGATCAAATCGCCATACGTACGGGTTTCGTTTCGGGAAAATCGTATTGAACAGCGATCGCGCGTCGGTTGTGATGAGGCAGCGGTGCTCATCGAGAATGTCGGCGGGGTGGCGGTATCCGGTGACGAGGTGCATGAGGTCGGACCGTTTAATGCCGATCTTGCTGGCGCCTTGCGATGCCGCCACGTCGATTGCGCCGCGGGTCGCGCGGATGCGGTAGGCGGCGCGGTCGATGACGAGCGTGAACTCCGTGCGAAGGTCTTGCGCGGCGGTTTTCGCTAGCAAATTCTCCCATTCGGGAATCATCGATTCGAGGGTTTCGCCGATGTGTACGATGGCCATCATGCCGCCGCCGTCGCGTTCGATGCGGGCTTCGTGTACTGACGGGAACTGCGTGAGGAACCGGGCGAGGGGATGCGCGGGCGGCGCGCAAAACCGAATCGTGTCGATGTCTTCCGATTTGGCGATAGTTCCCGCGGCGCGGACGATTGCGGCGCAAACGCCGATATCGCTTACGCCGGCTTCGATAACGTAGAGGCAATCGTTTTCGGCAATGGCATAGAGATAAGTGAACGCTTTGCCTTGATCGTCTTTGAGCAAACGCCATTTGCTCCATCTCCCCCATTTGTTGTGCATGTGCGCGGCGGTACGGATGAGTGAGCAAACGGCCGTGGCGTCGTTCGCATTGTGCATGCGCTGAATCAGCGGAACTTCGCCGGGCTTGGCGAAATGCAGTTTGAACGGGTTCTCGAACGTCAGGGCTTCGGTCGTGTCCATGAGGATCGTGTAATCGGTCAACGAGGTGACGAACCCAAAGCGGTGATAAAAATTCGGAATGCCGAACAACATCGAGATGTGGTAACCGTTCTCGCGCATGTAGGCCATCGTGTCTTCGATCAGCCGCCTTCCGACGCCGCGTTTGCGGTGGCGCGGCGAAGTGGCGACCCAGCCGAGTCCGCCCATTTTTAGGCGCGCTTCGCCGATGCGCACGGTATCCGTCGTGAGACGAAGCGCGCCGAGCACCTCGCCCTTTCGCGTGGCGATGCGCGTGTGCTCGCTGCGGTATGCAGGGTACTGCCACGAACAATCTTCGAGCCAGCGCGCGGCGGCATGGTCGCCGTGGGTATGGACGTTTATCATGAGATCGGTGGCCATGCGCAGTTCGTCGCGGGTTTCCACAGGTTTTATATTGATCCTCATGCGGGGATTTTACCATTGTTCGCGTGACGGCAGTTGTATTCGATTATGGGGATGATTCTGATTAGGATTGACTTGCGCCAGCGAATTGTGATGTTCCGATGGCTGGTGAGTGAAAGCGGTAGCGTTGCTACCGCAGTCCATATAATGAGGATGGTCGATGCGCAATTCACGGATCGAAGTCTTGGCGAGGTTGCATCATCTCGTGGAACGCGGCGTGCCGATCATTGGCGCGGGCGCGGGCACGGGCATCAGCGCGAAGTTTGAGGAAGAGGGCGGCGTCGATCTCATCGTGATTTATAACTCGGGCCGGTACCGCATGGCGGGGCGCGGATCGCTGGCGGGGTTGATGCCCTATGGCGATGCGAATGCGATCGTAATGGACATGGCGGGCGAAGTGCTCACGGTGGTGAAACATACGCCGGTGCTCGCCGGGGTGTGCGGCACGGACCCGTTTCGCATCATGCCGAACTTTCTTGCGGAGGTGAAGGCTAAGGGTTTCGCCGGCGTGCAGAATTTCCCGACGGTCGGGTTGATCGATGGCGTGTTCCGGCAGAATCTGGAAGAGACCGGAATGGGGTTTGATCTGGAAGTGAAGATGATTGCCACGGCGCATAAACTCGAGTTGATTACCACGCCGTATGTGTTCAACACGCACGAGGCCGAGCAAATGGCGCACGCGGGCGCGGACATCGTCGTTGCGCACATGGGGCTCACAACGAAAGGTTCGATTGGCGCGACCACCGCGGTCACTGTCGATGATTGCGTGTCACGCGTGCAGGCCATCGCGGATTCCGCGCGCGGCGTAAAGGAAAATGTGCTGGTGCTATGTCACGGCGGACCGCTTGCGGAACCGGAAGACGCGGAGTATGTGCTGCAACGGACAAAAGGCGTACACGGGTTCTACGGCGCGTCGAGCATGGAGCGGCTGCCGGTGGAGACGGCGATTCGGGATCAGGTGAAGAAGTTTAAGGGGATTCGGATGTCTAAAGAGAGATGAGTCCGATGAAATCTTTACTTCGGATGTCTTGCTGTTTGCCGCTGGTGAGCATTTGCGTATGCACTTCGGCCATCGGCGAAGACCAATACGCGGCCGCGGTTAATAACCTTATCGATCGCCTCGAAAACTCCGAAAAAAAGATTGATCGGTCGAATGCGGCGGGTGTGTTGGGTGAAATGGGTGAATTGGCGAGTTCCGCCGTGCCCACGCTAATCGACGCGGCCAAGTCTGAGGACATTGGCGTACGAATCGCCGTATACGGGGCGTTGGGAAATATTCGTGATGCGCGTGGCGTGGATGCGCTGTTGTGGGCATTGGAAAATGAAATCGAGTTGGTGGGAAATCCAGTAGAATATGCATTGGGAAAAATCGCGGATGGTAGAGCCGTTGCCCTATTGCTGAAACAATGGTCAGAGAATGAAGATAAGGGTATGTCGAGCGTGGGCGCGGTTTACGACATGGGTAAGCCGGGAATCGACGCTTGCATGGAAGTGGCGCTGGGTAATGATGCGGAGTTGGCGCTTCGGGCGATCCGAATACTTACCCATTATCATCATATTAGAGACCCACGTTTTGACGCCTCTTTATCCAAACTGATTGTTCACCCGGATCCAGAGGTGCGATCTCATGCGATGAGTCAACTAACTCCGAACGCTGCGATGGACAATATAGATACGTTGTTGCTCGGACTTGCTGACGAATCGCCAGGTGTAAGGTCTATCTGCGCGGGAAAATTGGTACCGACGAAAGATCCGCGCGTGTATGATGCGTTGATCGCGGCTTTGCATGATGTTGAACCACAGGTACGCGCCATTGTTATTTCGTCCCTTGGGCGATTAGGCGACGTGCGCGCGTATGACCATATCGTAGCGGCGCTGAATTTGGAGGACCCATACGTCCAACACGATGCGCTCTCAGCGCTTGGTCATCTCGGCGATCTGCGCGCAATAGATCATATTCGTCCTTATCTGGAAACCGAAAATTACCACGTCGCGCTCACGTCGTTGCTGCAATTGCGCGATCCGTCCGCGCTGAAAGTCGCGGCGGACGGATTGCAGAACGTCGATGAGGAGCGGCGCAATAGTACGGGGAACGCGTGCTACGCCGCCCTCCAGCGTGATAAGGACCCGTCGAATGTTCCGTACCTGAGAGAGTTTCTGGAATACGATCTGGATTCAAGGACACGCATGAATGTTGAAATGATTATAGCGCGGGATGAAGGCAGCAAAGCAGACGTCAATCTTGAGGACATTATTCTCGATGAGTCGAAGCCTTCGCACGAATTTAAACCAAGCTGGTCGGCGGCGTTGAAACTACTTGGCGAGCAAGCCATGGACGTATTAATAACGGGAATGGATAGCACGTCGTTTGGCGTGCGTTATCGCTGCGTCGAGGCTATGGACAGAGTTGAAGACCCAAGAGCCATCGACGCCTATATAAAAGCGCTCCAAGATTCCGATGAGCGCGTGCAGCGGGAAGCGGCGAACGGACTTGCCAAACTTAAAGATCCACGCGCCATCGAACCTCTGATTGCAGCACTGCCTCCCTTCGACTTCGAGGCGGGAAGCGGGCCGGATAGCAGCGGCGAAAAAAAAGCGATTGCGGAGGCTCTGCGTTCGTTCTCCGGGCGCAATTACATGTTTGTTCGTTCCGCGTGGAAAGATTGGTGGGCGGAACATCGGGAGGAAATGCTGGGATCGGTCCAGTAAGCTTGAGTCACGGTATAACCAAAGTTATACTCTGTCTGTGAAGATTGCCATCTCAATACCGGACGCGCTATTTAATTCTGCGGAAAAGGTATCAAAACGCTTGGGAATCTCACGGAGTGAGTTGTACCAGCGCGCTTTGCGGGCGTATGTCGTGCAATTCGACGAGGAATCGGTGACCGAAGCGTTAAACAAATTGTACGGTCCGGGAGGCGAGGATTCTCGATTAGACCCCGTACTTCATGCAATGCAACTTGCGAGCCTTCCTAAAGAGGAATGGTAGTCCACCGCATCGAGATTTGCGCCTCGGTATAAATTTGTTATACTCACCTCATGAAAACTGCTGTATCAATGCCCGATCCATTGTTTAAACAAGCAGAGAAACTGGCTAAAAAACTGGGTGTTTCCAGAAGCGAGCTATATCGGGAAGCGATCGCCCAATTGCTGAACCGTCATAACGAAAAAGCCATTACGGATTCGTACAACGCGGTCATTGCCAAGAATCCGGATGCATTTAAACTTGACCCCGCACTGGAACGAGCGCAGTTTAAAAACTTGCCGGATGATGAATGGTAGTTCGGCGTGGTGACGTTTGGTGGGCGGATCTTCCCGCTCCACGCGCCTCGGAACCCAGGTTTAGGCGACCGGTTGTTATTCTGCAATGTGATGGGCTCAATAAAAGCGGGCTAAATACTGTCGTCGTCGCCATACTTACTTCGAATTTGGACTTGGTTGAAGCGATGGGAAATGTATTGTTGGAGCGCCATCTAACCAAGCTGCCAAAACATTCCGTTGCCAATATCTCTCAGCTATTCACACTAGATCGGAACTATCTTCTCCAGCGGGTTACTAACCTCCCTGTTTCCGCGATGACCAAAATAGATGTGGCACTCAAACTTGTCCTGGACTTGGGACCGTAGAGAGAAGAATCATCACCTGCGCGCCCGCCCCGGCCTGTACACGACAGCTCAAATAAACTACACTGGCAGGTGGTAAATAGAGAGGATTTTGCCATGCGCAGTTGGTATTCAGTCGGATTGTTCGTTTTTGTCACCGGGGCTGCGGTGGCATCGGCTCAGACCGCACTGCAACTGGGTTTGCCGTGGGAAAAGGCCCTTGCGCCTGGCGCGGCGGAAACCCTTGTGACGCCGGCGCTGGAACAGGGCGCTACGTATGCCCTTGACGCTGGTCTGCTCACGGCGGGCCTTGCGGGCGACGAGCGGGTTCGGGTCGAGATTCAGGCGCCGGGCGCTGGGGCGATTGCGAAAGACCTGAACGCGGGCGATCCAAGCTTCTATCTTCCCTTTCGCGTTGCGGGTACCACTCCTGCCTCCGCGACAATTTCCATTACGCGCAATGAAGCGGGCGCGGCGCGGCCTTTGAACACGACGGCGCAACTGGTGCGGCTCGGCGGGCCGGAGCATGCGGCGTCGTTCGAGGCGGAGCCGAACGATTCGGCGCAGACCGCGAACGTGCTGGAGATTGGCCGGACGGTCGAAGGCAGCGCGGATGATGTCGATTATTTGAACAACGTCAACGAGAGCAAGACGGGGCTGGACTGGTTCCGAATCGATATTACGGACGGGACGCCGGTGCTGGTGCTGTTTGAGTTGGACATTCCAGATCGCGATGTGTCGGTGAACATGCGGTGTTACACGCTCGATCCTTCCGATCCATCCAAGACCGTGCCGTATCTCGAAGGCAAGGACCCGATGGAGATCGTACACGACCGCGAGCGGGAACGATATTCGAAATCCATTTCGCGCACGTTTACCAAGGGCACATACTATCTCGAAGTAAACGCGAACCATCCGCGCTACAAGTTGCGGACGTATAAATATCCCGTGCCGCCGTATGACGATCCGCAGTTGGCGGTCGAAGTCGGCCTGCGCTACATCATGGACGTGGGTGATGCGTGGTTTGCGCAGATTCCGCGCGAGGGCAATATCTATCAGCGCGTGCAGAACATGCACGAGACGGCCATGCGATGCACGGCGTGCCATCCCTCCGTGTTCTCGACAGAGCCCCAGTTCGTGGCCCACCAGAACGGGTATCCGATCCAGTCGAAGACAAATTTCCGCTATGTGGTCGAGCGCATCTACAACTCGATCACGCCGTTTTATGGTCCTGACGGATTGTGGTGGCAACGGTTCATTGCGATTCCGCTGCAATCGCAGGGCATGCAGGGGAATGTGCTGATCAATTTCGAAAAGCAAATCAGCGGACGCGAAACGCCGATTGTCGAACGGTTCGGACCGCTAATGCGTTCGGCGTGGTCTGGACGAAACGTCATGCCCGAGGACGAACAGAACGGCGTGGTGCCTTTGGACAGCGAGTTCGGCTACGCATGGCGCAATTGGCTGGTGATGACGGAACTGCACCGGCGCACGGGCGATGAATCGTACAAGCGCGCGGCTGACAATCTTGAGGCTATTTATATCTCGCCGGAATCGGAACAGCGCGTGGCGTCGCTGCACGATCGCATCCATTTTGTGCAGGGCCTTGCGACAATGAACCGCGACAAATATCGCGCGACGATTGACGAACACATCCAACAGATTCTCGCGTTGCACAACACTGACGGCGGCTGGGACGAGGAAGGCCGTGTGGACAGTTCGAGCGCGGTGTATGCGACGGGGCATGTGTTGCAGGCGCTGATGACTGCGGGAATGCGGCCCGAGCAGGAACCGAAGATGCAGGCCGCGTTGAAATGGCTGCTCTCGCAGCAGCAGCCGTTCGGAGCGTGGTTCCAGACCGACACGCACGAGAATTTCCGCACGCCGATGCGTGAATCGCGGAACGCGCTGATCGCGCTTGCGATGGCGTATCCCAAAGGCGATGCGCTAAAGGGAATGGGCAATTACGACGGCGGCCCCGCGGTCGTGCCGGCTGTTGATGCTCCCGCGAGCGATGCGATCATTGCGCTGGAAAATATTTGGGAGATAACGCCGGAACAGCAACCGGCGTTTGGCGAGCTGGTTTACCCGTTGTTGAAACGTCCGGAAGCTCCGGTGCGCGCGGCGGCGGCGGCGGCGTTGGGGCGGGTCGGCGGAGAGGAAAGCACTGCGCCTCTGCTGGCGATGCTAAATGACCCCTCGAAGATGGTGTGG
>JAWXCN010000278.1:0-11978 GCA_034408725.1 Candidatus Hydrogenedentota bacterium
GAGCACCCGCGCGCCGGGCCGCCCCGCCAGAATCGCGTCGTGGTACAACTCCGCTCCGTCGCCGAAAAACACGGTGTCCGCCGGCGCTTCATTCAAAAGCGCGTCTATCGGGACTACACGGTCGCTCACAATCTTTTCACGCGCGCCGCCCTCGAACCGGTACACCGCCGCGAACACTTCCTTCATTTTGGCGTCCAACATGGGGCAGACCGTCGCATCGTGAAACGCGCCCAGACGGGTCAGCGCATCCAGCGTGGGAACGCCCACCAGGGGCAAGCCGCTGGCAAACGCCAGACCTTTCCACGCGGATACGCCTATGCGCAGGCCCGTAAAGGAACCAGGACCAATGGATACGGCAAGCAGTTCCAAATCGTTCAGCGAAAGCCCCGCTTCCCGTAGCACCCAATCCACCGTGCCCATGAGCCGTTCAGCATGCGCGCGCCCACAATCGACTACCGCCTCCGCCAGGATGCGTTCCCCCTCGCACACGGCAACTGTGTTTACGGGCGTGCTGGTGTCTGCGGCAAGTGTTTTCATACCTATGACGATCATATCGCGCCCGCCCGGATCGGTCAATGCGCGGGAAACCGCCTTGGACTGCGGTAGCGCAGTCCGCTTCGGACGCAGCTACCGCTTTCACTTCGGGTTCCAGGAAGTCTCGACCGGTGCAGCGCGCTGCTGCTCTCTTGAGTCCAAAGCGGCAGCGCTACCACTCCAAAGCGCTCCGCGCGGAGCGCCTTGGACTGCGGTAGCGCAGTCCGCTTCGGACGCAGCTACCGCTTTCACTTCGGTTTCCAGGAAGTCTCGACCCGTGCATCGCGCTGCTGCTCACTTGAATCCAAAGCGGCAGCTACCGCTGTCGCACTCCAAAGCGCTCCGCGCGGATTCTCGACGTCATTCGGCCGGGCCCAGCGTCATCTAAATCTGAAATCTGAAATTTTCCCCGGATGGGTTGGAAAATTCCCAGTTCAGTGATACAATCGCACCAGAAATCATTTGTCCCTTACTTTACTGGGTAACGGGTAACGGTGTAACACAACATTGGAGGAACGATTCGATGAACAGGTTTTTTGCGGCTCTCTTCGTTGGCGCCTTTTCCGTAGCGTTGCTGCCCTCGTGCGGCGGCAGTAAGGATGCGTCGCAGGCGGACCTGCCGCCCAACGTGGCTTCTCAAAAGGAACTGCGGGACATGAAAAAGAATCCTGAGCTATACACCCCCGCCCAGCTCGAGGGCGCCGGCCTTGACGGTTCCCTGGGCACGCCGGACGAAGGCGCCGCTCCCGCGGAAGGCGAAGCCCCCGCGACGCCATAGTACGCACTACTTTTAAGATTCAAAAAGTCCGTGATGCGATTCCGCATCGCGGACTTTTTTTTTGAAGTGCAGCGAGTCGAAGCGTACGGAACATCCCCCTAAATCCACCTTCAAAGGGGGGACTTTAAAGAGGGATTCATAGGCCATTCGGGTAATCCCACAGCGAGTGGCGCTATAGCGAGTGGCGCTGATAGGAGCCCGTGGCAGAAGTGATTTTGATGCGTTCGAACCCCGGAAAATAAGGCATTTTTCGATGTCGAATTGGTCTTTTTCGACTTCTACCACGGGCTGATAGCGAGTGGCGCTATAGCCTGTGCTTGCCTTTTCCCTTCATTAGTCGCTCGCACAGTTTCTTAAGTCCGCCTTCGAAGGGGGATTTAGGGGGATGTTTTTCCTGTTTCCTTCGTTAGCCGCTCGCACTGTAAAAAAAACCGAGCCCGGACCTTCCGGTCCGGGCTCGAAGCACTTACCACGCGGGTTGGGCGTGGATTTTTAACTTAGGTTAGAAGTACGCCCAATTGACGGCTTCTTCCGTGAAGGGCCAGTTCTTGGTGCCCGGGTCCGCGAACAAGCGCACGAACTCGACGTGACCATCCATGTACAGCACGTTCGATCCACCAGGAATGTGGTTGAAGTTGCCGACATAGTTTTCACTGCTCGGGGTGTACGCATTGGGCGGCGCCGCAAAGGGATCGTCGTCGTACGTGCTGCCACGTGCGCTGTCCCAATATACCGGCACTTCGGATTCCGCCTTCGACGCTGATGCAGGGTTCGATACGTCGGTGATCAGGAAGCGCGCAATACCTTCACGCAACCACATCGCCGAAACGTCCGTGCCGCCACCGTAGTTCGGCAGGAAGATGTCAACGTTTTCCCACTGGCTCTGCCAGTCGCTACCACCGGCCTGGCCGGGAAGCGTGGCACCAACCGTGTCATCATCATAGTCGAGAACCATCGAGATGATCTGCATGTCGCTGCGTTCAGTCGTCCACAGCGGGTTGACAAGACGGGGACGGTATGCGTACGAATAGTTCGACGTGCGCAGGAACCAACCCGCGGTGGAGTTATCAATACGCGCCTGGGCCGCCGCGCGCATCGCCGGCGTTACCTTCGGATCAAGCTGGGCTGCCGCGCTCGCCCACGTCGTGTTGACACGGCGGAACTTGCTGCAACCCAAACCTGCAAGGCAACGTGAGATGTCTTTTTCCTTGTCCACCTTCTCGGCGCCTTCGGCTTCCGACGGGCAGATCGGGATGTTCGGGTCGGTCAGGTACTCAGGGTACAACTGGCCACCGTCGATGTCCGACCAAATGCCGATATCGCCCTTGTTGCCAGTATTGTTGGTAAGACTGCTATATGCACTGTCGTACCGGATCATGTTGTAGGGGTAATATTCACCACTGGTTTCGCCCGTGAACATCTTGATGATGATACCCATCTGCTTCAAGTTGTTCTGGCAGCTCGAACGACGGGCTGCTTCGCGGGCACGAGCCAACGCCGGAAGGAGAATCGCCGCCAAAATGGCGATGATGGCGATTACCACCAGCAGCTCGATAAGCGTAAAGCCTTTCTTCTTCATTCTCAGGGACTCCCTTGGCCGATGCACCGGCCCCTGCCTCACGGCAGTCGCCACTGCACCGGAACCTCAGTTGTTAAACGTTAATAGTTATGAATTACTGCAAGATACGTTGATTCAAGAGTCCAAACAAATCGGATTCGAGAGAATTGCACCCTCCCTAAGTTATGGGGACCACCGAAGCAATCCCGCAGCCACGATTCAACCCACTTGGAAGTGCCTACGCAATAACTATACAAGCCGAACCAGTTTTTGACAAGCACTTTTTTAGCAGGCCTCGAACCGTGCCCTGGCGCCCTCCAGGACGGTGGCCAACCCCCCTTGTAAAGTGAAAGCGGTAGCTGCGTCCGAAGGCGGACTCCGCTACCGCAATCCAAATAGCGCACTTTCCAACTCAACGGTCAGCCCATTTTGGAGTGCGGTAGCGGTAGCTACCGCTTTCACTTCAAGCGACCAGCAGCGCCACGCATCAGTCCAGACCACTTGCAATCCGAAGCGAAAGCGGTAGCTGCGTCCGAAGCGGACTCCGCTTCCGCAGTCCAAGGCGCTGGAGCGCGCTGGGTTTGCTGAGAAGCCTATTTGGACTGCGGCGGCCCCCAAGGCGCCGCTTTGGCTGTTTATCACAGTTGGCCTACCCTTGCCGTGTGCGCGTACGACGTCGTCGCCCATAAACAGCCAAAGCGGTAGCTACCGTTACCGCACTCCAAGGCTCGCGCAAAAAAACGGCCCACGCACATTCGCATGGGCCGTCTGACAAACTTAATTACGTCTCTTAAAGAGGCAGTTGCACAATCCCGAAGTAGCCGAGCGGTGCAAACGCGCCATTCTCGCCAAACCGAATCTGATTGGGCGTTCCCATTACCTCGACGATTTCTTTAAGGTCGGGACTCCCACTGCAGTCGTAACGGACAATCGCGCCGCCACCGACGCCGAAGTAAGCGCTCGTGCCGTTCGCATCCACGAGGTTTGCCCACGATTCAGTCACAAGCACGTCTCCGCCGCTCTGCAACGCGCCCGCGGGCGATACGTCGACAATGTCGAGGTTTACGCCATCATCGTAAGACTCGACAAACAACTTCGCGCCGCGGCCCAGTACAACCGACGTATTACTGGGCAGTGTCGTGTCATCGATTTCATCCACGCCCAGCCCGCCGTTCCACGACACGCTACGGACAAGCGAGTCATACCCGGCTCCGCTCTCCCATTGATCGTCGCGCAACACGAGCACGCCAGCATCCGAATCATACTGCACAAATGTGCCGGGCACGTTTACCGTCGGACCCGCGTCGAGTTCCGCCGGATCGAACTCCGTGATGAAGTACGCGCACAACGGCGCCTGGTTCAGCGGAAACCCAAATTCATTAACGTACGTCTTGCTCGATACGTAGACCTTGTCACCCACGGGCTCGACGGTCGCGACCGCCTGGAAGCCGAGCCCGATTGTCGCGGACACCTCGAGCGCATCAAGGTCCACAAGCGCAAGCCCTTCGTACGGGACGTTGTCGCCAAGCGTCTCGTCCCACGCATCCGCCGTGCAACGCAATACCAGCGTATCGCCGGCGATCATCGTCGTTTCCTGTTGATGCGCAGGCAGTCTGGGCCAGAACATCGCATCGATCGCCACACCTGCACCGCCGGGCACCATGCCGCCACCACCGCCTACAACGTCGTCAAATAGCGGCAGCACCCACCAGAACCCGTAATAGGGCCGGACGTCAACATCGAGCGTGCCATCGACCTCTGGATTCACGGGATCGGCAAAGTCCAACACCGCAACCTTGTATCCCGGTTCGTCGTTCCAGGACGTACCGATCAGCACAACCGAATCGCCGCGCTTGTGCGCGCCGGCGAGTTGTCCGATTTCGACTTCGACTTCACCCAGGCCGCCTTTCAACGGCAGACCCACGGCGCGCGCGATGGTTTTGCCCGTGTCGTACTGCGTGAGAATTTCCACGCCAACAGTCGCGGACAACTCGATAAAGTCCGCGACGTTCTCCGCGAGGACAACGCTATCCGTAACGGCTGGCGCATCAAGATTGGCGCCGTCGATTTGTGCGAGCTGCTCGCTCGTCACCCCATAGAAATCGTCCTCATAGGCGAACGACCGCACGATGCTGCCTTGCAGATCCACCGTGCCGCGTTTGGTGAGATCGCTTGGCGACCACGACACAAATTGCAGACGATCAAATCCGCCGCCCGTTTCTTCCCATCCGGAGAATGGAACAATGATGACATCGTCCAGAACGGTCAACGCCTTTACATCCTCGAACGCGCTGGACCAGCTCCAGTTCTCTCCGAAGCTCACACGGTCCGTCAACGACGGGTTCGCGGGGTCCGCGACGTTGAACAGGCTCATGCTCACCTTCCAATCGCCGTCCGTGTCATCGACGCCGAGCGCAACAAGCGTGTCGCCGTGCGCCTCGATATGCGTCGACCAGCCGGGTACTTCGAGTTCGCCCGCCACCACGGGGTTCGCGGGATCGGAAAGATCGATCACAAACAGAGGGTCCACCTGGAAAAACGTGACGATATACGCGCGGGTTCCGTCGAACCGGGTCGCAAACAGCGTTTCGCCATCGGCGCGATCGAAATGCATGTCCGCGAGAATCGCGAGGTCATTCGGATTGGCGAGATCGACCGTCGTAACGTATGTACGGCGGCCATCATCCTGCCAGCCGTTGGACACTATCCGAAGCACACCATCGAACGCATCCATCTTGAACTTGTCCGCGATGTGCCCCGTGACCTTGACAGAATCGCTGACTTGCAAATCGCCCGCGGCGTCGCTGATATCGATATACGTAATCGTGCTTTCGTCGTCGTTCCAGTCCCATCCCGCAACGAACATCGCCGTGTTCGTCGCGTATACGACATCGCCAATGCTGCTCGTCGATACCTGGTCCACTTCGAAAATATTGTCCTCGTCGGCGATGTTTACGCTCTTGATATGCGACGCGGAAGCTTTCGCTTTCACCGCGATGCCATCTAGCCAGCTCCAATCGTATTCCGCGGTCACGGCATACAAGACATCACCCACAAGACGGCTGTCAGCAAGATCACCCTCGAGCCCGAAGGTGGAAACGATTTCGCAATCGGCAGGATCGGCAATATCGACGACATACAGCCGGGACGCAATTTCGTAGGACACCGTGTCGCCGTTCGCCTCAAAATCCGCGGCATAGGCCACCAGCACATAGGCGCGGTTCCCAACCACGTAGAGATCGCGGGGAAAGCCAAGCGTGGGGACCTGGTCGATGACTTCCTTCGATTCCATGTCCACCAGCGTCAACCCGCGGTACTGGTTCAGCACGTAGAGCGTGTCGCCAACCAGACGGATGACGTCTGGCTCGACCAACTCCCGCGCCGGGACGTCCCCACCATCGCCACCGCCCGCGCCGCCGCCTTCGGCACCGGCGAGGAAATCGTTCAAGCCGCGCCAGCCACCTTGTAAATCGGCGCTGGTGTATTCGAACCCTTTTGGATCATTGAGGCGCGGACAACCCATTAGCAGGCCGAGCGCGAGCGGGATCGCTAGAAAAGACAGGAACTTACGCATGACTAATTCCCCTGTTCCGCATCCGTTATCTGCACGCTGCAGTATAGCGTACACCCACGGATTTCGCCATCATCTGCGGCTACAGGCCCAAGACAGCCGGACATTCCGCTGTCCTACCGCATAGTTTCCCATCAACCATACCTGTGACTTGCAACTGTATTACTTTCAGGGATTTTCAATTCGTTCTCCTCATAGTCCGCTTCGGACGGAGCTACCGCTTTCGCTTCGGATTGCGAGTGGTCTTGAGCGGTGCGTGGCGCTGCTGCCCTCTTGAAGTAAAAGCGGCAGCTACCGCCGCCGCACTCCAAGGCTTTGGACTGCGGTAGCGGAGTCCGCTTCGGACGGAGCTACCGCTTTCACTTCGGATTGCGAGTGGTCTTGAGCGATGCGTGGCGCTGTTGGTTTCTTGAAGCAAAAGCGGCAGCTACCGCCGCCGCACTCCAAGGCCTTGGACTGCGGTAGCGGAGTCCGCTTCGGACGGAGCTACCGCTTTCGCTTCGGATTGCGAGTGGTCTTGAGCGGTGCGTGGCGCTGCTGCCCGCTTGAAGTAAAAGCGGCAGCTACCGCCGCCGCACTCCAAGGCTTTGGACTGCGGTAGCGGAGTCCGCTTCGGACGGAGCTACCGCTTTGGCTTCCGGCGGAGCCGGAGTCTATTGGCAACGGCTTATGCTCTCAGATTGCCATAGCGCATAAAGTCTGTGAAGAAATGGCGGCAGCTACCGCCGCCGCACTCCAAGGCCCTTTGGATTGCGGTAGAGCATGTCGCCCACCGTACCCGCTTGGACACGTCGGCCCATCGAACAGTACAATCTCCCCTCTGGCGCGGGCGATTGCCTGCGCTTTCTTTTGACTGTAGGCATACGCACGGGAATCTTCATGACGACGGAAAACACATTTACGCGCACCCTGGTCACCAGTGCGCTTCCCTATGCCAACGGGCACATCCACCTCGGCCACGTCGCGGGGGCGTATCTGCCGGCAGACATCTATGTACGGTTCAAACGCCTGCTCGGTGAGCGGGTGCTGTATATCGGCGGATCAGACGAATACGGCGTGCCGATTACCTTGACCGCGCTAAAGGAGGGCATCTCCCCGCAGGAGATTATTGACCGGTATCACGCGGCCAATGCTGAATCGTTTGCGCGGCTCGGTATTTCCTACGACATCTATGGCCGCACGTCGTGGGACCTGCACTCGGACACGACCCAGGCGTTTTTCACGAAATTGCTGGAAGGCGGTCACATCAATCAGCAAACAATGGAGCTGTGGTATACGGAACAATCGCAAAAATATCTCCCCGACCGCTACGTCAAAGGCACATGCCCGAAGTGCGGGTACGAAGAGGCTACGGGGGACGAATGCGAGAACTGCGGCACGCAATTTGCCGCCAGGGAACTCGTGAATCCGCGTGTGAACATTCCCGGCGATTCTTCGACGCCGGTGTTGCGCGATTCGATGCACTGGTTCCTGCGCTTGCAGGATTTTTCCGCTTCGCTCAAGCAATGGCTCGACGGCCATCCCGAATGGCGCGCAAATGTCAAAGGCATTGCATACGGCTGGGTGAACGAATTGCGCGCCCGCTGCATCACCCGGGACACCGACTGGGGCGTGCCCATCCCGCTGGAAAGCCCAGACGTGGAAGGTAAAAAAATTTACGTGTGGTTCGACGCGCCTATCGGTTACGTCACCAACACGCGACAATGGGGCATCGACGCGAAGGGCGATCCGGATGCCTGGCTTGTGTGGTGGAAGGACACGGGCACGCGCATGCTCCATTTCATCGGCAAGGACAACGTCCCGTTCCACACCGTGATCTTTCCCGCGATGCTCATGGGCCAGGGCGATTACATTCTGCCGGATAACGTCGTCGGCAACGAATACCTCAACGTCTACAACCGCGAAACCGGCAAGACGGAAAAAGGATCGAAGTCCAAGGGCAACATGATCAGCGTGCGCTGGTTCGTCGAACGCTTCTGCCGCGACGCGATCCGCTACTACCTCTGCGCAATCATGCCGGAAGCGCGCGACGCCGCGTTCGACTGGGACGAATTCGTCAATCGCTACAACGGCGAGCTGTGCGACGTCGTTGGTAATTTTGTGCATCGCTCGCTCACGATGACCGTGAAAAACTTCGAGGGCAAAGTGCCTGAATCCGGCACACTCGATGCTGAAGACCGCGCATTGCTCGATTCATTGCCTGCGCAACTCGATGGCATCGCGGATTCGCTCGAAAACTTCCGGTTCCGCCAAGCCTCCGAACGGCTGATCGACATGGGCCGCCGCGCAAACGTATATTTCGACACGAAAGCGCCGTGGACCACGCGCAAAACCGATCTCACGCGCACCGGCACAACGTTGTACGTGTGCTGCCAGGTCGTCCGCGCGTTATGTACCGCACTTGTGCCGTTCACACCAGACGGCGCGGAAAAACTTGCGCGCATACTCAATATTGCGCTCCCAAAAGGCGGGCCCGACGGCGGCGAGGACGGCTGGAACGCCGCGAAAGCCGGCATCAAATCCGGCGCGCCATTGAACACGCCCGAGGTGCTGTTTCCAAAACTCGATCCGGATTTCGTTTCGGGTCTCGCCGAGGAACATGCGGCAGGCGGAGAAGTCGGATAAATCCAGGGGACTGTCACCGGCAACGCGTTTTGGTTGCCGGTGGCTGTCCCCGATCCACGTCCAAAATCCGCGTGAAGCGCCTTGGAGCGCGGCAGCGGTTAGCTGCCGCTTTCCCTTAACATCGGCAAGCTTCCTTCGCAAATAAGCAAAATGCCCTGGCTACGGCGCCCACCGTGTACACACCAACCGCGAACAACCGGAACGAAGTTGCGGACCATCTGCCCCACTCTCTACGCTAACTCCATAATCGATGGGAGCATTGGTTTGGCTGCTTTGCGCGTTGCCATTTCTGATTTGGTTCGCAACGCTCCAATACTGCTCCCCAATTCGCGTCAGTTTGGGAAGAAAAGTTTCAATGCGAGCCAAACCATGAACCGCCGTTCGTTTCTCCAGGCTGTCGCCTTGGGCGCCGCCACCACCACGCTTGCCACTGCTACGGACCAACCAAAAAAAATTCGCTGCGGCATCCTCGGCATCGATCACGCCCACGGCGTCGACGTGCTCAAAGTGCTGCAACGATCACCGGATTTCGACCTCGTTGGCGTGTGTGAGCCGGATGACGCGGTGCGATCGCAGCTTGAAAATAACCCCGCGTTGAAAGACGTGCGCTGGCTGTCGCGCGACGAATTGCTGAGCGACACTTCAATCAAAATGGCCGCCGTAGAATCCGGTGTGCCGCGTCTGCTCGAACTCGCGCGCAACGCGGTTGACGCGGGTAAACATATTCATCTCGACAAACCTGCTGGCGCATCATTACCAGCGTTTCGCGCGCTGATGGAAGAAGCCGAACGAAAACAATTGCTCGTGCAGATGGGCTACATGTTCCGCTACAACCCCGGATTCGATTTCATCCGGCGCGCCGTGCGCGAAAATTGGCTCGGGGAAATTTATTCGATCAACGCGAGTATGTGTACTGATCTCGACGCCGTAAAACGCGCGCGCATCGGCGCGTTCTCCGGCGGCATCATGTTCGAACTTGGCTGCCATGTAATCGACATGATCGTGCTGTTGCTCGGTGCTCCTGAAAAAGTCACTTCTTTCATCCGGCATGACGGCGCTACGAATGATCTGCTCGCGGACAACACGCTCGCCGTATTCGAATATCCCCGCGCAATAGCCTTTATTGAATCCGCCGCGATGGAGTTTCAGCCGTTTCCTACGCGCCGTTTCAAAATCGCCGGTAGCAACGGCTCCATTGTTCTGACGCCGTTGGAGCCGCCTGCCGGACATTTGGCGTTGCGCAATGGTGCTGGCGGCTACAACACTGGCACACATCCCATTGTGTTCGAGGAGTTGCCGCGCCACGCCGCCGATTTCTCGGATTTCGCGGCGTGTATGCGCGGCGATCACTCATTTGCGTATGCGAAAGCGCACGATCTCTCCGTACAAGAAGTTGTATTGAAGGCCAGCGGCATGCCGCTTACCTGATCCCTGTTTTCATCGCCGCTTCCCCGCAATGAATAGAAACCATCCCGCGCGTGTTAATACCGGCAATAAGTTGCTGCGTATAACAACATTGCTCGGAGATAGAACGATGAAAACGAAAAACGTTCCACGCGCCGTCGGGTGGATCTCCGCATTCGCGGCGACTGTTTCGCTCGGTCTGTATGTTCACGCAAACTCGTATTCGGATGTCGCCGATCTGCGTGATCACATGAAAAAGTATGCCAACGAATCCCGTGTGTTACAGGAAGGTCTTAGGTCCGCCGAAATCGCAGTCGATGCATTCGTCACGCCGGAGTACGTTGTGTTTGGCGAACCCTTTGGCCGCGGCACCGTCTACACCCGCGCTATCACAATTGACCATCGCGTCATGTATTGGGCGATCGATTATCACTTCACGCACGACAACGGCGAGTGGCGCCTCGGCGACAGCACGATGTACGTTCACGGCCCCGATCTGATCTCCAATGCGCGCACGGCGCTTAACCGCGAACGGTTCGCATTCCTAAAATAGTAGGTTCATTTCTCGATGCGCCAACGTAGCGCCGGATTCCGATCCGGCGCCGCGTTGTTCTTCCCAATACCGCCGTTCCCCATCCAATCCCCAGCCCATCAATCCCCGCAACTGAGCTTTGCGCGCAGGGCGCGCCCAAACGCGGCGCTCATATTTCTTTCAGTCAGGACTATCGGAGTCGCGCGGCGACGGAAATTGATCCGCCAGTTTGGTATACTTTGTTGCTCACTCATGAAAAATTATCAGAGACTATTATCTACGAATGAGTTACATACGATTCGAAAACGTCGCCAAGCGCTTCGCCGGGGTTCCCGTAGTCCAAGGAATTAATCTCCGCATCGAGGAAAAGGACAAGGTCGGTCTGATTGGCCGCAACGGCGCCGGGAAAAGCACACTATTCCGTTTGATGCTCGGCGAGCTCGACGCAGACGAAGGTACTATCGAACGGATGCGGCGCGCGCGGGTGGCGTGCCTGGCCCAGTTGCCAGTGCTGGACCCCAACGAAACGCTGTTCGACGTCGTGCTGCGCTCCTTTGCCGACGTGCTTGCGCTCGAACAGCGGTTGCGCGCGTTCGAGGAGCAACTTAGCGCGGGCGATGAATCCGTTCTGCCGGCATATAGCGCGGTGCAGGACGAGTTTCAGCAGCGCGGGGGATACGACTTCCGGACAAATATCAAGCGCGTGCTCCACGGTCTCGGGTTCACCATAAACGATTTTGATTTGCACGCGAGCGCGTTGAGCGGCGGCCAGCGCACGCGCCTGATGCTCGCCCTGGTGTTGTTGCAAGACGCTGATCTGTTGCTGCTCGACGAACCCGAGAACCACCTCGATCTCGAAGCGCGAGAATGGCTCGAAGGCTTCCTGCAGGACTGGCCGCGCGCCTTCGTAATCATTTCTCACGACCGCCAGACCCTCACCGCCGTCACGAACCGCATTATCGAGGTCGAGCGCGGC
>JAWXCN010000279.1:0-5803 GCA_034408725.1 Candidatus Hydrogenedentota bacterium
CCTGCCCTTGCCATCATACTCGCCGCAGATCATGCGAGAGATCGTGCACGACGCCATCCAACGCCGGCGCACGCTTCAATTGCGCTATCAATCGACGTGGAGTCCAAAACCCTCCGTCCGCCGGGTAAATCCAGTTACACTAGACACTGTCGGGCCCGTGCCATCCCTAAGTGGCTACTGCCACCGTCTCGGCGGCGCCCGCGTATTCAAGCTCGCGCAAATCTCCGGAATCCGTGTGCTCGAAGACGAACGGTTTTAATACGGTTTCACCACGAAGACACGAAGAACACAAAGGATTTAATCCCATTCGAGGGGTCTCTCAAGTTTCACCTGTAACCTGGCCAACCCTTCACTCACTTTTCGAAATTTCAAATTCCAAATCAACTCCCACCGACGCCACCCCCACTAAAAATTCCATCTCCCCATTCGCATTTCCTCCCCGTGTTCCCCGTACCCCCGTGGTTAATATTTTCTCCTCTCCGCGTTCTCCGTGTCTCAGTGTCTCAGTGGTTATAAACTCTTCTCCGATCCACATTCATTTCTTCGCGTTCTTCGTGGCTTCGTGGTGAAAAATCCTTTGGAATTTGCGTGCTGGAAGATGAGCAGACTTAATGCGGTTTCACCACGAAGATGCGAAGAGCACGAAGGAATTTAATCCCTTCTTGAAATTTTAAATTTGAAATTCAATTCAAATCCCAGGACGCCACCCTACTAAAGACTTCATCTCTACTTTCCCATTCTCCTCTCCGCGTTCTCCGTGTCTCCGTGGTTACTAACTCTTTTTCAATTCGCATTCATTTCTTCTTCGTGTTCTTCGTGCCTTCGTGGTGAAAAATCTTATTTTTGATTCAATCTATCCGCGATAAGCGCCGCCGCGCCCATCGCCACGGCGTCATCCCCCAACTTCGCAGGCATCACCCGCACAAACTTCAATAGGAACGGCATCGTGTGTTGCTTCAGTGCAGTGGTGACTTCTTCCATATAAATATTCGGCATCGCCTCCACCAACCCACCGCCCAACACCAGTGCTTCAGGGCTGAGCACGTTGATAAGATTCGCGGCGGCTACACCTGTATAGAACGCCGCCTTACGCACCACGCCCTCTACCATTTTGTCGCCATTGTCAATGGCTTTGGCAATCACCCCGCTCCGGATTTTCCCAAGATCCGTGCCGCAGTTTCTCAGGATATACGGCGCATCATCCCGCGCGGCCAAAGCGGCGATTTGCGAAGCGATGGCCACGCGCGACGCGAGTGCCTCGAAACAACCACGCTTGCCACAGCCGCAATAAGGTCCGTCGATTTCGAGTGTCATGTGCCCCACCTCCCCCGCGGAACCGGATGCACCGTGGTAGAGTTTGCCATCGACAATGATTCCGCCACCGATCCCAGTCCCCGGGAAAAGGCCGACAACGTTTTTACAATCTTTGACCTTGCCAAACACCCATTCACCCAGCGTTCCAAGATTTACATCGTTATCAACGGCGACATGCACGCCGAAGGCATCGGACAGAACCTGGCCCAGCGGAAATTTTTTCCATCCGAGATTAGGCGTATCGATTATTACACCCGTTCCAGGATCCAATGGACCTGGCGAGCCAACTCCGATTCCGCGTATCGGGACCTCACCCGCATCGGTTATCGCCTCGCGGACAATTTTCTCGATCCGGTCTTCCGGTTTTTCATCCTTGCCCGATTTGCTTTTTTTCCGGCATCGGCCAATGATCTTGAATTTGTGGTCAAAAACGCACGCCATCATTTTTGTGCCGCCGATGTCGAGACCGACCACAAACTCCCCCGCATTCAAAACAGGCTTCATTGAATTTCCTCCGTTCCGGGAGAGAATAGCATAGCGTTCCACTGACAAGATTGGACACCGCTAACCACGCGTCCACTCGCGGATTTTCTTCGTAACTTCCTCGCTTCCTTGACTCTCTTTCCGGCGCTTCGTTAGAATCCGAGCAGGAACGGCGGCATAGCCAAGTTGGTAAGGCAGAGGCCTGCAAAGCCTTCACCCCCGGTTCGAGTCCGGGTGCCGCCTCCATTTCATATTACGCTCGGAGCAGGGAATCAGTCGTAGCTCCGCGCTTCCCGCAACGGCTTCGGGGCCAGTGCGGCGGTGCGGGCGAGTGGTGGAATGGCATACACGGCGGACTTAAAATCCGCTGCCCCAACGGGCTTGAGGGTTCGAATCCCTCCTCGCCCACTATATTGCCGCCGCGCGAAGACTACGGCCCGGGGACCCGTCAATGGCAAAGATTCTCATCGTAGACGACGACCCGGCTTCGAGCCAGGCTGTCCAGGAACAACTCGTCCGCCACGGGCATGAGTGTACGGCGCAACGTTCCGGGAAGATGGTTGTTGAAACGCTGCAAGGCGATACCCACGATCTTTTAATTCTCGACGTGATGCTGCCCCATGTATCCGGTTTCGAAATTTGCCGGCGCATGCGGCGCGACCCTCATCTTTATACGATCCCTATCCTACTCATGTCGGCAATGAGCAATGAAGAAGAAGTGGTACACGGCCTCGCGCAAGGCGCTGACGATTTCATTTCCAAACCATTGGATACGAATAATCTCGTTCAGCGCGTCGAGGCGCTTTTGCGGGTAAGTTCGTCCGGTTCCGGCATTGATGAACTGACGTCATTGCCGGGAGCCGAAGCGACGAAACGGGAGTTGCAACGCCGTATCAGCATCCACGACACGTTTTCCGTGTCGCACTGCGAACTGCTGAACCTGCGTGAGTTTGGCCGGAAATTCGGCAATGACGGACGCAACAAAGCGGTGCGTCATCTCGGTCGCGCACTGGCGCAATGCTCTCAGGAACTCACGAAGGATGTAGGGTTCGTCGGGCACATGGGCGCGGGGCATTTCATGATTATGATGCCGGCCAAGCATATGCGCGCGTTCTGTCCGTGGGTCCGTAAAGTCTGGACGTCCCATCTCGGGAAACTATACGTTTCCGTTACCGGGTCTGAGAAGCCGCATGACATCGTCACCGGCAAGCTAAAAGGACTTGACATCATGTTTTGCGTGGCCAATTGTGGCAGCAAAGACACGTTGGTTCCCAAACACCTCTTCGAATTGTTGTCGCACTTGCGGACAATGGCCCTGAATTCAAAAGAAGGCGGCGTGTTCACGGATCGGCGCGGGACAAAATAGGAACCGTCCCATTTCGTCCTCTCTTTCCGCCCCAATGACTTGCGACCGCCCGCTGTCTCGCGTCTACATACTGAATCCAGCTTGACTTGCTCTTCTACGTTTCGTATGCTTTGAAAACCAGTGCCGAGGTAGCTCAGTTGGTAGAGCAGCGGACTGAAAATCCGCGTGTCGCCAGTTCGATTCTGGCCCTTGGCACCACTTTTTAAGCTGGATTAGCTCAGTTGGTAGAGCGCATCACTCGTAATGATGAGGTCCGGGGTTCGATTCCCCGATCCAGCTCCACTTGTCTAAAGCTTTCAAACGGTCGCGTCGGCGATTGGGGTATATAGCGGAAGTGTTCTTGGTCTTGATGGTCCATTGTGGGCCATGGGGACGGGGGTTCTTTTGGCTTCGTTCCACATCGCGGGCTCGCAGGTGATATCGCCTTTATGGAAATGAAGCAATCGTTTAGTACGTCTGAAGTCGCAAAATACTGCCATGTCACCGCCGACACCATTCGGAAGTGGGCCGAGGCCGGGCGTATTTCCGTTTTCAAAACGCCCGGGGGACACCGGCGCATCCGGCGCGAAGACCTCGTGCAGTTTTTGCGCGAAAACAGCATTCCGGTTCACGGCGATCTGAATGCGGCAGGTGTGCGCATCCTACTCATTGACCCCGAGCGGTCCGTGGCGCAAGTCGTACGCCGCCTGCTTGACCGCGCGCGAACGTCGTTTCATATCGAATCCGCTTTCGACGCATTCGACGCTGGCCGCCTCGTGGCCGCTTTTCACCCCGACGTAATCTTCCTGGACCTGCGGTTGCCAGGCATGGATGCGTTAGAAGTGCTTCGCCGATTAAAAGAAGTCCCCGAACTTTCGGGGTGTCGAATTATCGGCGTGGCCACTGCGGATGATCGGGACCTCGCCAACCGCGCTGTTGATCACGGGGCAATTTCCATCCTGACAAAACCGTTTACACCGGACGACTTGCGGAGGGCATTGGCGAAGGTAGGCGTCGAAGTTTCCTAGCGCCCACTACCGCTTGGGTGATTGAGACAAATTTGCCCTGATTGTGCCTAAATCTTGACTTCACTACCCCCTTGTGATATGCTCGCAGCAGCCTCGATTAGCATCGAGGTCAACGATAAACGCGAAAAGGAGGATTCTGACTATGTTGCTGGCGCTTATTTTTTGGCCGTTCGTGATTCTGTGGACGCTGGTTGGTGGTGGTTTCGGCCTGCCCAACCTCATCGGCAGTGGCGTGCTCAACTTGCTCTAAGGCCGAACTTTTCGGTTTTCGTCGCTTAACGCTTTTTGAAGGCGGTCGTGGTTTTTCCATGCCCGCCTTTGTTTTTTTTGAACCGCCAAATCCATCAATCCGCCAATAACATCAACGGATGCACCACCGGAATTCCCACCCCCTCGGCGAGCTGAATTGCACACACGCTGCTTTCCGTAACAATCGCATCCACGCCGGCGTCCTTGAACAGCGCAAACAGCGGCTTGCCGACTTCCATGGACAGTTCATATCCTAACGCGCCTGATTTCATTCCGAATGTGCCGCCCATACCGCAGCATGTACCGGTCTCAATCAGTTGAACGTCCGCACCGCACCGCCGAAGCCATTCCATCGCGCCGCGTCCCGCGCCCAAGGGACGTTGATGACACGACACGTGGAATCCGTAACGCTTTCCAACAAAACGGTCGCGGCGCGCGACGGGAATGGGCGCCTCAACCCGCAAAAGATACTCAAACAATTCGTGCGTTTGCCGGGCGACTAAAACCGAATCGGGGCTTTTCCGCAGCAGCTTCGGATATGAAGCGCTCAATGCATACGCCGCGGTGGGTTCAGTTGCGACAATGTCGAATCCTTTTTCAGCATATCGCGCGAACCGTTCGACATTGTAACGAGCCACGTCGCGCGCGCGATCCAAATCGCCATACGCAATATACGGATATCCGCTGGATTGCTGTTCCGGCGCGACCACCAGGCACCCGGCTGCTTCAAGAGCGCGCACCGCGGCCATGCCGAGTTCGGGCGCATTGTAGTTTGCGTAGACATCCACGAAAAACGCGACCTGATGATGCGCATCCGCATCGCCCGGCGCGGCCCGTCGCGCGAATTGCTTCATGAAGGTGTCGCGTTTGAATGCGGGCAACGCGCGATGCGAATCAATGCCTGCTGCCGAGTGCATTAATGACCGCGCGACGCTACTTTTCAATGCAACGTTTGCGATGGGCGCGAAAGCGCTGGCCATCTTCGCGGCCGATTCCGCGCCCATCATCACCTCGTCCACGCGCGGATGCGGGTGGTCTTTCGCGTCGCGGTGTTTCACCTCGGCGATCATCATCGGCATGTCAATCTTCGCGGGACAAATCTCTTTGCATAACCCGCAGGAGATACACAGCGGCGCGAAATCACCTGCCTTTTCGAGTCCATGTACTTCCGCGGTCCATGGAATGCCAATTGGTCCAGGATAGATATAGCCGAAAGTGTGACCGCCTACCACGCCGTATGTCGGACACACGTTCATGCATGCTCCGCAACGAATGCAGCTTAGCGCCTCGCGCATTTCCGGATTATCGCGCATCGCCGTCCGTCCATTATCGAGAATGATGATGTGCGACTCGCGCGGGGCGCGCCCCTTCCCCTCGCCAAGCG
>JAWXCN010000280.1:0-3566 GCA_034408725.1 Candidatus Hydrogenedentota bacterium
AATTTGGTCCGCTTCCCATTCATCCCATTTTTCCCATCACTCCCATTCATCCCCCGTGAATTGCACTTGCCCCCTCTGATACCATCTGCGCTAATTTACCTTTGGAAGGGGTTCACCATGCGCCGTCTAGTTTTTTCATCCATCGCCATTTTTCTGGTTGCCGCCGGATGCGCGACCACGCACGAAGGCCCAGCGACCATCAGTGAATCGAAATCGCCTGCGTGGTCCGCGAAAGCAATTCCAAACGAAATGCAGGTTTCCGTTTCGCCCGCGGGGAAGACGTTGCGCGTACTCGGTTCCTCCGGCATGGTCTTGGGCGCGGGCGCAGACGCGATAGTGAACGCCAAGTATCGCGCGCCGATCCACGCTTCACTGGAAGGCTACGATGCCGCGGAGGTTTACAAGGGCATCATCAAGTCGCGGCTGGAAACGGCCCTCGGCACAACCTTAGCTGAAGTTTCACCGATGGGCTCCACCGCGGGCGCGAAATCCGTCGATGAAGCGATTGACGCGCGATACCGGTCAATTGGGAAGAATGGTAGCGACTTGTTGCTCGATTGCGAACTGACCTTTGGCGTTTACGGGCCGGAAGGCGTCCTCGCGACGAAACTGGATGGCAAGCTGGTCAGCCTGCCAGATGGCCATCGGCTTTGGGACAACACAATCGTTGCCACGACTGAACCGATTCTCGCCAATGCCAAGCTGGGCGATCCGACAAGCCGCATGGGCGCGAACGTTACGAATCCCGACTTCACTGTCGACGAAGAAAAGGTCAATCGCTGGACCGCTGACGGCGGCGCGATTCTGAAACAACGCTTTGAGTTGGCCGCAAATGCCGCTGTGTCGGCCATGATGGCGGACCTTGGAATTGGTTCGGACGCGCTGGGCGAGTACACGCTCGGCGTACATTTGATGAACGAGAAAAAGTTCGCGGAAGCTGCGACGCATTATGAAAAAGCGCTACAACTCGATCCGAATCTCATTGATGCGCGAAACGCGCATGCGGTGAACATGGCCCACAACGATCAGGTGGACGACGCCATTGCCGCGGCAAAATCGCTGACGGATTCAAACCCCGGCTACGCGCCCGCGTGGTATAACCTCGCGTACTGGTATGCGGAGGAAAAAAAGGACCCGGCTTCCGCACAGGTGGCCTACGACAAGGCGTTAGCGCTGGGTGTTGCGCCGGACCCGGGCATCGAGAAGGCGATCAAAAAGGCAAGCTGACATTAGCTCGCCAACTTTCATGCACCCCAACGTTGCGTTGCTTTCAGACCTTCGAGCGTCGAAGGCACAAGTGCGGTCATTCCAATTAAAAGGATGAGAATGCCCAAACCTGAAACAACGAGCCCAACAATAATAAGGGTTGGTTTGTATTCAAACACGATCTCCGTCGCGCCTTCGGGCACTTCAACACCACGGAACAACAGATCAGCCGGAAATACCCGCGTCGATTCGCCGTCGATTCGCGCTTCCCAGCCGGGGAAATAGGCGTCTGCCAACACCAGAATGCCTTTCGAGACGCCGTCGAGAGTCACCGTTACTTTGGAATTGGACGTGGCCGGTTCGATTGTGACTGTTCCGGGTTCTTTGTCCGGTGGCAGCGGGGGAGGGGGCACGCCCTGTTCCACCAGCACAGGCAGGCCGGACTGAAGTTCGTCCGGGCTATACTGTTCGACGTTGCGTACCTCGTACGCCATCCACGCCCGTTCTTTCGCCTCCGTGTCATAGAACAACACCGCGCCCGCCGGAAATACCTGTTCAACTTTCAGCATCTCGCGGATAGGCGCATAGGACCCCTGAATATCTTCCTGCTTCAACAACAGCAGTGGCGATCCCGAGCGCCGCGATAGTAGCGGGTCTTCCGCCGCGCGTTCGGCGAAATCCCGTTGGTGTTTCATCACCACGCCGGCGGCGCCGTACAACTGCGGCACGTTATTTCCCGCCAACGGCCATTGTCCAAGCGCGGCGCTTCCCGTGACGCGGCCACCCGTTTTTTTCAGCAAAGCGACGAACGGCGTTTCGGGAAATACTTCTGCTTTTGGCGTCGAGGGCATGACAGGAAAAAACGTGATCAGTAGATCAATTGAAAGGATGAGCGCAAGAGCATAACCCGCGATGCGCATTGATGGACGCAGTACGGTAGCGCCAAGACTCGCCAGTGTTGCCACGATCAGCAGAAAGGCCAATGTCACGGCCCACCAGGGACCCGCGGAACCGCCTTCGTGCAACCCCGGCCACAATGCCGGCGTCGCAGCCGAGCCCACTATCAGCGGGCACAATATGAGGAACCGTTTCAGCGTGCTTTTGATCTCGTCAACGCCCAGTTTGTTCCATTCATCCGCCGCGAATGCGGCGACGAGGCCCAATCCAAAACCGTTTATCATCAACAGGTGTTCAGGATGAAGATACGACGCCAGCGCGGTAAATTCACGCAAGCGCGGCCAGAAAAATGCCAGCACGTTCAGGAGAACTACAGGCACCAGTACTGCTTCGCATCGTCGGCGGGTGCGCACGTCGGCGAACGAGCGTAACGATAGCCATGCGGGAACCATGATCAGCAGGGGTATCCCGGCGTGGTTTGTCGTTGCGGCGTGACCAGGCATCTCCGCATACGGGAGCAGCCATCCTGATAATCCTGCCGCCGAAGGAGCAACCTGGGGGGGAATGCTCGCGGCATCCACCGCGAATCGCAACAGTTCGATATACGGCAGAATTTGAACACAGGCAATGCAAAGCGCGAGGCCGAGCGCCCCTGCGTATACCGCCGCCGCGGCAGCCGCTCCGGCCGCGCCGTGCCATTCATTCCACGCGCGCACAAAAAAATACAGGATCGCAACGGCTATCAACACGGCGCAAGCTTCGGGCTCTCCTCCCAACAGCATCGCAGCAACCGCGATCACGCCACCGGGCCACGCCCTATATTCACCGAGCGCAAGCCGCTCACTCAATAAAAACAACAACGGAAACCACGGCAAGACGTCGGAAATGGGAAACACGCTCCACACCACCAGCGGACCGCAGAGTTGAAACGATACCGCCGGAATCATCGCCAGCGCGGTGGAAAGGCCCAACCGGCGAGCAGCATAAAACGCAAGCCCGCCCGCAATCCACAGTTTAAGAAATATCGAAATCGTCAGGGCCGTCGCCACGTCCCCCAAATAAAACGGCGCCGTGAACACTGACAAACACCGCGTGCGCCATACCGCGAGAAAAGGCTGTCCGGCATGTTCCAACGGATTCCAGAGCGTTTCGAGTGGACTACCTGCCTCGCTGATGAAAACATACCAGGGATAGTACCGTTGCGCGGTAAGATTGGCGCCGGGGTTCTGATCTGCCGCTACCCCGCCAGGCCGCGCTTCTTCCCACGGCGTGAGCGAAAGGATGCTTGCCGTGTCGATCGGTAACGCGCCGCGTAATACTCCCGGTAAAAGGAGCAAAACAGGAATGAGGGTCAACACCGTGATGCAAGCGGCATGCTCAACCGCGTTCCGATACCTAAGTCGCAACGTGCGTTACCTCACCGGTCCAGTCGCCTGTCGCACGACAAAATCGGGGTCCTACAC